>JBCDDQ010000152.1:0-11512 GCA_039180225.1 Pseudomonadota bacterium
ATGAGCGGCTCTTGGTTACCATGCCGCGCCAGTTCTCACACCCCTTTTTGTGTATCTCAGTTAAACGCGAGGGTGGTTGGATCTGGACACCTTGCCTGAACCGGTGACCCTTGTGGTCAGTTGGCACTTTGCAGTCGCGCTTTTGGCCAAATGGGGGTAAACGGCCCCATGCAACAGCCCTTCCGTACGGAACACTTGGAAGCTGTGCTCGAGCGCTCGATCAGGCGGTGCCATTCGCTCAGCCGATCCTGGGGGCTGGAGGTGATCAAGGTTGAGCTGGTCGGCGGTGCGCCTGTGCTGGTGAAGGCGGGAACGCCGACGCTTCCAGGTCACTTGGAAAGCGAAGCCTTTATGCTGCGTGAACTGGCGGTGCAGAGCGAATTGCCGGTCCCCGGCGTCTTGCATTGCGAGCCGACCTTATTGGTCATGGAGTGGATCGATAACGACGGGGCGCCGCGCACGCCGGCCCACGAGCACCATGCGGCCGAACTGCTGGCCCGATTGCACAGCCACAAGAGCGCGCGATTTGGCTACGGTCGCAACACGGTTATTGGCGGACTGCTGCAGCCCAATGGCGAGCAGGAGAGCTGGGTTGCGTTCTTCGCCCACAAGCGCCTCTTGTACATGGCGCGCCTGGCCTTGAGCGCTGGGGCCTTGGAGGCCGGCGAGCTGAGCCGCATTGAAGCCCTGGCAGGCCGGCTAGCCCGCTATTTGGACGAGCCGGCCCACGCTTGTCTGCTGCATGGGGATCTGTGGCAGGGCAACATTCTGGCCAAAGGCGATAAGATTGTCGGGCTGATCGATCCGGCCATCTATTTTGGCCACAGAGAGATCGAGCTTGCGTTCACCACTCTTTTCGGCACGTTCGGCGATCGCTTTTTTGACGCCTATTCGGCGTTTTATGAGCTGGATCAGGATTTCTTTGCTCTGCGCAAGGATATCTACAATCTCTACCCCAACCTGGTGCACGCCACTCTGTTTGGCCGCAGCTACGTGCCGGCGGTCTTGCGGGTGCTTGATCGGCTTGGGGTTTAGTTGGATGCAACTGCATTTTGGTGTGCGAGTTTGGAGAGATAGACCAAAAGGGCGATACCCAGACCCCACCACAGCCCATGCCAAACCCATAAGGAGGGCAGGCCGAACAGCCAAGTCTGCGGATCATCGGGGGCGCCAAACACAAACGTTCCCAGCACCGTTCCAGGGCCGGCGGCAAACATCAACCAGACCAGTATCAGGCCGGCCCCTCTAACCAGGGCGCGGTTATCCAGGGGGGCCGGATCCTCATGGTAGGTTTTGCGATGGGCCATGCGCTCCGGAGATGAGGTTAATGCGGAGACACACGTCACCGTCAGAGCATTGGCGAGCAATCCCCAGAAAGCGGAGTGCACAGTGAAGGGCCACCCGCCCCATGCCGTTATGCTGAGCGCCTCAACTCCGAAGGGTTCGGTGGCAAACGCCGCGATGATCCCGAACACCAAGCCGGCTGCCACGGCACGCCCGGTTACTCGCGGCAACCAGCACATCCCGAGGAGGGCGGGCCACATCTGAACTCCGATGGCCAGTGCCAGGTGGGTCAGCGTGATCTGCGCGCTCTCCTCCGCCCATGCCAATGCCAATGCTGCGGCTGTTAAGGTAAAGGTCACCGCGGCGGCCTGAAGCCTTGAGGCGGTGAGATTGTCAGTGCGTGCAAAGCCGGCACGGGCGAGCAACGTTGTGGTCCCCACCAACAATGCTGCAGCTGTGGCGTTGAGGGCGGCGATGGCCGCAACGGTCAACAGCGCAAACAGCCAGGGTAGGGTATCGCCCAGCAAGTGGATCAGCACCGGCACCAGCTCATTTTCCTGCCCCTCGGTTTCCATGAGGTCCATACCCGCAAGGTTGGCGCCCATGATGTTGTAGACAAAGTCGCCGCGTTCATCGGACATGGCCATGTTGCCGCCCAGCAGGTGGCCGCCCAAACCCTGGGCCACGCTGAACACCAAAAGTATGCCCCCCAGGAAAACCGCAGAGGTCCAGATCATGCGCGGCTGCAGGGAGCTGATGTCCTTCAGGCAGAGGGCGCACGTGGCAAAGACCGGCGAGACAATGAGCCCCGTGAACGCGAGCATGGTGGTGGCCAGCATGGTGCCGGTCCAGACCGATCCAACCGCCTCGCGGGCTGACGTCTCCAGTTGCAGTATCCCGGGCACGGCAAGATAGTGGCTGAGGTTGCCGGCCGTGCGGTTGGTATCGATCTCTGCCAGGGCCGCGACGCCGACACTCAACTTTGCAAAGCCGCCAATATAGTAGAGTGCCACACATCCGAGCGCGATGATGCCCAGCGTCAACAGAACAAACTGCACTGTTGCGCAGGACAATGCCGCGCGCAGGCCGCCCCAGGCCACATAGAATGTGACCAGAAACGCAACACCGAGCATCGCGGCGGTGCTGGAGAGGGTGTCGTCACTCAACAAGTTGAGGAGCGCGCCGGCGGCGCGGAACTGCCAGGCAAGCAAGGGCAGGGCAAAGCCCAGTCCAGCCAAGATCACCAGATTGCGCAAGTGTGTGCTTTGAAAATACTCTTCGAGCAGATTGGCCAAACTGGCCTTATCGGCGCGCTGGCCCAGGCTGGCGAGCCGGCCGAACATCAAGAGCGCACAAGCCGGGAGCAGGATCGCAGCTGCAAAGAGGCTAGCCGCCGGAAGGCCGTCTCGGTAAATCAAGCCGGGATGGGCCGTAAACACCCAAGCCCCCAACATGCACGCGGTTAAGGCGCAGGCACCGGTCCAGGGTGAGGCGGCGCGGTCTGCTCTGAAGAACTCTCCCGTGCGCTTGCTGGCACGCGCGCCGAAATATCCTGCGACCAAACAGAACGCTCCATAGACCAGCAGGCCGCCGGCCAGCCAAATGATTTTCTCCGCCATGTCGGCCATGGATGGCTCCGTTGGTTGTTGAGCAGGCGCCGGGCGCACTATAGAGCGTGCATATGATTCCGCGGCACGAATGCCGACAGACGGGCGCCTCTGTGAACCGGTTCGCCTCAAGTGGGATGGGCGGCGGCAACATGCAATGGCGGACGCCGCTGCGCCCAGGGCAGGGCGTCTTCCAGTTCAGCTGCCAGGCCAAGCAGGATGTGATCGTCAGACGGTCCTCCGGCGAGCTGAACGCCAATCGGAAGACCTGTTGAGTGCATGGCCAGCGGCAGGGAAATGGCCGGCCCGCCGGTGACGTTGAACGGGAAACTGTACTGGACCGGCTTATCCCCATGGACAATATAGTCCACCGGATCCCAGCCCGGCTCGCTCAATCCGTAGGGGCCGTGGGGTGGGGCAGGGATCGCGCATGATGGGCTGACCAGCACGTCATACTCTGTGAAGAAGGCGCCGAGGGTGCGGCGCGCCCGGTTGAGCCAGTCCAGCGATGTCAAAAACTGGTAAGGGTCCATGCGGCGGGAGAGGTTGTAGATTTCCAACACCACCGGCTCCAACGTGTCGGGTCCAATCGTGCGGCCTGTCTTTGCGGCATATCCTTCCAGTCGCTGATGAAAGCCAAAGAACCAGAAATGGGCCATGGCGCGCGATGCCTCTTCATGATCGAACGGCAGTTTGGCCTCCTCCACGGCGTGGCCCAACTGCTCCAGCTGCAGCGCGCACGCCTCAGTGGCTGCGGCAATCTCCCGGTCCACCGGATGCTTGGCCAAGGGCTCTGCGGTCCAGGCAACTTTCAAGCCGCGTGGGCGCTCGGTGAGAGCCTGTGCATATGGGGTTTCGGGGCGCCGAACAATGAACGGGTCTCCCGGCTGAGGCACGGCCAGGCAATCCAGCATGGCAGCGGTATCGCGCACCGTCTTGGACTGAACGAAACTCATGGCAAGGCCAAAGCCGCTCTCATCCAGCACGGGGCCTGCTGAAATGAGCCCACGGGAGGGCTTGAGGCCGACGCCCCCACACCAGCATGCCGGGATCCGGATCGAGCCGGCTATGTCTGAACCATGGGCGAGCGGCACCAGACCAGCGGCCACCGCGGCCGCCGCGCCCCCGCTGGAGCCGCCGGCTGAATGTCCAAGGCGCCACGGTGTGGAGGTGTTGCCGTAAAGCGCGTTTTCCGCGGAGCCGGCGATGGAATATTCCGGCGTGTTGGAGCGGCCCAGTATATTGAGGCCGGCAGCTCTGAGCAGTTTGCCAAAATTGGTGTCGAACTCAGCCACCATGCCTTCGCACAATCTTGAGCCATACTCGATCTTGCGCCCCTTTTCGTGCCCGCCCACATCTTTGATCAAGAACGGCACACCGCGAAACGGACCATCGCCCAATGCTGTCTCATCAAGGTCTTGGATCCGGTCGTCGTAAACTTCCACAACGGCCTTCAACTCTGGGTCCAGCGTGGCAATCGCTTCTGCGGCAAGGCGGGCCAGTTCGCCAGGGGTGACGTCGCCGGCCGCCACAAGATCCGCCAGTCCCAACCCGTCATATGCGGCGTATTCATCAAGTCTCATGTGCGCTCGTCTTCGATGCTTCGATCCACTCCGCACTGATCGCAGCAGGTTCAAGGCGCTCGCGCAATTGCGTGCGAATGTCGCGCCAACGGAAACGCGTGGAGTTGACGACAATGTCAACGTCAAGCTCCTTGAGTTCATCGGCAATGGGGGCATGGCGCACCAGATCGACCGGGCTTGCTTCAAATGCGTTTTCACCCTCTGCGGCGGTGGACCAGTTTGCGTCGGCGGCCCTGGCTTCGAACTGCGCGGCGATTTCGTCCATGAGGTCCTGGGCGCCAGGATCCTCGAAGCTGGCGTTCAGCGCCGCGTGGAAGCAGTGCGCCGCGAGTGCGGCGGTTGCCTGCTCCGACATCCGGCCTTCTGCGCCGGTGCTTGCCGCGGCGAAAATGGCGAGATCGGCAAGGCAGGATCCATAGGTGCGCCACTTGGCCAGATCGATGGAGGCGGCCATGGTTTCATCGGCGAACATTTCTGGATATTTGATACCCATCCGGTTCTTCAAATAACCGTAAAGCGATGTCTGGGCCACATAGGCCGCACGGGTTTGAACGAACTCTGTCAGGCCCTGGACGCTGTCAATCGGGCCCTTCCGGAATCGAATCGTGAGCGAATCCCAAACCTTGTTTGGAACCATTTTCTTCAGCGTACGGATGGAAAAAGCCACGATTTCAAACCCTTAACCGCATTAGCCGATGGTCTATATTGTCGCATCTTGCGCAGAGTAGTTTCATGTTTTGCAGTCGGCAGATGTGTAAACCAAGGTACTGCCGGCTGCAAAGCCTCGAAAACTCTAACTGTGGTGGTAAAGAGATATGACTGACAACAATCGAGAGGCAATGGAAGGGCACTGGGAGAAAACCAGAAACCTGACGTTTATCGTTCTGGCACTTTGGTTCTTCTTCGCATTTGTGGTGCACTGGTTTGCCAATACTCTCAACGCGATTTCCTTCTTGGGCTTCCCGTTGGGATACTACATGGCCGTCCAGGGCTCGCTCGCGATCTTCGTGGTTCTGATTTTTTTCCAAAATTGGCAGCAAGATAAGATCGACGACGAGTTCGGCGTCGGCGAAAATGAAGAAGAATAGGGAGTCGATGAGATGCAAGGCAACTTTATTGACAACCTAGGTAAGGTCTACGGCCTCTATACCGGCGGCTTTATCGTCTTCATCATCCTTATGGCCATCCTTGAGCAGATGGGTGTAAGTGCAGCGACAATCGGGATTTTGTTCGTTGCCTTCACGGTGTTCATCTATGCCTTGATCGGATGGCTCTCCAGAACCATGCAGGTCGATGCCTACTATGTGGCCGGCCGTGAGGTTCCTGCCGTCTATAACGGCATGGCGACGGCTGCGGACTGGATGTCCGGTGCCTCGTTCGTGGCGCTGGCTGGCGGCATCTACTTTGGGGGTCATGGCTATCTGGCCTTCGTTGTGGGCTGGACCGGCGGTTATGTTCTGGTGAACTCGCTGATGGCGCCTTACTTGCGCAAGTTCGGCTGTTACACGGTTCCGGACTTTATCGGCACCCGTTATGGGGGGAACCTCGCCCGCTTCTGTGCGGTTCTGGTGCTGGTCGTGGCCTCGTTCACTTATGTGACGGCGCAGATCAACGCTTCGGGCACCATTGCAGCGCGGGCGCTGCAGATTCCGTTTGAAGTGGGGGTCTGGTTTGGCCTGTTGGGCATCCTGCTCTGCTCCATGCTGGGCGGTATGCGGGCTGTGACCTGGACCCAGGTGGCGCAGTACATCGTTCTGATCATCGCCTACTTGGTACCGGTGATCTGGATGTCCAACGTTCAGGGCTTCGGCATCATTCCGCACTTCAACTACGGAGATGCGGTTCAGCGTATTGCCGAGCTGGAAGGCACAGTTGGCGTGGGAACTGCGCCAACGGAAAGCTTTGCCGGCCTGAAGGCCCTCACCAATCTGCACAACGAGCCGGGTGGTGCGTTTGCGGCGTGGAAGTTCTTCGCCCTTGCGCTCTGCATGATGACCGGAACGGCGTCTCTGCCGCACATTCTGATGCGCTATTTCACGACACCCTCGGTGCGTGATGCGCGGCGGTCTGTGGGCTGGTCGTTGTTCTTCATCTTCCTGCTCTACTTCACGGCGCCGGCTCTGGCCACGCTGACGAAGCTGCAGTTGCTGGATCCAAATCTGGCGACCAGCGTCATTGGCAAGTCCATTGCTGAGGTGAACAACCTGGAGTGGATCAAGAACTGGACCAACGTGGGCATGCTGAAGGTGTCGGACGGCAACGGCGACGGGATCTTGCAGATCAACGAGTTCTTCATGCGAAGCGGTATCGTTGTTCTGGCGACCCCGGAAATTGCCGGCCTGCCTTATGTGATCTCGGGCCTCGTGGCCGCGGGCGGTATGGCGGCAGCCATGTCCACCGCTGACGGCCTTCTGCTGGCGATCGCCAACGCACTCAGCCACGATCTTTACTACAAGATCATCGACCCGAAAGCGGACACCAAGACCCGCCTGGTGGTGGCACGTGTGTTGCTGATCGGTATCGGTGCGGCGGGCGCTTTGGTGGCGTCCATGAAGCTCACCGGGATTTTGGGGGCCGTCGCCTGGGCGTTCTGCTTTGCGAACTCCGGTCTGTTCTTCCCACTGGTGCTTGGCATCTGGTGGAAACGGGCAAACCGGCAAGGCGCCATTGCGGGCATGCTGTGTGGCTTTGCGGCCGGTGCCCTCTATCTGATCTACGTACAGAATGGTGGCACCAAGATCCTCGGCCTCGATGGCTTGCGCTTTGGCATGATCGGTATGCCGGTCAGCCTGATCGCGATGGTTGTCGTCTCGCTGATGACCGAAGAGCCGGATGAGGAGACCCAGCGCATGGTTGATGAAACCCGTATCCCGTCAGGTGCGGCGATCTTGAGCCGTGAGCAATAAGCCTCGAGTGACTTGACAAACGAGCGGGGGCGGAGCTCCGGTTCCGCCCCCGGTTATGTTTTGCGGTGAGGGGCGATGTTCGGCAATTTTCCCATCTGGGTTCTGGCGCTCGACTATGTGTTGGGCATGATCATGTGGACCCTGATTGCACGCTCAGCCATGAACGTGTTTTTGCCGGTGGATTCGGACTTCTTCTTTATGAAGTTCTTCGTGCGCGTCACCGACCCGATCCTGAAGCTCTTCAAACCCATCACGCCGGGCTTTCTCATCGACATCACCATTCCGCTGTTTGTGGCTTGGTTCTTCTTCATGGTGCGGTTTTACGTGATGCCCTGGGCGTTGGGATATTCTGTGCTGGGTATGTTGTCGTTCCCGCTGGAAGGCGACATTGCTGCGGCAATCTACCGGTCCGCGAACTGAGTTTTCCACTGTCATCTCAAAGTGCGATTCCGCGACGTTTTCGCACGTCTAACAACTAAGCCTCTGTCTTCAGGGCAGAAATTTCGTTGCGAAGTCGTGGTGCAGGGCTCATGTTTTGCTGTCACTCAACTGACACCGATCCGCAACATTACTGAGGTGAACGCACGCTAAATGATCCCACAAAAGATGTGGGGTAGGTGTGCTGAAGATCAACAAACTCACGAAGGAATTTGGCGCCGTCACGGCGGTGAACGATGTGTCGTTCGACGTCGATGGGCCCCAAATGATTGGCATCATTGGCCGTTCCGGTGCCGGGAAATCGACACTGTTGCGCATTCTCAACCGAATGACGGACGCCACTGCCGGCGACGTCAGCTTGAACGGGGAAGATGTGCTCGCGCTCACCGGCCGACGCAAGCTGGATTGGCAGCGCGACTGCGCCATGATCTTCCAGCAGTTCAATCTGGTGCCCCGGCTCGATGTGCTGACAAACGTCATATTGGGCCGTCTCAACAGCCAATCCGTGCTGCGCTCTTGCTTGAAGCTCTTCACCCAGGAAGAACGCTATGAAGCGCTAAACCTGCTGGATCGCTTCGGCGTGTCCGAGGCCGCGCTCCAGCGCGCTGAGACCCTGTCCGGTGGCCAGCAGCAACGGGTGGCCATTTGCCGGGCCATGATGCAGCGGCCACATTTCATCTTGGCGGACGAGCCGATTGCTTCGCTCGATCCTCTCAATGCACGGCTCGTGATGGAAGCGCTGCAATCGATCAATCGTGAGGAACGGATCACGGTTGTTTGCAATCTGCACACGCTCGACACGGCGCGCACCTATTGCGACCGCATCATCGGTATGCGGGCCGGCGCAATCGTGTTCGATGACACGCCTGCGCAACTGAGCGACGAGCAGGCGCGCGAAATCTATGGCGCAGAAGCCGATGAGGCCTTCGAAGCCTCCATCACATCCACTTCACTGGGAGAGGCCCCACTGAAGGCAGCCGAGTAATTCAACGGCTGTCGCGAAGGATTTTTGCAAATCCGTACATGTTGAAACAGGAGAGAGTGACATGATCCGCAACATCTTCAAGTCGGCAGCAGCCGCGTCTATCGTCATAGTCGGCACCGCTGGCGCTGCTTTTGCCATCGACTATAAGGGACCGACCATGGACTTCAGTAAAGTCCAGCCGGAGTTCCGGATTGGCTTCCTTGGCGATGAAGCTGCGCAAGATATCATTGCCCGGAACGCCTGCCTCAAGGACTACATTGAAGCGGCCTACAAGGTGCCTGCCAAGATGTTTACGTTCAAAGACTATGCCGGCACAATGGAAGCCATGCTCGGCGGCAACCTGGACTACACATGGTTCGGCTCTTCCGGTTATGCCGGGATTTACCTGCAAGACCCGAACGCTGTTGAACCGGTTCTGACCCGCATGCAACCGTCCGGCGATACCGGCTACTACTCCGTGATGGTGGCCCGCAAAGACAGCGGCATCGCCAGCCTGGACGATGTTAAGGGCAAGCGTCTTGGCTTTGCTGACCCCAACTCCACCTCCGGTTACCTCATTCCCTCAATCGAGCTGGCCGAAGCCCCGTACAACATCAACTTTGAACAAGACTTCAAATCCACCGGCTTTATGGGGGGCCACGAAAACGGTGTTCTGGCCGTCTTGAACGGCGACATCGATGCGGCCGTGACCTGGGTGTCCGGTGTGGGTGAATGGTCTGAAGGCTATTCCTCCGGCAATCTGCGCAAGATGGTCGATAAAGGCATCTTGAACATGGACGATATCGTTCAGGTTTGGTCCTCCAAGCTGATTCCAAACGGCCCGATTGTGATGCCGAAAAAACTGCCTAAAGAAGCCAAAGACGTGATGGTTGGCATGAAGCAGTGGATCCACGAAAACGATCCGAAGTGCTCTGAAGATATTGCCAACGGCGTTGTAAAGGCCTGGATCCCGGTTGACCACTCGTTCTACGAGTCGGTTGTGAAGGCGCGCAAAGCCAAGATCGAAGCGAAGAAGAAGAACTGATCTGATCTCAGATCACGCCGCGGCGGGGGCACCTGTGCCCCCGTCACCCTCACACCGCAATTTTTAAGATCTTTGACGATGTCCGCACCAGCCGCCATTCTCCCGGCACACCTCACGCAGCTAGAAGCCGAGCTGAAAAACACATCGCGGCTTCGGCTGATTTATTCTGTTATCGCCATTGGCATCACCGCCCTGGTCATCACCACCGGTGTGAAGGTGGCCAATGACTACAATGCCGGCTCCTTCAGCCGCGGCATCGACAATTTCTTCGACTACCCTGCCGACATGGTCTCCGAAGCCTGGCAGGCAGGCTGGAGCTTTTGGCCGTTGCTGGTCAAACATCTGCCGGAGATGATCTCGACCATCAACATTGCCCTGTTCTCAACCTTTGTGTCCTTCTTTTTGGCGCTGATCCTGGCGTGTTTTGCAAGCAAGAACCTGGTGAAGAATGCGTGGATCGTGCTGGTGGTGCGGCGCATTTTAGATCTCGCCCGCTCGTTCCCTGAACTGGTCATCGCGATGGTGTTCTTGTTCCTTATGGGCAAGAACCTTTTGCCGGCGATCATCGCGATCACGATCCACACGACCGGGGCGCTGGGCAAACAGTTTTCCGAGGCGATTGAAAACATCGATCCAAAGCCGCTTGAGGGCTTGCAATCGTGCGGCGCCAGTTGGATTTCCCGGGTACGCTTCGGTGTGTTCCCACAGGTCATGCCGCTCTTTCTGTCCTATGGCATGCTGCGGTTGGAGATCAATGTGCGGGCGTCCACCATCCTTGGCTTCGTTGGAGCAGGCGGGATCGGCGAGGCGCTCAATACAATGATCCAGTGGCGCTATGGCGATGAAGTTGTGGCCATCATCATGCTCTTGGTCCTGACCATTGTCGCGCTCGACTACCTGTCATCCTATGTGCGCCATCATTTGATCGGAGAGGTCAAATGACGGCATCAGCGGCTCTGACCAACAACACTGTGAACGAAAAGCGCGAGGCCATTGAGGCGCACGCAACGCGGCAGAGCCGGCTCATGTTCGGTGGCATGGCCCTGATTGCACTCTATCTCATTGCCTCGTTCATTCAGTTTGATATTGGCAGCATCGTCCAGAAATGGAACCCGACCCGGGCTTCGATGTTCGTTCTCGACACCTATGCCCATAAAGACCACGTGACCATGAAGTGGAAGGAACCAGGCAAGGTGGAGGCCTCATTTGAAGGCGGCTGGCGCCATGTGTACCAGACGCCGCCATCCTGGCTGGTGCCAGGGGCGGATGGCGCGCAGACCGTCACGTTCGCCAATGGCAGCACCATCACCTTCTTCAAGGACCGGGTCGTGATGACCCATGAAGAGCTGTCCCAGCCGCTCACGTTTCGGGTCAGCGCCCAAGGCAAACCCTACATTGAGGGCCACGAATCCAGCCAAGCCGGCCTGCCGGGCTGGATCCGGGTGAGCGAGAGCAAGGTTGAGGTGCGCCCTTCGCTTTATGAGCGTCTTCAGGTTTACAAGACCAAGGCGGAGGTGCATCGCTATTCGGTGGGCTGGAAGTATTTCTGGTTCGATTTTGACAGCAAGCTGCGCGACTACAGTCTGTTCGGCGCCATCGGGTTGGCTTTCTCGGGCGAGCGGTTGGATCCGGAACAGCCGAACTTCAGCTTTGCGCTCCAGGAGTTCTTGAACAACGAGATCTGG
>JBCDDQ010000153.1:0-11471 GCA_039180225.1 Pseudomonadota bacterium
AGCTTTCCGGTCAGGTTCACGTTGTTCAAAAGGCTATGCAGGCACCGCTCCTGTCTGGTCTGGAACTGCGCCAATTTGTGGGCTTCAACACCCTCGCCGAGCCCGCGCTTAAGTCTGATCCCGCTATCGGTTCCCTGGTTGTCTACGACGATGTGGGCAATATCG
Organism: Pseudomonadota bacterium; assembly: GCA_039180225.1. GTDB lineage: Bacteria > Pseudomonadota > Alphaproteobacteria > Rhizobiales > CAJQND01 > JAAEUE01. The sequence continues at coordinate 166 of JBCDDQ010000153.1, forward strand.
TCTTTAAAGTCGGCGATCCGGCCATCCTGGCTAAGCTGCCGGCTCCTCACGAGTATGAGCAGTTCCAGCGCGAGCAGGGCCGCTCCCTGGGCAACGAAGCCACTAAAGGCACAACAGTCATTGCCACTGGCTCCAAGAGCAAGGACTACGAGCTTTTGAGCGCGAACGGCCACTATCGGATCATTGTTCCGCTCAGCAACAAGTTTGAAGATGTGGGCGCTTTGGCCATCAGCATGGCCGAAACCGTTGTAACCGACCGGGTCGACCGCTACTTCCAGCGTCTCTTCTATGCGGCGCCCATTGCTGCGTTCATCTATGCGCTTTTCATCGGCATATTGGGTCCACGGCGCTGGCGCACCCGCGTGCCATGGGCGCAATTGGCTTTCGGCATTGTCTTCATTGTTTCCTCAGCGGGCGTCATCGTCACGCTGATCACGCTTTATTCCGACGGCGCACAGGCTAAGGCCCGCGCGTTGGCCGGATCGTTGGGCCAGCGCTTGAGCGATGTGGTGGCCTTCAACATCAACATTGACGAGATCCAGGGCCTAGACCGCACGTTCGGTGAGTATCTGAAACTGAACCCGGACATCAGCGCCGCCTCCCTGACCGTGGACAACCGGATCGTTATTCACACCGACCGCAACCTGATCGGTCGGCAGTGGAAAGAATCTGAAAGCCACTACGAATATGTGGTGGATCTCACGCCGGAAAACAGTTCCCGCGCCGTGAGGGTTGCGGTTGAGCTGCCGAGCGACGTGGTCACCGGGCAGATCACCCGGAGTGTGAAGAACTTTGCGGCTCTGTTCATTGCGTCCGCATTCCTGGCCAGCCTCTTCTTCCAGCTTGGCGGGGCCGTGCGCCGCCCGATGGACGAGATGCCGCCGGGCGAACCCGATTCAGCTGAATCCATTCGGGACGGTCCAAACGAGTGGATGCTCAATTATGTGAGGCCGGTCTTCTTCTTGGGCGTGTTGCTTGAACACCTGACCTACGCCTTCCTGCCGCAATTCGTGCAAGGAGCCGTGTTGGATGCAGGCGTTTCCACGTCCTGGGCCTCTGCGCCGTTCGTCGGGTTTTACCTGTTCTTTGCTCTCACCTTGGTGCCGGCGGGTTATGCCGCGCAACGCATCGGGCCGAAGCCGCTCATGTACATTGGCTTGCTTCTGGCTGGAGCAGGGCTGGCGTCCTTGGCGTTCTTCCCGGAATTCATGGCCATTATGGCGGCCCGGTGTCTGTCCGGTATTGGACAAGGTCTGCTTTTCATCGGTGTTCAGTCTTATCTTCTGGCCGTTGCACCTCCTGGCAAGAAAACCCAGGCTGCAGCCATCATTGTGTATGGCTTCCAAGGCGGGATGATTTCCGGCATGGCCGTTGGTTCGCTGTTGGTGGGCTACATGGGCACGACCGGCGTGTTCATTCTAGCCGCCGCGATTGGTGTGGTCTCTGCACTCTACGCTGTGGTTGCCGTTCCGCCGATTTCAGAAGAGGTCACTTCGGATTCCTCCTCTGCTCCGGCGCGCGATCTGGTTCAGAGCCTCGGGCGGGCTGTCCGCAACATTGATTTCCTCAACACCATGGCCACCATTGGCGTTCCCGCCAAAGCGGTCCTGACCGGTGTCATCACCTTCGCTCTGCCGTTGCTGCTCGCCAAGAGCGGGTATCCACAGGAAGATATCGGACAGATCATCATGATCTATGCCATCTCCGTGGTGGCCTCCAGTAAGTTTGTAGCGCTCCACGTGGACCGCAATGGTGATGCCTTCTCCGTCCTTCTGGCTGGTGCGCTTGTCAGCGGCTTTGGCTTGGCGCTCATGGGCCTTGGTGGAACCTTCAATCCTGAAACGGTACCGGCCTATACAGAGACCATATTGCTGGTCTTCGGCGTGGTCCTGATTGGCGCTGCCCACGGCTTTATCAACGCACCCGTGGTCACCTTTGTTGCAGAATCCCAGCTGGCCCGCCAGATCGGCACCAGCACCGCAACGGCAACCTATCGCTTCTTAGAACGTGTCGGCCACGTGGCTGGACCGATCTTCATTGGCCAACTGCTGATCTGGACGGACTTCTCCTGGTCCGCCATGGGCATTGTCGGCTTCGTTATCGCCGTGCTGGCCGTGATCTTCGTGATCGGTGCAGACGTCCGCCCGGGCCGTTCCAAAAAGGAAAGCAAATCTGAAACTCCCGCAGAGGCAGGGAACCCGGCTCCGGTTTCCCCGCAACCCGCGCAATAAGAAAGAGAAGTTCTGATGAAAGAGACGAAAACTAACCCAACCAACGACCTGAATGAGGTAATCGTTATGTTCAAACCAGACATCTGTCGAAGAGCCCTCACATGGCTCAAAAACCGAGGGGGAAGGCTCGTCAGCGTACTTGCTGTGGCCAGCACCCTTGGATTTGGAATTATGGCGCCGACCGCGCCAGCAATGGCCGCCGGCTTCGGCGCGTTCGTTGAGGATGATGCACCTTATGCCAACTGGTTCCGCTTTAAAGAAAGCGTGCTGAAGCATTGGTCCATCATCGGCTCTTACTCCCACCCCGATAAGGTGGTGATCAAGATGCGCCGGCCTGACGGCAGCGGCGGTGTGATCGAGAACCCGAAGTGGAAGCTCATGGTCATCTACCCGCGCCCGTCTTCAGCCTATGACGTGGCCATCAGCAAGATCCTCAAGCTTTTTGCCGAGCGCAACATCACAGCTGAGATCACCGTTATCAACTTCAACCGCAATGATGAAAACGGCCGCAAGGCGTTGGCTCTTGCGGAAAGCATGGAAGTTGATCTGATCTACTCCATGGGCTCGCAGTCCACTGCATGGCTCTGGAAGAACTACAAGGACGGCAAACTGCCGGTTGTTTCGATAACCTCGAAGGATCCTGTGGTTCTGGGGCAAACCCCCAGCTACGAATTGGGCACCGGCACAAACTTCGCGTTCACCTCGCTGAACATGCCGGTTGAAGCCCAAATGGCATATATCCACGAGCTTCGCCCGAACCTGAAGAATCTGGCCATCCTCGTGGACCAAAACAATGTGAGCGCCATGCAGACGCAGTTTAAGCCCATGCGCGAAACTGCCGTCAGAAAAGGTGTGGAGGTCATGGACCTGAAGGTTCAGCAGACGGAGAATGCCCGTTCTGAGCTTGCCACCATGGTGCGCGGAGCCGTTGAGAAGATGCGTGAGAACGACCCGAACCTCAACAACTCCCTGTTCTGGATTACCGGCAGCACGTCTGTGTTCCGCGAAATCCAGACCATCAACGCCAACGCAGACCGGGTTCCGGTTCTCAGTGTTGTGCCGGAAGTGGTTCAGGAAGGCGATGCCAGTGCGGCCATGTCCATCGGCATCAGCTTCGAAAGTAACGCCCACCTAGCGGCGCTCTACGGCATCAAGGTGCTGAGAGGCAAGGTCAAGGTTGGCGATCTAAAGGTGGGCGTCGTCTCGCCTCCGGATATTGCGATCAACTTCCGTAAGGTTCGTGAAATTGGTTTGAAGATGCCGTTCAGCTTCGTTGAAGGCGCGAACTTCATCTACGACTATGACGGACAGAGCGTGCGCTCGCAAGGCAAGCGCACCACGAACTAGACGGACTTGTTGAGAACGTTGGTTGGTTACCTTGTGGTGCGTGGGAGCACTGAGAATGTGCTCCCACCGCCCAAGAACCGGAAACAGAGAATACAGTTAGGGGAATTTCCTCTGGATTGATGGGGAAATTGGCATCTGATGCAAGAGACATCGAATGTTGCAATGGTGAACGGGGACGTTGAGGCTCAAACGAGCCAGGAGAGTTCTCGCGACGAAGCTGTGGGCTATGCTGAAAAGATCAGCCTTCAGTCGGCACTGTTGGATTTGATTTTAAATGAGGGCACGTCGGCGGCATGCTTCGACAAGGCCCTGGAGCAAATCCGGCACTCGTTCGATGCCGAATGTTGCGCGGTGGTGCCAGTGGATGAGGCCGGACAGGCCAATATCCAAGAGCTACGCTATTCCATGCCAGGTGCTGCGGAAGCGTCGGTGGTCAACTTCTTCAGTAATGTTGATGCCAAGCACGCCTATGCACACTTCAGGCTGCAGGAGAGCATGACGCCCGGTGACGATGGCGCGCTTTCCGGCGATTACTGGTGTGAGGAATTACGCGACGTGCAAACCGATACGGTGCACGGCTATATCTATTTGCTGTTCTTTAAGACATGTGAGTTCGAAGCCAAGGATAAGCTGGTATTTTTCAGCATTAATCCGCTGATCAGCTTGCTTTTGCAGGGCGTGGAGCGCGGCAAAAGTCAACCGGCGCCAGCGCCAGCGGTTGCCGCCAATCAGGTGCGCCACCAGGACAGCCAGTTTTCCTCGCTCGCGGAGACCATTCCGGGCGTTGTGTACCAGCGCCGGGTGCACCCTGATGGGGAAATCTACTATGAATACATCAGTGAGTCCGCCCATGACCTGTTCGGCGTGTCCGCGCAGGAAATTCTGACCAATCCGAAGGCGCTCTTCAACGTCTTCGCACCGGAATACCGCGACACCTTCCGCCAGCGCTTGCTGGATGCCTCCAAAACCCTGGAAACCTGGGATGTGGAAGCGTCCATCGTAACGGCTGAAGGCGAGAAGAAATACACTCACGCCATAGCCCATCCCGAAGCGCAGCCCGATGGGACTGTCCTATGGACGGGCGTTATTCTTGATGCCACGCGGATTAAGCAGGCTGAGACCGAAGCAGCCGAGACTGAGGCCCGCACCAGAAGCGCGATCGTGGAATCTCTGTCTCAAGGTCTGCTCATGTACGACGCGGACGACAAGCTTATCTTGAGCAACAGCCACTTCCTGGCACTCTATCCCGACATTGCCGAGGTTGCTGTTGTTGGCGCCGACTATGCGGAGATTGTGAAGGCGGAACTGTGCTGCGGTGCCGACAGTGCGCTGAGCACCCGCTCGCTGCAAGGGCGCATCGAAGAGCGGCTGGAGCATCACCGGTCCACAACGCACTCGGTGATCGAGCGTCAGCTGTCTGATGACTGCTGGGTCCAGATCAACGAACACCGCACGCCGGAAGGGGGCACGGTGGTGCTCTACACGGACGTGACGGAGATCAAGAAACGCGAAGCGCGCATCCATCACATGGCGCTGCATGATGGCCTGACCGGACTGCCGAACCGGGTTCTGTTCCGCACCCGTGTGGAGCAGGCGCTGGCGCAGGCCCGCCGCTACGGCACCAACATCGCGGTGATCTGCCTCGACCTGGATCACTTCAAGAACGTCAACGACACCCTGGGCCACCCGGCCGGCGACATGCTGCTGCGCACCGTCTCTGACCGTTTGAAGATTGAGCTTCGGGAAATCGACACGATTGCCCGCCTCGGCGGTGATGAATTTGCGATCGTGCTGGCCGACTTTGAGGACATAGACATTATCCACAACATCGCCCGGCGCGTTCTGTCGTCGCTCTCCAAGCCTATCGACATGGATGGCCAGGAAGCCATCATTGGCGCCAGCTTAGGCATCGCCCTGTCATCCGGCGATTGCGATGAGCCGGACCGCCTGCTTAAGAACGCAGACCTTGCGCTCTACCGGGCCAAAGAGGATGGCCGCAATACCTACAGGTTCTTTGCCCGCGAGATGGATGAGCTTGCGCTCGCGCGTCGCCAGATCGAAATTGATCTGCGCCAAGCGCTCGGCAAGAGCCAGTTGCAGCTTTACTTCCAGCCGCTGATCAATATGTCTATCGGCGAGATCACCGGCTTTGAGGCGCTGATCCGCTGGAACCATCCAGAACGCGGTTTGGTATCGCCTGACGACTTCATCCAGATTGCCGAAGAAACCGGCCTGATTATGCCGGTTGGTGAATGGGTGCTGCGCAACGCCTGTGAGATTGCCGCAAGCTGGAGCAAACCGGTGAAGGTTGCCGTCAACCTCTCCCCGGCACAGTTTAAGCAGCCGGGTCTGGTGCAACTGGTCTCCGATACCTTGGAGGCCACCGGTCTTCCGCCGGAGCGTTTGGAGCTCGAGATTACCGAAACGGTGCTGCTTAAGAACACCAACGAGACCATGGAAGTGCTCTACCGCCTGAAAGGGCTGGGCGTCAGGATCGCCATGGACGATTTCGGCACCGGATACTCGTCCCTGGGCAATCTCAGAAGCTTCCCGTTCGACAAGATCAAGATCGACCGCTCGTTTGTCTCCGACCTTGAAACCAACTCCGAAGCGGCCGCCATCGTCCGCGCTGTTGTCGGTCTTGGCCGCAGCCTGGGCATCGACACCACCGCGGAGGGCGTGGAGACCAAAGACCAACTCACGTACTTGCGGATTGAGGGCTGTTCTGAAGCGCAAGGCTTCTACTATTCGCGCCCGCGGCCGCAAGATGAGATCCCATGGCTGCTGGAGCAAGACATCAAGACCTTGTCGGAAGGCGATGGCGAGTTGTTGAAACCCGATCAGGAGCTCGTGGTCAGTGCCGACGAGGCCTGACGGTCGCACATGGTCAATGTCTCAAGCGGGCTGACCGGGCAGCCGTTTGAGAAAGTGCGTAGGCTTGCGCCTAAGCGCTCTTGCTGATTTCAAGTGAGGCAACACCGGCCCCGTTCGGCCAGTCATGCGCGATCTTTATGGCGCGCTCCATAGGCACCGGCTCAGAGTAGAAGTATCCCTGGCCATAGGTGCAACCATGCGCCGCCAAAAAGCGCTCCGTCTGTTTTGATCCAACGCCTTCGGCCACCACGGGAATGGCGAGTTCTTCGGCAAGCCTCAGAATGGTTTGCACGATCTTCTTGTTCTGCTCGCTGTGTTCCATCGCCTCCACGAAGCAACGATCGATCTTCAGGGTTGAGATGGGCAACTGGGTAAGATGGCTCATGCTGGAATAGCCTGTGCCGAAATCATCGATCGCCACGCCAAAGCCCAGCTGCCGCAGCTTGCTGAGTACGGTGCCGGCGCGCTCCAGGTTGGTCATGACCGAGCTTTCGGTCAGCTCAAGCTTCAGCATGTCGGTGGAGAGGCCGTTTTCGACCAGGATGGTCTGCAGCCAGTTCAAAAAGCCGGGGCGGTCAAGATCGCGCGGGGTCACGTTGATGCCCACAAAGACAAGGTCCACGTGCTCAATGTTGCGTAAGCATGCTTTGCGCAACTCGTGAATGTCCTTACACACGTTCATGAGGCAGGCATTGGTGATTTGGGTGATGAGTTCGCTTTGCTCAGCAATGGGAATGAACACGCCCGGCGACACCACGCCGCGCTCAGGATGCACCCAGCGGATCAACGCTTCAAAGCCGGCGAGCTTGCCGGATCTGAGATCGACGATGGGCTGATAATAGGGCACGAACTGATCGTTTTTGACCGCAGCGGCGATCTCGCTTTCCAGGCGCAGGTTCTTCATCGCCTCCGCCGTATGGGGCTGCGGCGCCAGAGCCAGCTTGCGCAGCTCCGGCGGCGCTTTTTCAATCTGTTTCAGGGTTGTCCTGAATCGCGACAGGATCACCTCAATCAGCATGCGCATAACCGGATCCATGGTCGCCAGGCGGGATTTGAACTGCTCGGCCTCGATGCGCTGCAGCTTGCAGTCTTCCAGGGCGATGGCGGTGGCGGATCGCCGTCCGGCTGCAATGATCGCCATTTCTCCGACGATCTCGCCGCGGCCGAGGGTGGCCACTTCCACATACTTGCCACCGCGTTCAACGGAAATCTGGACTCGGCCCGTTTCGATGATATAGGCGCAATCGCCCTCGTCATCCTCGCGGAACAGAACTTCGCCTTCCGGCGCCACGATATATTGAAACTCGGCCGTCATGGCCCATGTCTCCTTGTTGTCCGGGGCTTAGCGTGGCCCGTCGGACATTCTCATCATGCCGGTCTGTTCTGCGTCTGCCGATCTGGCGCCCGGCTTGTGGGAGTGCGGAAACATGCTGGCGAGAACGAGGGTTTTCAGGGAGCGGATTTTGTCGAAAAGCGCAATGCCACAAGCAATCACAAGGAGGACAATCCTCACGAAGGTCGCAATTACAATCAACGACGGTCTGCTCATAGTTGTTCCAATCTTGTGGAATAGACTATCAGACAAAGGATAAGATCACCTTACTGCGCTGTGGCTCCAATTGCGGCGGTAATTCTTAACACTCGCGCTCAGCCAGCGCCCATTTCGTCTCGTTTATCCAGGCAAATCGCGTGGCACGGCATTCCTGGGTTTTGAGATTGAGCTCTTTGCGCTCCAACAGTTTCAGGCGATTGCTGCTCCAGCCATAAACTTCCGAGATCTTCAGACCGCCGCTTGTGCGCCAGCCTGTTCTCACCTGTTTTGCGCGGGCATCAAACTCCGGAGAGAACAGGTCTCCCAAGGCCTGATTGCGGGTGAACCGGTTTTGCATCTCGTCATAGAGGAAGTAGGTCACCTCAGGTTTGGCGGTCAGCTCGTCGCGCTGCACAACAGCCAAATCCTTGCGGCCGTCAAAGTTAAGGTCGATTTCAATGAAGTTGACATTGCCATGTGCCGTCACAGGAGAGGTCGCCAGCGGCGTGTTCTCATCGGGCAACGGGCCATCGCCTCTCAACGCACTCAGGGCATCCAAACTCGTGACGCTCAAAACACCAGCCAGCACAAGCATGTGGAGCGCACCTTGGCGCATTATTCCAGAACGCATTACTCAACTCCCAAACGCAACCAACCCGTCTTCAGCATTTAACCTTTTGTTAAGGACGTTTGCCAAGCGCTTTCTTTGTGGACGCTGAAGGGCTCATGTGTGAGCGCACGCAACTCCCGTGCCACCACGGGGCAGATCGCCTGATCAATGCCCCGCACGGGCCCGCGTGTTGTGCGTTTACAATGTCGCAACCAAGATTGTATACAATTGCGTACAATTTCAATTGCAATGAGAACGGACGCATAAGCCATGGCCAAAGATCCAGTTGACGTGATTGTCGTTGGCGGCGGAAACGCCGCGTTCTGTGCCGCCCTGGCAGCGCGTGAGCAAGGTGCGTCAGTGGTCGTGCTGGAGCGCGCGCCGGAAGACGAGGCCGGCGGCAACAGCCGCTTCACGGCAGGGGCCATCCGTTGTGTCTATGACGGCCTTGAAGATCTCCGGCGCCTCATGCCGGACCTCACAGATGAAGAGGTCGAACAGACAGATTTCGGAACGTACACGGAAGATCAGTTCTTCGATGACATGGGGCGTATCACTGAGTACCGGTGCGATCCCGATCTCACCGAACTCTTGATCCGCCGCAGCAAGCAGACCCTCTTGTGGATGCGCGCAAAAGGCATTCGGTTTCAACCTATCTGGGGACGCCAAGCCTTCAAGGTCGACGGCCGTTTCAAGTTTTGGGGCGGCTTGACCGTGGAAGCCTGGGGTGGCGGACCAGGCTTGGTGGACGGATTGACCAAGGCGGCAACCGATGCCGGGATCGAAGTGCTTTACAACACGCGTGCCCTGTCCCTCATTGCAGACGAAACCGCTGTGAAGGGGGTCGAGATCCAGCGAGATGGATCGCGCGAAGTGCTCAGCGCCCGGACGGTTGTCCTCGCCAGTGGGGGCTTTGAGGCCAATCACGAATGGCGCGCCCGGTATCTGGGGCCTGGCTGGGATCTCGCTAAGGTGCGCGGTTCGCGTTTCAACACAGGCGATGGCATCCGCATGGCCCTCGATATTGGAGCAGCGCCGTTCGGCCACTGGTCCGGATGTCACGCCGTGGGCTGGGACCGGAATGCGCCAGAGTTTGGCGATCTGGCCGTAGGCGATGGATTTCAGAAGCATTCCTATCCATTCGCAATCATGCTCAATGCACGCGGCGAGCGGTTCGTGGACGAGGGCGCCGACTTCCGCAACTACACCTATGCCAAGTATGGCGCGGTGATCTTGAACCAGCCCGGGCAGTTCGCATGGCAGATCTTCGACCGGAAAACCCAGCACCTGCAACGAGATGAATATCGCATCCGCCAGGTGACAAAGGTAAGCGCCGACACGTTGGAGGAACTGGTCACCAAGCTTGAAGGTGTCGATGCTGAATGCGCCCTTAAGACCGTACGCGAATACAATGAAGCGGTGATGGCGGATGTGCCGTTTAATCCGAACGTGAAGGATGGCCGCGGCACGATTGGCTTGTCCGTCCCCAAATCCAACTGGGCGAACACGATAGACGAGCCGCCGTTCGAGGCCTTCGCGGTTACCTGCGGTGTAACCTTCACTTTCGGCGGACTGCGCATCGACACGGACGGCCAGGTGCTGGACACCGACTTGAAGCCGATCAACGGGCTTTATGCGGCCGGCGAGCTTGTTGGCGGGCTCTTCTACTTCAACTATCCCGGTGGAACGGGCCTGATGGCAGGCTCGGTGTTTGGCAAGATCGCCGGCACATCGGCGGGCGCGTCCGTCGCGCAACTTGAGCCGGCTGCAGAATGAGCGCCGGGGCCGCAAACCTCGCGGACAAAAAGAGCAGCTCGCCCCGGGCCGAGCAGGTTCGGCGTGAGATCCTGCAAGCGATCCAGAAACGCCGCTATGCACCCGGCGAGCGGATTACGGAAACCGAAGTGGCCACGTGGCTCGGCGTCTCGCGCACGCCCGTGCGCGAGGCCTTCAGGCGCCTGGAAACAGAGGGGCTTTTGACCTTTCAATCCTGGCGCGGTGTGGTTGTTGCAGATCTTGATCGCCAACAGATCAACGAGCTTTATGCCATGCGCCAGGCTTTGGAAGGGACAGCGGCGCGACTGGCAGCCCGGCATATTGATGAGCCGGAGATCGATCTGCTGGAGCAACTCCTCGCCCGCAGCGCAGACGTTGAGAGTTCCGTGGAAGATCTGGCAAGGGTGAACCGCCGATTTCACGAGACCATCTACGCGGCGGCTCACAACCGCTATTTGCTGCAAACCCTGGAGCAACTGCGCAACGCGCTGGCCTTGTTGCGGGGCACGACTTATGCAGTGCCGGGCCGCCCGGCCTCGGCGCTCAGCGAGCATGAGGCGATTGTCAGCGCCATTCGCGCGCGCAAACCGAAAGATGCAGAAGACGCCGCGCGGGCCCACATTGCCGCAGCGCAGAAGTGCCGGTTGCAGCTGATGGCCGAGGCGGAGCACATTACGGCTTGAGCGCGTGGGCAAACCTGCTAGCTTGCCGCTCAGCAGCATAGTGCTTTGCATGAGGAAACGAGGCCATGTCGGCTCCTGGTGAGAATTTAAGACTGAACGGCGACCGTCTCTGGGACACCATCCACGAGATCGCGAAAATCGGCCCCGGCATTGCGGGCGGCAGCAACCGGCAAACGGTCACTGATGAGGATGCTGAAGGCCGCAAGCTGTTCCAGCACTGGTGCGAAGAGGCAGGCCTGACCATGGGCGTGGAT
>JBCDDQ010000154.1:0-11457 GCA_039180225.1 Pseudomonadota bacterium
CCTTCCGGCAACGGGAGCCCTAGCTCAGGTATGACTTTGCGCCCCGCCAACGCGTCGCCAAGTTGGCTGCGAACATGCAGAGCCGCCAATTGTGAGAGGTTGATTGCGTCATCAAGTCCGAGTTCACGCGCGCTGGCAGTGTCGATCGTAACCGACAATACAACTGCCTCTACGTTGCTAAAACCGGGAGTATTTGAACTGGCATGCACATTCAAGTTGGTGGGAACGAGAAAAAGTGCATTCAATAATAGTATCAGTAGCGCAGTCCGAGAGGCCGTTATAAGCGCCTTTGTCCACTCCACGCGTTCGCAAAAAACAACTTTGTGACAGCGCCTTTGTGAATCCATTGATCCTTCCTAACTCATGTCTGCTGCGTTTGTTGTTCCAAAAAATTGCGCTCAATTACGCAACTCGCCACTCTAACATTGGCAGAAAAGTTGACCCAAAACGCGCAAGAGTGATGTTTTGGATAACAACATGTTTCCTTCGTTCATGCCGCGGTCACGCTGACAAAACTGGCTTGTGCGTCAGAACACTGATCCGGGCAGGACCCGCGACGCTCAAAAGCTCTTCGGTTGTGATCCGTCATACCGTTCCCCGGTGGAGCCTGCTAGTGCAGCAGTCAGCGATGAAAGGTAGGCAGCAGTTTATGTGCATTTTGCGACCACGCACTCCCGTGCCGCGATTGAGATGAAGCAAAAGCCGAAACATGGTGGCCGCGGGTTTACCCCATTGCCGCCGGCACCATTTCTTTCAAAAACAAGCCCGCCCCGGAAAACACATCCGGTTCCATTCCGTCTCAGAATCAGCTTATCAACACCGCTCACTGTTCAATCTGGTGGCGGCATGGTGAAACTCCCGGCGCAAAGTGTCCCGTTTGAAGACTGGAAGATTGAAAAGCAGCGCAGCCTGGAACGGGCGCGGGTGCTTAAGATGCAAGCGGCCTTGCGGGAAGCTATGCAGCGCACACTGGCCAAGGCGCCAGACCCCTCGCCGCCGCGCAAGCCCCACAAAGCGTAGCGCGCACCTCCCCGGAAGGCCTTGTGACAGGGCCTTAAAGGAGGATATGATCGGCGCCATGAGCACCAGAGATGTCAGGCAAGCCTTCGCGGCCTTGCGCCGGCGCACCGGGCTCTCAAGCGATGCGTTCGCGCAGCTCTTGGGCTATGCCTCCGGTGCCCAGATCCGGGACTATGACTATCCGGACGGCAGCTGGCACCAGGCGTTTCTGCCCGATGAACTTGTCGATCGCATGCTGGAGAACCTCACCGGCGAAGGCCATCCGGCGATTACCCGGGCAGACATCATGCGACTGTCCTTGCTGCAGGATGGCACAGCCCTCGACCTGATTGACCAACTGACCACCCCGGGCCTACTGGCCGACATTTTGGTGGCATTTGATGGTGCGGTAGCCAGCACGCCTGCACTGTCGGGCCAGACTTCAATCACCGCGAAGGCCACTCAGACCACGAAGCTCTATAAGCAGCTGACCTGCGGCGCTCTCAGTGAAGCTGATCTGACCCTTGATGGGCCACAGACCGCGCCAGGTGGCGCGGTATTGGACGAGGCCCAACGCGAAGCCATTCTGGAGGACCTGCTGGCCCGTTCCATGCTGGTGGATCTGATCGAACAACAGGTTCAAACCAGCGGAACGGTTGCCTTTCTTGGCCATCTGCTCAAAACCAGATATGGCAACCGCGCACTTCGGGAGTACTCCAGGGAAGAGCTCAGCTCCATCTTCAACGAGCTGAGCGCCATTGCCAGCGCTCACACAGCGCCCGCGACAGAGGAGGCTGAGAACGTTGTCATGCTCAGCGCCTTCCGCAAATGACCGGCCCGCTCACCACACGGCCCTCGGTGCGCCTGTCGTTCAAGCAAGATGTCGACGAGATGTTTGAGGCGGCCAACCGCTGCTTCCTCGACAACGGGCCTGAGATCGCGCCTTTCCTGGACCTTGAGTTCTCGTCATCCATCCAGGTGATGCGCGACAATGGCTTCAGCGTGCCCACGTTCATCTATGCCGGTCCGGACAGCGCGGCCGCGAAGTTCTTTGGTGAGGAGTTTGCGCGCAACTGCGCCGGTCTGCCCGGTGTGCCGGACCGGGAATTCGCCTTGAGTGTCTGCGACAGCTACAAAGAGCTCTCCTGGGATCGGCGCAAGCCGATCTTGGAACAGATGACGCGCAAGGTGGCCGGCAAGACCATTCAGTTTGAGCGCGGGCTCTGGCCGGTCATGTCTGGCAACGACACGCCGGCCGTGGTTTGCTTCATCAAGCCGCTGCGAGTTTTTCGAGAGATTCCCCAGACTGCCACGCCAGATCGTCTCGCCCCATCCACATGACGTAACGGGGCTTCTTAAAGTCGGGTTCTTTCTCCCAGCCGTGGCAATAGAGCTGGGCATGGACATAGCCCAATCTTGCGCCATAGCCCGCGCGAACCAGGTCTTCGGCCATCAGGCCATAGATGATCTCAGGGTCAAACTTGATGAATGTATAGGCCTGCAGCAAGCGGCCGAACACCGGTGCCAGCCTCTGTTTGCGGTACTCGCGCCTGATCCACATGTCGCCGGTATAGGCCACCCGGCCACAGAAACCGTCCAGCACGGGATGTGACTGAACCGCCAGCCCGCCATGGATTCGTTGCAGGCGGCGCCGTAAGGCAACGGTCAGACTGACCCCTCTGAGATCCTCGAAGCGCACCGCCTGGTTGGCAATGTGCTTGCCGCGTCTGTCTTCGCACAAAAACCAGACGCCCTCTTGTTCAAGCGTGTCGATATAGTCGGTGTCAAAGTGCTCGGAGATCTTCCCGCGCGCATGCACCATTACCTCTTTGTACTCTTCAAAATCGTTGCCTAACCGAACACGTGCCACACCCATTTCTTTGAGCACTGCCTCTCCTTCGATCATGAAGCGTGCAGCGTCCCAATCTGCTTGAGGGTTCATCGCAATCCCCGCAACCAAACATCACCCGGTCTGCTTCGCATAGCACCGGGCAAGGTGATTTGATAAGGCCTTAACCGCCCGATGGTTTGGGCACGGATGTTCGAGCGGGTTCGCCTGCTACATATGTCTCGGCGATCGCGCGGTCGTCGCCGAGTGTTTGCAGCACAAACAGCTCTTCGCTGAGGGACGTCACCGTCTCCATCCGCAGCGCCATGGCGCTGGTCGCCCGGCTGTCGAGTACCACGATGTCGGCCTCTGTATCCGGATCCAGGGTGCCGATCTTGTCTTCCAGAGACAGGCAGCGGGCGTTGCCCAAGGTGATCCAGTAGAACGATTTGAGCGGATGCATGCGCTGGCGTTGCAATTGGAGAACCTTGTAACCCTCATCCAACGTGCGCAGCATGGAATAGTTTGTCCCCCCGCCCACATCGGTGGCGATGGCCCGGCGCACGTTCTGGCTTCGCAAGCCTGCCTCATCATAAAGGCCGCTCCCGAGAAAGAGGTTAGAGGTGGGGCAGAACACAGCCACCGATCCTGTCTGCGCCATCACCGAAATCTCCCGCTCTGAAAGATGCAGGCAGTGGCCAAAAAGGCTCCGCGGGCCAAGCAGGCCGTAGCGCTCATAAACGTTCAGATAGTCCTCAGCATCTGGATAGAGCTCCCGCGTCAGGGCAATCTCGTCATGGTTCTCCGACAGATGTGTTTGCACGTAACATTCGGGATGTTCTGCCGCCAACGTGCTGGCCATGGCCATTTGCTCAGGTGTTGAGGTGATCGCAAAGCGCGGCGTAATGGCGTAGAGCCCTCGGCCCGTCCCGTGCCAGCGGGCAATCAATGCCTTTGTGTCCTCATAGCCGTCCTGGGGCGTGTCGCAGACGCTGTCCGGCGCGTTGCGGTCCATCATCACCTTGCCGCCGATCATCCGCAGATTGCGGCGTTGGGCTGCGGAGAAGAAGGCTTCAGCGGAAGCCTTGTGAACCGAGCAAAAGGCTGCTGCGGTGGTCGTGCCGTGGCGCAACAGTTCATCGAAGAAGGCGCCAGCAATGCGGAGGGCGTGGTCTGGGTCTGTGAACTTGCCTTCCTCTGGAAAGGTGTAGGTGTTGAGCCAGTCCAGCAGTTGTGCTGCCCAGGAGGCGATGACCTGCATTTGCGGAAAATGGAGATGGGTATCGATAAAGCCGGGCATTAGGAGATGAGGCCGGTGGTCGATGACCTGCGTATCGTCGCCGGCCCGCAGAATCACGTCCGCATGATCGCCCGAAGCAATGATGTGGCCGTCGCGGATGAGCGCCGCGCCGTCCTCGCAGTAGCGGTAGACGGAAGCATCCTCCACCCCGTCCGGCTCGTCGAGGAATGACAAGAGCCGGCCGCGGAGCAGCTTCTGTGCGCTCATCGGTTCACGACCTCACGGTACCAGGCCTGGATCAGCTTGCGCTCAGCCGGCTCCATGAACGACACATTCGCCGGCGGCATGGCGTTGGTCACGCCGGCGTGGAGATAAATCTCGCGGGCGCGTTCGGCGACTTGCGCTTCGGTTTCCAGCAACACGCCCTTGGGCGCCCAATGCATCCCCTCCCAGGCAGGCTCTGCGGCGTGGCACATGGCACAGCGGCCGGCCACCGCGACGTGCACATCCGCAAACAGCTTTGAGGCCGCAAACTTCTGTGCGGTGGGGCTCATCACCTCGTCCTTTGCCTCTGAAAAGGACTTGGGCGTCATGGAAAGCCACATGATGATCACAAACAGGATGGCCGTGGCGAGCCAGGTCCAGACCGGATCGCCGGAGCGGGCATGTTTGGAGTTAAAGTAATGCCGGATGGTGACGCCCATCAAGAACACCAACGATGCGATCACCCAGTTGTACTCGGTGGCAAAGGCCAAGGGGTAATGGTTCGACAGCATCAGGAACAAGATGGGCAACGTCAGATAGTTGTTGTGGGTGGAACGCTGCTTGGCCTGGGCTCCGAGGGCAGAATCTGGCGCCTCGCCGGCCTTCAGGCTGGCCACCACCTTTTCCTGGTTGGGAATGA
This sequence comes from Pseudomonadota bacterium, assembly GCA_039180225.1. Lineage (GTDB taxonomy): Bacteria > Pseudomonadota > Alphaproteobacteria > Rhizobiales > CAJQND01 > JAAEUE01. The sequence goes on from JBCDDQ010000154.1 coordinate 4,972, forward strand.
TGATGAAGAAGACGTTGGCCGACATGATGGTGGCTGTGAAAGCGCCCAAGTGCACGAACGCCGCACGCCCGGAGAACAGCTGGGTGTATCCCCAGGCCATGGCCACCAAAACACCGTAAAGCAGGATCATCAGCTTGGTGTTGTCCTCACCAAGCGGGGACTTGCAGAGAAGATCATAAACCACCCAACCCACGCCTATGGAGGCCAGGGAGATCAAGATGGCGGTGCCGGCCGAAATGTCCAGCACTTGTGGGTCCACCAGATAGAGGTCGGCGCCCACATAGTAGATCACCGCCAGAAGCGCGAAGCCGGAGAGCCAAGTGGCATAGGATTCCCACTTGAACCAGGTCAGATGGTCCGGCATCCGCTCCGGCGCCACCATATATTTCTGGATGTGATAGAATCCGCCGCCGTGCACCTGCCATTCTTCGCCGGCTGCGCCCTCCGGCACATCGGGCGTCCTGCGCAGGCCCAGATCGAGCGCAATGAAATAGAACGAAGAGCCGATCCAGGCGATCGCCGTAATGACATGGACCCAGCGGACGGCAAAGCCCACCCAGTCCCATATAATGGCCAGATCGAACATGATTGCGGTCGTGTCCCCAAAGCGGTTTGGTTCACCTTGGCAAATTATTGATTCTTGAAAAACCGGCCAATTTCACGTTCACTATCAAAAATTTTTTGAAAATCGGAAGGAACAGATGCCCTATCTGGGAAGCATCCGGGTGTTCGTTCGGGTGGTGGAGCTTGGCAGCATTACGGCAGCCGGCCGCGACCAGCGCCTGACCCCTGCGGTGGCCAGCAATCGCATCAAGGAGCTTGAGAACCGGCTGGGGGTGCGCCTCTTCAACCGCACCACGCGCAAGCTGCAGCCGACAGAGATCGGCACCTTCTTTTATGAACACGCTCTGAAGATCCTGGAAGCTGTGGAAGAGGCCGAAGCCGGTGTGGCGGGCTTTGCTGAGAAACCGCGCGGGGCCTTGCGCGTCACGGCGCCCCTGGGTGTGGGCCGGCGCATCATTGCGCCGTTGGTTCCGGTGTTCAATGAGGCTTACCCGGAGATCGAGGTGCGGCTCAGGCTTTCAGATCATCGCATCAATCTTCTGGAGGAAGGCATCGATGTGGCGTTCGCCCTGGGCTACCTGCAAGATTCCAACATGAAGCTGCGCAGCATTTTGGAATGCCGGCGCGTGCTCTGCGCCGCGCCGAGCTATCTTGAGGCGCACGGCGTTCCTCAAACCCCGCAGGATCTGCTGAACGGGGAGCACAATTGTCTGCTGCTGCGGTTTCCCGGTTCTCAGGAGTACTATTGGACGCTGGAAACCGGCGAGGGCCGCCAGAAGTTCAACGTGGCCGGCAAGTATGATGCAGATGACGGCGATGTGCTCACAGAATGGGCGCTCGCCGGATATGGCATTGCCAATAAGCCCTACTTCGAAGTGGGCGAGCATATCGATGCCGGCCGCCTGGTCCCGCTGTTGGAGGCAACGCCGCCGCCGAATGCGCCGTTCGCCTGCCTTTATCCTCACAGACGGCTGCTTGATCCGAAGGTCCGGCTCTTCATCGACTTTATGACCAAGCATTGCCGTGAGCGCCTAAGCGCGCTCACGAGAACAGACGGGCCCTGAACGGACCCGCCTTTCCCAAAGAGCTGTTTAGCTCTGCACACCTTCCACGTACCAATCCATCTTGTGAAGGTCGCCGTCATTCAGTGCTGCGCCAGCTGCGACACGCTGTTTGCCGGACTGATCGTTGAAGGGCCCGGCAAAGGCCGGTGCAGAGCCGTCAATGATGCCGTCGCGCGTTTTGTTGGCAGCCGCCTGTACCTCTGCTGGGATGCGCTCGTTGAACGGCGTCATTTCAATGATGCCTTCTTTCAAACCCCACCAGGTGTCGGTGCTCTCCCAGCTTCCGTCCAGAACGCTTTGGATCGACTTGACGTAGTGCACGCCCCACTTGTTGGCAATCGCCGTGAGGTGGGCTTTGGGGGCAAACGAGGACATGTCCCAAGCCTGACCAAAGGCCATGAGGCCGCGCTGTTCGCAGGCCTGCAGAGCGGCTGGACTGTCGGTGTGCTGGGCGATCACATCTGCACCCTGATCGATCAGCGCCTTGGCTGCATCGGCTTCCTTGGCCGGGTCATACCAAGTGGAGACCCAGAGCACTTTGGTTTGGAAGTTTGGGTTCACTTTGCGGGCGGCGAGCGTGAAGGCGTTGATGCCCATCACCACTTCCGGGATCGGGAACGAGGCAATGTAACCAGCAACGCCGCTCTTTGACATGTGTCCGGCGATGGTGCCGCACACCGCCCGGCCCTCATAGAAGCGGGCGTTGAAGGTTGCCACATTCTTGGCGCGCTTGTAGCCGGTCGCGTGTTCGAACTTGGTCTTCTTGAAGCGCTTGGCCACCTTCAGGGTGGGCTGCATGTAGCCGAAAGAAGTGGTGAAGATCAGGTCGTTGCCATCTTGTGCCAGGTTACGGATCACGCGCTCTGAGTCCGGGCCTTCGGCAACGTTTTCCACGATGGTGGTTTTGATCTTGTCGCCAAACTGCTTGATCGCCTCTTGGCGCCCCTGTTCATGGGCGTAGGTCCAGCCGTGGTCTCCGATCGGGCCAAGATAGACAAAGCCCACCTTCAACGGATCGGCGGCGAAAGCTGGCGCGCCAACCAAAGGCAGGGTCGCGGCCGCCCCGGCCGAGGTTTGCAATAAGGTACGTCTTGTGAGTTTGGTCATGATGTCTCCCTTTCTGACTCAAGTAGATGCTTTAAACGGTTGGCCTAGGCAAGCGGGTGCTTTGGCTCCGGCCGACTTTCTGAGCGAGATCAGCGCAAGCACGGCAATTGTTGCTATGTAGGGCATGGCCGCTAGGAATTCAGGTGCCACCAGGGAAAAACCTGCCGCCTTGGCATGCAGCTCAAACGTCATCACTGCCCCAAACAGATAAGCGCCCAGCAGCAACCTCCAGGGACGCCAGGCGGAGAACACCACCAGCGCCAATGCAATCCAGCCGCGCCCTGCGGTGAGTTCTTCTGCCCACATGGGCGTCAGCACCATAGAGTAATAGCAACCGCCGGCACCCGCCATGGCACCGCCGAAGGCCACCGCCGCGTAGCGCACGCCAATCACGGAATAACCGATGGAGTGGGCGGAATCCGCGCTCTCCCCCACGGCCCGCAAAATCAGCCCTGCCCGGCTCTTTTTCAGAAACCAAGCGACGGCAAACGTCATAAACAGGGAAAAGTAGACAATGGGGCTGTACCCGAAGATCACGCGCAAGAAGGGATGCTCGGCAAGGCCGGCCGGGAAGATGGAGGCGTAGATGTCCACCGTCTTTCCCACGTAACCTTCGCCCGCCAGGGACGACAGTCCGATGCCAAAGATCGTCAGAGCAAGCCCAGTGGCCACCTGATTGGAGGTGAGTGTCAGCGTCAAGTAACCGAACAAGAGGGCAGCACAGGTGGCCGCAACCATCGCACACAGCACGCCGGCAAGTGGCAAACCGGTCACGGAGGTCACCGCAAATCCGGTGACGGCTCCGATGAGCATCATGCCCTCTACGCCCAGGTTCAAGACACCGCTCTTTTCCACAATGAGTTCGCCGAGCGCGGCCAGCAGAATGGGCGTTGCCGCGCCCACCACCGTCATGATGATTGAAATGATGATGGCATCGTTCATGAGGGCGCTCCTGAGGACGAGGCCGTGCCGAACGACAGGCGGTAGTTGATGAGAATGTCAGTGGCCAGGAGGAAGAACAGCATCATGGCCTGAAAGATGCCGGTGGCCGCATTGGGCAGACCAATGGAGGTCTGTGCGCCCTCCCCGCCCACATAGGAGATGGCGAGGATGATGCCTGCGCCAATGATGCCCAGCGGATGCAAGCGGCCCAGAAAGGCAACAATGATCGCCGTAAAGCCATATCCGGTGGGGAACTGGGGCACCATCTGGCCGAACGGTCCCGCCGCCTCGAAGGTGCCCGCCAAGCCCGCCAGCCCACCGCCCATGAGGAGCGCCAGCCATATGGTGCGGTTTTCATCAAACCCGCCATAGCGCGCCGCATGGGGCGCTGCCCCCACCACGCGCACCTGGAACCCGAATACGGTTTTCGACAACACGAACCAGGCCGCCAAAGCGATCAGGAACGCCAGGGGCACGCCGAAGTGAATGATGCTGTCTTCGGTGATCGTGGGAAGGATTTGACTGTCGTTGAATAAACGCGTTTGCGGGAAATTGAACCCTTCAGGATCTTTCCAAGGCCCGCGCATGAGGTAGTACAGGAGCTGGATTGACACATAGGTGAGCATCAGGCTGGAGAGGATCTCGTTGACCTTCAGCTTGGTGCGCAGGAAGGCCGGGATGGCCGCATAGGCTGCTCCGCCCATGGCGCCGGCGATGCACATCAGGGGCAAGATCCACCAACCCTCCAGCTCCCAGGTGAGAAGCGCAACGCCGGTACCGGCCAAGCCGCCAATCACATATTGTCCCTCTGCACCGATGTTCCACACATTGGCCCGGAAGCCGATGGCAAGCCCGACACCGATCAGGATGAGTGGGGCTGCCTTTATGCCAAGATCAGGCCACTTGTCGGGGTTGATGACCGGTTTGATGAAAATCTCCCACACGGCGCCCGTGCCATCATATCCGAGCGCGGTGAAAATGATGCCGCCGGTGAACATGGTTAGCACCACGGCGATCACCGGGGTCAGATAGACCATCTGACGGTTGGGCTCTTTGCGTTTGGTGAGTTCAATGAGCATGGACCGCCTCCGTCATCTCCGCCGTGGCGAACGGATCGCCATGGACGCCGCCCATCAGAAGGCCGATTTCATCGATGGAGACTTCTCCCACATTCAACGTCTTGGAGAGGCGCCCCTCGTTGATCACCGCCATGTGGTCGCAAATGGCGAGCAGTTCGTCGAGATCCTGGCTGATCACCACGATGGCCGAGCCCCTTTGGGCAAGATCTACCAGCGCCTGATGGATGGCGGCCGCTGCGCCCGCATCCACACCCCAGGTGGGTTGGGACACCACGAGCACCTCCGGGGTCTGCAAGATCTCGCGGCCCATAATGTATTTCTGCAGATTACCGCCGGAGAGCGATCCTGCCGTGGAGGTCGGTCCTGTGGTTTTCACTGCAAACTTCTCGATCACATCGGCCGTGTAGCTTAGGGCGGTGTTGGCGTTGATCACGCCGTACGACACCATGTTCTTGCGGTTGCGGGCTGTCAGAATGGCATTGTCGGTCAGGGTAAAATCCGTAACGGCACCATGGCCATTTCGCTCTTCCGGAACGGCACACAGCCCCGCAAAGCGCCGCGGGGTGATGCCATGCGCGCCAATTGGGTCCCCATCGAGTTTGACCGCATCACCTGCCGGCGATTTAACCTCACCGCTCAGCGCCAGGAGCAGCTCGTTCTGGCCATTGCCGGCAACCCCTGCGATGCCGAAGATCTCGCCTGATCTGACGGAAAAGGAGATATCGTTCAGTGCCACGCCGAAGTTCCCCTCGCCGGGCAGGGTGAGACCGGTGACGACGAACTTCTCTTCGCCAAACGTACGCTCCCCATCCTTCTCCACGGACTTCAAGCTCGCGCCGATCATCATCTCGGCCATGGAGCGGGAGCTTTCCTGTTTCGGATCGCACTCGCCCACCACCTTGCCGCCTCTAAGAATGGTGGCTGCCTCGCAAAGCTCTTGGATCTCATGCAGCTTGTGGGAGATGTAGAGGATCGAGCACCCCGATTTCGCCAGCGCGCGCAGGGTCTCAAACAGCTGCGCCACCTCCTGTGGGGTGAGCACCGAAGTCGGCTCGTCCATGATGAGCAGGCTTGGATTAAGCAACAAAGCGCGCACAATCTCGATACGCTGACGCTCACCCACGCTCAAAGTAGAGACCACCCGGTGCGGATCCAGCGAAAGACCATATTCGTGCAACACATCAGCTATGCGGCGCTCCAGCTCGGCGTGGGAGATGCTTTCATCCAGCCCCAGCGCGATATTTTCCAGAACCGTCATCGCCTCGAACAATGAGAAATGCTGGAACACCATACCAACGCCCATGGCCCGGGCCGCCTTTGGATTGGGGATGTATTGCGCCTCGTCGTTCAAGAGGATCTCGCCGCTATCTGGCTGCATGATCCCGTAGATCATCTTCACCAACGTGGATTTGCCCGCACCGTTCTCCCCTAAAAGCGCGTGGATCTCGCCAGGCTTCACAGCAAAGCTCACAGTGTCGTTGGCGATCACCCCCGGAAACGCCTTTGTCACCCCGCGCAGTTCCAGCCGGTTGGCCGGCTCATTGGTCATGGGCCCTCTCCCTCTTCTCGCGTTTCGGCCTGCCCTCTGAAGTCTCACTCTCAAAAAAGGCCAACGCGGTCATCACTTCGGCGGCCACATAGGCCGCAATCACCTCAGGACGCTTGTCATTGTGCTTAGCGGCCCCGATCGGACAGATTAAATCCTTTGTGTCCACATGCCTCTCGGCCGC
>JBCDDQ010000155.1:0-11320 GCA_039180225.1 Pseudomonadota bacterium
ACCGCGAAGACGGTCATGGCCATGACGAACACGGCCACAAGAAAGAGGCCAAGCACGAAGATGGCCATGACGATCATGATCACAAGAAAGAGGCCAAGCACGAAGATGGCCATGACGATCATGATCACAAGAAAGAGGCCAAGCACGAAGATGGCCATGACGACCATGATCACAAGAAAGAGGCCAAGCACGAAGATGGCCATGACGACCATGATCACAAGAAAGAGGCCAAGGACGAGCATGGCCATGACGATCATGACCACAAGAAAGAAGCCAAGCACGAGCATGGTCACGACGATCACGGCCACGATCACGGCGATAGCCCTTACGACATGCATCTGTGGCTGGATCCGCAGAACGCCATTGCCATCGTGAAAGCGGCGGAAAAGGCTCTGTCTGAGGCAGATCCGGCCAATGCCGAGCTCTACAGCAAGAATGCCGGCAAGACGGTTGCGGCTCTCACCGACCTGATGACCCAGATCAAGGGTGAACTTGCCGGTCTGAGCAAGCGCCCCTTCATCGTGTTTCACGACGCCTACGCCTATTTCGAAAACCGCTTCGGTCTGGAGGCGTCTGCGGCCATCACAATCAATCCTGAAGCCCAGCCGGGCGCCAAACGCGTGTCGGACATCCAAAACCGGATCCGGGAAAAGGGCGTGGTCTGCGTTTTTGCGGAACCGCAATTCCCGTCAAAGCTGGTGACCCTGGTCACCGAGGGCACCGATGCCAAAACCGGTGAACTTGATCCGCTGGGATCACGGGGCGAGGCGGGTCCGAAACACTACACGGCCTTGATCCGTCAGATGGCAGATTCATTCCGCAGCTGCCTGTCCTCGTAAAACCGACCCGACACAAAATCCTTAGACGAGCACCTGATGGGTGCTTGTCTTGACACGCCTGAAGTGTGCAATTAGCATTATTTCCTCGTGCAACAAAATCATCCGGGGATCATTGTGGCGCAGTCAAAAGATAAAAGAGACGGCAAGGGATCAAACAAGAAAGAGGCAAAAAAGAAAGAACACAAAACCAAAGAGCGATCGGATCTGGATCCTGAAATTGCTCGAAAAGTGGCGGCAGTGCGGGCCCAAGTGCGTGAGAGTTTTGGCAACGTGGCCATGGCCATGATGCTGCTGCCGCGCTACAAGCACCAGACCTTGAGCGATTTGCAGCACCTGCTATTGGACCCGCTGCTGCGTGATCGTGTGGCGATTGCCTATCCAAAGCAGCTGAAAAGTGGCGAAACGCACAATCACCTTGCCGATGTGGCCGGCATGGCCATTTGGGCGAGCGTGTCTGAAGAAGTGGATGGGAAGATCAGAGATCAGATCAAGGCCGGCATCTTTCCATTGCGGCTTCAGGGCGATGATTGGGCGTCCGGTGACATCAACTGGCTGATCGACATCATCGCGCCCGACCGCAAGGCCACCACCAATGTGATTGCCAATTTTCGTCAGGTTGTCAAAGAAGGGAACGTGCGCCTTCACCCCATTGTCACCCGGTTGGTTGACCAAGAGGCCCTGGAAAAAATGGGCGCCCAGAAGTTTGCCGATGCCCCTTGAGGAAGCCTCGCTGATACGCTGGCCCCGCGGGTGATCTGATCTTAACTTCTCTGCCTTAGGCTGAAGATCCTTCAAAGAGCTGAGTGCGATTGCAGCTGTTTGAAGGCGTCTTTGGCCGTTCTGCCATGTGCTGGGTCAAGGCTTGTGAATTTTGTGGGGAAAATTGATGAGTTCGATCCTGCACGGCGGCACAGTTGCCGCCAATCTGAACGCGTCCGCGCGCAAGCCCCTTGTGTTGCGCAATCGGTTCCAACTGATCGGCGGCATTGTGTTTTCAGTGTTCCTGCCCTACCTGCTGACCTTTCCTTTTGTTGAATATTTCTGGAATGATCAAAGCAAGGTCAACACCATGGCCGCCTCCTTTGGCGCCGTTTTGATCGGCTTTTATCTTCACCGCCGGATGACCAATTTTCCGGGCGTCCAGGCCACGTTCTACATTCCGCCCATCTTCATGGGCAGCTTTGCGCTCTTCGCCTTTCTCTTTCTAATCACCCGGGTGGAGTACAGCCGTTATCTCTTCTTTGCAGCGCTCATGCTCTCCCAGGTATGGTTTTACGCCGTGCATGTGATGACCCGGCGGCTGCGCCAGCTGAAGCTGGCCGTGGTCCCGGATGGCACGGCGGGAGGCCTGGTGTCCCTGAAGGGTGTGTCGTGGCGCGTGCTGCGCCAGGCGGCCTTTCCCACCAAACCCGTGGATGGCATCGTGGTGGATCTGCGGAGCAATCTGAACGACGAGTGGGGGCGCTTCATCACGGATGCTGCGCTTGCGGGCATCCCGGTGTTCCACGCCAAGAACGTTAAGGAGAGTCTCACTGGGCGGGTGGAGATCGATCATCTGTCAGAGAATGTCTTCGGCTCCCTGGTGCCCGGGCTTTTGTACCTGAAGCTCAAGTTCGCCATGGAATGGTGCGTGGCGGTACTGGCCGTGCTGGCGTTCCTGCCTGTGATGAGCCTGATCGCTGTATGCATCCGGCTGGAGAGCAGGGGCCCGGTTCTTTTTGCCCAGCGCCGCATGGGCTACCGGGGCAAGCCGTTCACCATGTACAAGTTTCGCACCATGACAGCGCGTGCGGCCGCAGACAGTTCTGCCGATGATGAGATTACCGAAGACAATGATCCGCGCATCACCGCCTGTGGGCGGTGGCTGCGCAAGCACCGGCTGGATGAGATCATGCAGATTTTCAACATCCTGCGCGGTGAGATGAGCTGGATCGGCCCGCGGCCTGAGGCCATCAATCTGTCAAAGGCCTACGAGGCAGAACTGCCCTACTATCGATACCGCCACATTGTGCGCCCAGGGATCACCGGCTGGGCGCAGGTCAACCAGGGCCATGTGGCTGATCTGGAAGATGTGCACGAGAAGCTCTACTTCGACTTTTACTACATCAAACACTGTTCGTTATGGCTCGACATCCTGATCGCGCTTCGAACCGTCAGAACCATGATCTACGGCATTGGTGCCAAGTAGCCTGTGTTCAGCGGAGCTTGAGCTTGTAGCCAATGTGGCTTGCCTCAAAGCCCAGCCGTTCATAGAACCGGTGGGCGTCAGGTCGAGTCTTGTCGGTGGTCAGTTGCACCAGCCCGCAGCCGCGCGCGCGGCACTGCTCAATCGCCCATTGGAACATCTGCTGACCGAGGCCCGAATTGCGCAAGGCTTCGGCAATCCGTACCGCCTCAATCTGACCGCGCCACATGCCGGTGCGCGCAATGCCGGGGATGAATGAGAGCTGGAGGGTGCCCACCACCTGACCCTTGGCAACAGCCACGGTCAGCAGCTGGTTGGGGTCCCGATCAAGCGCCTCAAAGGCCTGGAGGTAAGGTTCAGCCAGCGGAAGAGCGGCATCTTCGCGGGCGCTGCCCAACGGGTCATGAGCCAACATGGCCACAATGGCCTCAAGGTCTTCGCGCCGGGCCGGGCGCAGCTCTATCGCCTCAGTGCTCATGCTAGCTCAGAGTTTCATCGAGGGCGGCGATCAGCTTATCCACCTCATTTTGTGTGGTGTAGTGCACAAACGACACCCGCAAGGCACCCGGGTCTGGTTGAACACCCATCGCTTCGATCACGCGCACCGAATAGAAGTCTCCGGCGCCTGCCATGATGCCCTTATGGGCCAGCGCCTCGGCAATCTCATGCGGGTTCCGCTGCAGGGTCTGCAGCGCCACCGTGGGCGCCCGCACCGCAGCATCGGAGGGCCCGAGCAGCCGAACATCATTGCGCCCGCGCAGATAATCCAGAAGCGGTGTAAGAAGCGCCTGTTCCTGGTTCCGGAACAGGTCATGCACCCTCTGGCCGCGGGTTGGGGCGTCCGCGTCATCGCTAAAATGATGGGCATGAACAGCATCGAAGTAGTCGGCCACCCCGCCGGCCGCTGCAATCTGGGCATGGTCCGGGCCGGCCGGTGTGAGCTTGGCGCGGCGCTTGTCTTCATTGAAGTAGTGGCTCTGATTGGCCAGGGCGTCCAGAAGCGCTCGGCGCACCACCATCAGGCCTTGGTGGGGGCCATACACCTTATAGAGCGAGCAGAGATAGATATCGGCGCCCAGCACCTCAATGTCCGGCAAACCATGCGGCGCGTAAGAAACCCCATCCACCACCACATGGGCGCCCACGCTGTGGGCCTTATCAGCAATTTCCCGCACCGGGTTGATATGTGCCACGATGTTCGAGCAATGGGGGAAGGCCACCAGTTTAGTCTTGTCGGTCAGCAGCGTATCCAGATCCGCCGGGTCCAGCTGTCCGGTGTCCGGCTTCACCTGCCACTCGCGCACCACAATGCCGCGGTCCGCCAGCCGGCGCCAGGCGCCGCCATTGGCTTCATGGTCCTGGTTGGTGACAATGATTTCATCACCGTCCGCCCAAAGCGGGCGGAAGGCGTTGGCCAGTACATAGGTGTTCTGCGAGGTGGACGGCCCGAAATTCACCTCATCGGCCGCCACATTCATGTACCCCGCAATCCGCTCATAGGCCGCGTCCATCTGCGCGCCGGCCTGGGCAGAGGCGTCAAACGCCCAATAGGGTTGCACCTTGGTCTCCCGGTAATAGCGTGTCAGGCGCTCGATCACCTGGCCGCAGGCATATGATCCGCCGGCATTCTCAAAGAACGCCTGGCCTTCCAAGGACCTCTCCGAGAAGGCGGGGAACTGATTGCGGATGAAGTCGCTATCGAGTTTGGGCATGTCGAGCAGGCTCCTGTTTATTCTTTCAGAGCTTTCCAGGCCATGGGGAAGAGCTGGGCGCCAAGGGCGCATTTGAGGATGTCAGCAATCACGAACGGTTTGAAGCCAATGGCAAGCGCTGCATTCATGCCCACATAGCTGGCAAGCCACATGAGCCCGAAAAAATAGATCACTGCATGTCCGGCCAGCATCGCCGGAAAGAGGCGCGCGGCTGACCGGTCAAGGCCAAGGCCTGCGAACCATCCCATCAGAACCGCCGCGAACAGAAAGCCGTGCAGATAGCCGGCTGTCGGCGTGGTCCAGAGATGGTGGAGCCCGCCGCCTTGTGCAAACACCGGCAGGCCCAGAGCGCCAAGTGAGAAATAGAGCAGAACGGTGGCCCCGCCCAAGCGCCAGCCATATGCAGTGCCAAGCGACAGCGCCACAAGGGTCTGCAGCGTGACCGGAACCGGGAACAGGCTCTTGGGCGCCATGGGGATCGAGAGTTTTGAGGAGATGGCAAGCAGCAAGGCGCCGGCGAAAACCAGAATGATCGCCCGCAGCAAGGAATGGTCCGGCCAGGCGGCATTGGCGATTGGTGGCTGAGTGTTGGCAAAGAGGCTCAAGGGGCCGCTCCGGCATTGGGTAAGGCGTGGCCGGTGGTATATTGGGCTTGAACTGCCGCGACAAGCAAAGTTTCGCCGTGCTAGAAGCGCTCACTGTGAAAGAGGAGACACATGGATGAGTGGATTGGCGTTTGAGCGCGAGCTGGACTTTGCCCATGGGCGCACAGATCAGGTATCGCCATTGATCCGCCGGTTGATCTGCAACAATCCCGGCCCCTTCACGTTCACGGGCACCGGAACGTACATTGTGGGCGCCACCAATGTGGCGGTGATTGACCCGGGCCCTCAGGACGAGGCCCATTATAGCGCCCTCTTAAGCGAGCTGGACGGCAAGACCGTCAGCCACATCATCATCACGCACACCCACATGGACCACTCCCCGTTAGCTGCCCGGTTGAAGATCCACACGGGCGCCAAGACCTACGCCTATGGGCCCCATGGTTCAGGCCGCGCCCACCAGGTGGAGAGCGGCGATGTACGCCTCGATGCCAGCGGAGATATGGATTTTGTGCCGGACGTTGAGGTGCGCCATGGCGACGTTATCGAAGGGAACGGCTGGACCCTGGAAGCGGTGTTCACACCGGGCCACACATCCAACCACATGGCGTTCGCGTTGGTGGAAGAGAATGCTCTGTTCTCCGGTGATCATGTCATGGCCTGGTCCACCAGCGTGATCGCCCCGCCGGACGGCAATATGTCTGACTATTTTACGTCGCTGGAGACTGTGCTGGGGCGCAGCGATGAGATCTATTGGCCGACCCACGGGCCACCCAAGCGGGCTCCGCGCGATTTTGTGCGCGGGTTCGTCACCCATCGGAAGATGCGTGAAGAGGCGATCTTGCGGCGTATTCAGAAAGGCGATCACACGATCGGAGAGATTGTCAAAGCGGTCTATGCGGATGTGGATCCCAAGCTGCACCCCGCGGCCGCCATGTCCACCTTCGCCCACATTGAGCACCTGTTGGAGCGCGGAAAGATCGTGACCGACGGCGTGCCATCTCTCAGCAGTGAGTTCCGCTCCGTTTAGAGCTCTAGAGGGGCAGCTGTGTGCTCTGCTTGATTCGGCGCAGCACCAGATGAGTCTTGATGTTGGCAACGCCGTTTAGCTTGAACAAGAAGTGCTCGAGGAACGCATTGTACGCGTCCAGATTGGCGCAACACACGCGCAGGAAGTAATCTGCGTCCCCCGTGGTGGCAAAGCAGTCCATGACCTCGGAACGCTCCACGATAGCGTTCAGGAACTCCTCGACAAACTCCGCCCGGTGGCGCGAAAGAGTGATGTGAACGATGGCATGAAAGGTCAACCCGCACGCATCGGCGTTCAGGATGGCCGCATACCGTTCTATCACACCGTCTTCTTCCAGCGCTTTCATCCTGCGCCAACACGCTGACGTGGACATGGCGGCGGCGTCGGAAAGATCCTGATTGGAGATGCGGCCATCCTCTTGCAGTGTGCGCAGCAACGCGCGGTCGGACTCTCGAATGGTTGTCATCGGCAGGAACTTCCTGATGGTCACACAATCTGGTAGATTATACCAGTTTATGAGATAGCTGCGCAACATTAGGGAAATAATTTCTCTCAAATCGGTATAGGCTTGTGGCAGCTCGGAGGTCCGCATGACTGCCCATCCCTTTCCTCTCACCCCGTACCGTCTGAGCGATCGCTATCAGAAGCGAGCAGGCCGCGTGTTCTTGAGCGGCACTCAGGCTCTGGTGCGTGTGGTGCTCGATCAGGCGCGCCGAGACGAACACATGGGTCTCACCACCGGGGGCTATGTGTCCGGCTATCGGGGCTCGCCTCTCGGTGGGCTCGATATGGAGCTGTGGCGACAAGCAGCTGCCCTGGACGCCAGGGGGGTGAAGTTTCAGCCGGCGATCAACGAAGATCTTGCCGCAACAGGCGTTCTTGGATCCCAGCAGGTTGAAACCCAGCCGGGCCGTCAGGTCGACGGGGTGTTTGCACTCTGGTACGGCAAGGGCCCTGGGGTTGATCGGGCCGGCGATGCCCTCAAGCATGGGAACGCATACGGCTCATCTCCAACCGGCGGGGTTTTGGTCGTGGCTGGTGATGATCATGGCTGCGTCTCCTCATCCATGCCGCATCAGTCTGATGTTGCGTTCATGGCGTGGTTCATGCCCACGCTTAATCCGTCCACGGTGGCCGAATACTTGGAGTTCGGCGAATATGGCTATGCCCTGTCGCGCTATTCCGGCATGTGGGTGGGCTTCAAGGCCGTTTCGGAGACTGTTGAGTCTTCAGCCGTGGTCGAGCTCAAACCGGACCGCGGTTTCGTGACGCCCGACTATGAGATACCAGACACAGGGTTGCACTATCGCTGGCCGGACTTGCCGGGACCCCAGATCGAAGAGCGCATGGAGGCCAAAAAGCACGCCGTGTTTGCGTTCGCCGAGGCAAACCCGATCGATAGACCTGTCTACAACACGAAGGGCGCGGTGTTCGGCTTTATCTCCACAGGCAAAGGTCATCTCGATCTCATGGAGGCGCTGCGCCTGTTGGGGGTGAACGAAGCGCGGTGCCTTGCACTGGGGATCGACATCTACAAGGTGGGCATGGTGTGGCCACTTGCGCGCAAGGCCGCACTGGATTTCGTGTGTGGTAAACGCGAAGTGGTCGTGGTGGAAGAAAAGCGCGGCATCATAGAAAGTCAGTTCAAAGAGTATTTTTACGACTGGCCGGGGGACAAGCCCGACCGCATGGTGGGCAAGCACGATGAACGTGGCAAGCGCCTCATCCCATGGACCGGTGAGCTCTCGCCTTTAGAGCTTGTGCCGCTGATCGCCCGCCGCCTTGATGGGGTTTTCCCGGCTGAGGGCTTTCTTGAGCGTGCGCAGGAATTGACCACTCAACGGCATGCCCCGCTTCAGGTGGGCGGCGCGGTGCGCACGCCCTATTTCTGCTCTGGCTGCCCGCACAACACGTCCACCAAGGTTCCCGATGGCTCAAGAGCCCTGGCCGGCATCGGCTGCCATTTCATGGCAAGCTGGATGAACCGCGAGACCTCCTCGCTCATCCAAATGGGTGGTGAGGGGGTCAACTGGGCGGCATCCTCGCAGTTCACAGGCAAGGACCATGTGTTTCAGAACCTGGGTGAGGGCACCTGGTATCATTCCGGCTCAATGGCCATCCGCCAGGCCATCGCAGCGAAGGCGAACATCACCTACAAGATATTGTTCAACGATGCGGTGGCCATGACAGGGGGGCAACCGGTAGACGGGCCGCTCAGCGTTGAGGCCATTGCCCAGGCGTGCCGGGCAGAGGGCGTGGACCGCATTGCCGTTGTCTCTCAGGCACCGGAACGCTTCCGGCGCCGAGACCTCCCGGCGGGGACAAGCGTTGATGACCGTTCACAGCTCAATACCGTGCAGCGGGAGCTGCGGACGGTCGCGGGCGTCAGTGTCTTGATCTACGATCAGGCCTGCGCCACCGAATTGCGCCGCCGCCGCAAGCGCGGTGAGGTGCCCGTGCCCACCAAGCATGTGATGATCAACGAACTTGTATGCGAGGGGTGCGGCGATTGCTCGGTTGCATCCAACTGTCTCAGCGTAGAACCGGTGGAGACCGAGTTTGGCCGCAAGCGGCGGATCAACCAGTCTGCGTGCAACAAGGACTATTCTTGCCTGAACGGGTTTTGCCCCAGTTTTGTGACCGTGGAAGGCCGCTTGCGAAAATCCGCCAAGCTGAGCGCAAGCCAGGTGCAGGCGCTGATCAGTGATCTGCCCACCCCGCCGGCAAAGGCGTTGAGCGAGCCCCACAACCTGCTCATCACCGGTGTCGGAGGAACAGGTGTGGTCACCATTGGAGCCCTGGTGGCTATGGCGGCTCATCTGGAGGGCAAATTCGCCAGCGTCCTCGACTTTACCGGTTTTGCACAAAAGTACGGATCGGTTCTCACCTATGTGCGCTTGTCCGATGACCCCGGAACACTCCACCAGGCCAGGATAGACAGCGCCAGCGCCGACGCCCTGATTGGGTGCGACCTCGTGGTGTCCACCTCTCCCAAAGCATCCGCCTGCTACAATCCGTCGACCCGGGCCGTGCTCAATCTCGCGGCCATGCCCACCGGCGATGTGGTCCTGAGCCGTGATGCTGATCTTGATATCGCAGAGCGCCGGGCCGCCATCGAAAGGCTCATCGGGCCACAAAGCGTTGCCGGTTTTGATGCCAACGCCCAAGCGCACCATTTGTTGGGTGATCCCGTCTACGCCAATGTGATGCTGCTTGGGGCCGCCTGGCAAAATGGCCTGGTGCCACTCACGCTGGATGCACTGTTGCAGGCGATTGAGCTTAACGGTGTTGCGGTCAATATGAACAAGGCTGCCATTTCGTTGGGTCGTCTCCTGGTGGCAGATCCTGCGAAGGTGCCAACGCAAAAGACACTGCGCAGCGAAGCAGAGCAAACCCTCAAAGAGCTGGTCAACCGGCGCGCGGACTATCTCGCTGCCTACCAGAACGACCAGTGGGCAGAGCGCTTCAGATCCAAAGTCGATGCGCTGGCCACACGCGTTCCGGAAAAGCTTGCTCGAGCCGCAGCCAAATCCCTGTTCAAACTCATGAGCTACAAGGATGAGTATGAAGTGGCGCGACTTCACACAGATCCTGAGTTTTTGGGCGGCCTCCAACAGGTCTTCAACGGGCCGGTTAAGCTGGTGCATCATCTGGCACCGCCCCTGTTGACGTGGCAGAAGGATGACCGCGGCAGGCCGCGCAAACTGGCTTTTGGCTGGGGCGCGCAAGCGGGCCTTTCTGTCTTGAGGCGCTTCAAGTTTCTGCGCGGCACGTGGTTTGATCCCTTCGGCCATTCCGCCGAGCGCCGCCAAGAGCGTGCCATGATCAGCCGGTTTGAAGCTCAGATGGAGCGGTGCCTGGAGATCTATACGCCCGGCCGCGAAGACCACTGGCTCAAGGTCTTGGAAGCTCCGCTCGCGGTGAGGGGCTTTGGTCCGGTAAAGGCTGAAGCCATGGCGACGTGGTACCGGACACCGATCACCTGAGCCCGGCGCGCTCCTGTTGATTGATTGCTGGACAGATCCGGTGAGGACCTGATCTAAATCTCAGCATGCGCGATGATCAAGCCCCTCAACGTGAAACCGGTCCGCACCTGCGTTTTCGCACTGTCACGGTGCTTATCATTGTTCAAGTTCTGGTGGCAGCGGCCGGTCTTGTGGTGGAAATTGTGGCCGGGCGCATGCTGGCGCCTTATGTGGGCATGTCCTTGTACACCTGGACGGCGGTGATCGCAGTGGTTCTGGCGGGCTTCTCCTTTGGCCATTGGGCCGGAGGTCACATTGCCCAAAAGCCGGCCAGCGAAGCCCTTGCACATACGGCGCTCGCCATGGCGCTGGCCGCCCTCACAACGGCCCTGACCTTGGTGCTCCTGCGGTGGCTGGCGCAAGGTGTGATCACAGGCGTCACCAGCGCTGGAGCGGCAATCTTGATCCTCGCCTCCATCATTGCCTTCCTGCCCTCATTCTTCGCCGGTGTTCCCTCACCGGTCCTGGCGCGCACCCTGGTTGATTTAGAGCCGGGCAAGGAGGGCATTGTGCTGGGTGCGGTGTTTGCAGCCGGAAGCTTTGGTGCCATTGCAGGAACCCTCGCAGCCGGTTTTGTGTTCATCTCCTGGCTGGGGACCGCGCTGACCATTCTCGTGGTGGTGCTGATCTACGTGGCGTTGGCAGGCGTGCTCCATCTTGCCGCCGGCACGGCCCGCCATCGCTGGGCCCTGGCAGCCCTCTCAGGCGCGGCGCTGGCGTTGAGCGTCTACAATCTCAACGCAGCTGAGGTGTGCACCAAGGAGAGCCGGTACTATTGCATCCGCATCATCGATTTCTCGGCCCAGGTTGATGCTGAGGCGAAGCTGATGGTGCTGGATCATCTGGGCCACGGCATCAACGTGAAAGAGGCACCGGAGCGTTTGGTCACCCCTTATGTGGCTCTTATGGACAGGGTGCTCACGTTGA
>JBCDDQ010000156.1:0-11249 GCA_039180225.1 Pseudomonadota bacterium
GACCCCGGCCTTTTTGAGCGACCGCGACAGCTGATCGCTGATGGCGCTTACGTGGCGCTGCGAGCGGCCGGAGGCAATCACCATGTGGTCGGCCACAGAGGTCTTGTTGCCAACGTCGATTGCGATGACATCTTCGGCCTTTGCGTCTTCCAGGCAGGTTTGGATGGTCTTCAGGAGTTTTTTGGATGCCTTGCGCGCTTCAGCGGCAGGGTCCTTGGGAGCAGCCTTCTTCTTCTTGGCGCTCGACTTGGGTTTGTCCGTCAGGGTTTGAGTTCCTTTCGCAAAAAGGCAGCCGCAGCGGTTATCGCTCGACTGCCGGTTGGACGTGCAAACTATCTAAAGGTTGCAAGGGTGTAAATCCGCTTCCTTTGATCCTCTCTTTGCGACTCGCAGTTTACCCCGGACTTTGTGACAGTTTCAACAAGCAATCTTCTTCACGTTCGTGCACCAGAATCTGCCTGGAAGCATCTTGGGGTGCAGTGTCATGCCGGACAGGGTGAATTCTGTTTGGGTTTGATTGAAATTAATGTTTTTCAGTCTTCATACTGCGTTAGTCTGGCGCGTCGTGTATAGCGTGAGTTCATGTTGGTATTGAGTTTTGGTTTAGATGTCTAAGTTTTTAGAACTGCTGCACGCATCTGTTACGATGCTCAACCAGGGTAAGCTTCTCGAAGCTTTAGATTTTGCCAAGAGAGGTGTTGAGCTACAGCCCAAGAACGCTGATGCGCACTTGGTCCTCGGAACGTGTCTGGATCAGAATGATCAAAGACCCCTGGCAATAGAGCACTTCAAAGAAGCCACACGCCTAAATCCGAAGCATGTGAAAGCCTTTTTAAATCTCGGGTTTTCTCAGATGCGCCTGCATGCATACTCAGATGCGGCGCTCTCGTTTTCTTCTGCGCTGGACCTCCAGCCTGAGGCGCGTGATGTTCATCATCACCTGGCGTGCGCCTTGGCCAATAACGGGCAGTACTCCGCGTCCTTACCCCATTTCCAAGAAGCCCTCGCGGCAACTCCTGGCAGCGTGCGCATTATGCGCGACTTCGGGCGTGCGCTTGAACACCTCTATAAATATTCTGAGGCCCGGCAGGTTTATGAAGAGGCCCTCAGCATCCGGCCTGATACGCCTGTATTGCATATGAGGCTTGGTCACATTTGTCAGGTGGAAGGGGACTTTGATGGTTCTGAGACCCACCTTAGGAAAGCCTTGGAATTGTCCGGTGATCATCCGGAAGCTTATCAGATGCTGTCACTGATCGAGCGCCTGAAAGAAGATGACCTACCGGTGATCCAAAACCTGCTGCTGGCAGGCGGACTGTCCGATCACCAGCGTGAGGCGTTGAGTGCAGCGCAAGGACGTTTCTATGATCAGTTGGGCGAGTACACCAAGGCTTTTGAGAGCTTCCAAGGCGCCAACGCTCTGCGCCGCGCGAAAGTGGACTACGATCCTGACGCGCACGATAGGTATGTGGATGATCTCATTGGGCGCTACGATGCCGATTGGTTCAAGGGTGGCTCTGCCTCCCATCCCGGACCCTGCATTGTGTTTCTTGTTGGTATGCCACGATCGGGGTCGACGTTGATCCATCAAATCCTGTCGAGCCATAAAGACGTCCGTGGCATCGGAGAGGCCGGTCATATCGAGAGGTTGGTGAGCAGACAACATGGCGCAGGATCGGGCGAGCACACAGGCGATGAGCTCTGGAGCCGGGAAGATCTCAACGCGTTGTGGTCAGACTACTTGGATGCGCTGGATCAGGATGTGAGGGCCGCAAAGGTCATTGTCGATAAATCTCTGAACAACATCTTTCATTTGGGGCCCATTCTGCGGGCTTTTCCGAACGCTCATGTCATTCACTGCAGCCGCGATCCGGGAGATATCCTGGTCTCGTGCTATTTCAGCAGCTTTCGTGACACCGTTGCTTATTCGTTTGATCTGGACCATTTGGTCAGACACCAAGGCGCCGTCGACAGATTGGTGCGCCATTGGAAGGCCGTGCTGACCGAGCGTTTTCGTGAGTGTTCATATGAACGCCTGATTGCTGATCTAGAACCGCAAACGCGCGCCTTGCTTCAGCACATCGGTCTGCCGTGGGATCCATCCTGCCTGGAGTTTGCCACCGCCGGAGAACAGATTGCCACCTCCAGCATCTTTCAGGTCCGCCAAAAGATCTATGTTTCCTCAGTTGGACGTTGGAAGAACTATGCGCATTTGTTGCCGCCAAGGATCGCGAGAGCCCTGGGCAGCACCGACGCAAGCTCCCAAATGATCGAGCCCTCAGCATCTGAAGCTGCTGAGCGCCCGCAGCGACCGCTGCACTAGATCCAACCGGATCAAAATACACTCGCCTAAAAGTGGAACGAATGTTGCATCTTTCGTGCAACTTGCGCGAGCAAGTGCCGGATCCGTGCAGATCTCGGATCATTTGCCACGACGACCAAATATAAGTTGCCACTTTAAGGAGCGAGTGAATGAGCACGATTGCGGAAAATTCTGGAGATGGCTTGATTTTCACGGTCACCGGTAACGCCGCTGACTACGGCTGGGGCCTCACCGAGGACGGTGCGGGGATCGTTATCTGGAACGATGATGGGTTTCAAATCCTGCCCGCAAACGTTCAGTTGGTGTTCTCCGACCAAACCATCGATACCTCAAGCTTGTTCGGCGACACCGCCGTTCACAAGCTTTCGGGCGCCTCATCTGATTGGGGCTGGTCGGTGACGGAAGACGGAACGGGAGTGGTGGTCTGGAACGACGAAGGCTTTCAGATCCTGCCCGCCAATGTGCAACTGGAGTTTTCCGACAGGACGGTCGATACGTCCATCCTGTTCGGCGACACCTCCATTCATCAGCTCACGGGCGCCTCGTCCGAATGGGGCTGGGACGTGACCGAAGATGGTAACGGGGTTGTTGTCTGGAACGATGCGGGTTTTGAGATCCTGCCGGCCAACGTGCAACTTCAGTTCGACGATAAGACTGTTGATACCTCTTATCTGTTTGCCGAGCCGGAGCTTGCCTCGGTGGGCGGCACGGTGTGGTTTGACGATAACCAAAACGGCGTGATGGACGACGGCGAAGGGGGGCATGCAGGCCTCACGGTTCAGCTCTATGACGTGGCGCGAAACTTGGTCTCTGAAACCGTCTCGGATGCGGACGGGACCTATCAGTTCGACGAACTTGCTGAAGGTGACTATCGGATCGTGTTCAGGTTCACCGGCGACTACTACTTCACCGAAAAACATATGGCCGATAACGCAGCAGATCAGATCGACAGCGACGTGAACGTGGTCCAGAGCGGAACGGACACGTTCACTCTGGGAACCGGTCCTCACGATGATGCCATGAACGCTGGGATCATACTGGTGGACTTCCCCGAACCCGATCCCAACGCGGATCTGGGCTCAATCAGCGGTATGGTTTGGGTCGACGAAAACAACAACGGCCTTCAGGACAATGGTGAAGCAGGTACTCCCCATGTCAGGGTTCAACTGAAAGACGCAAACGACAGATTGCTGAATGAAGCCATATCGGAAAGCGATGGCACTTACCGGTTCGACCATCTGCCGCAAGGTGACTACACAATCATCTTTAGAGATATTGGTTTGTTGGAGTTCAGCGAGAAGGATGTTGCAGGCAACACCTCAGATGGGATTGATAGCGATGCGAATACCGTCACGGGCGCAACGGACGTGCTGAGCCTCGGCGTTGGCGAAAACCTGGAGGCGGTCGATGCGGGGCTCTATCGAGAGGGCTTCGTCAATCCCTATCGTCAGCCGTTCCTCAGCGTGGCTGACGAGTTCGATCAGATTGCTTGATACGCTCAGCGGCCATTTGGCACTTTCCTGAGCGCAGTGGAACTCTCTGGCCTCAGCGGCCATGAGATAAATGCCCAGGCCGGCAGGCGACTGCCGGCCAAAAGCGAGGCATCAGCGGCATCCATGCGGGCATCAGCATAGGTCAGGGCGGCCGGTGACGTGAGCGCGCGAAGCCCATGGCCCGGGCGGTCGAAAATGCACAAGGGCAGGGTGGCAGGCAGGGCTTTCCAGGCATACCAGCGATGCAGTTCTGCAAACGAGTCCGCCCCCATGATCCACACGAAGCGGCCTGTCTGGAGCACGTGGGCCATGCCGCTCAGTGTTTCTGCCGTGCAGGCTGAACCCAGTTGCTGCTCAACATCGCTCACCACCATCTTTGGATGGCGCACCAGCGTATTGGTCTGCGCCATCCGCTTGTCGAAGTCCGCGGTGTCATCAGAGCTCTTCAATGGGTTTTGCGGGGAGACCAGCCACCAGACCGCATCAAGCTGCAGGCGCTTCAGAGCCGCAGATGCTATTGCCAAATGGCCGGCATGGGGCGGATTGAAAGAGCCACCAAACAGGCCAATGCGTTGGCCAGGAGAAAATGCAGGATGACGAAGCACGATTGTTGCGCTCTAGGGCCTAGTCCGGCCGGGTCTGGCCGGATCCGCGTACCGCATACTTAAAGCTTGTGAGCTGCTCCAGGCCCACGGGCCCTCGGGCGTGCATCTTACCGGTGGCAATGCCGATTTCGGCGCCCATGCCGAACTCCCCCCCATCGGCAAACTGCGTAGAGGCATTGTGCAGCACAATGGCACTGTCGAGCTCGTTCAGGAACTTCTCCGCGGTGGCGTCATCGGAGGTGACGATCGCCTCGGTATGGTTGGAGCCATAGGTGCGGATATGGTCCATGGCGGCATCCACCCCGTCCACCAGGGCCATGGAAACAATGGTGTCGAGATACTCGGTTGACCAGTCGTCTTCGCTTGCTGCCTCCACGCGCTCATCTGCGGCCTGAACGGCTGCATCACCGCGCACGGTGCAGCCCGCTTCGATGAGATTGTCGATCAGCGGCTTCAGATGATCACCGGCGCCGGCTTCATCCACCAGGATGGTCTCGGCCGCCCCGCAAATGCCCGTGCGCCGCATTTTGGCGTTGACCGCAATGTCGACAGCCATCTGGGTCTCTGCGCCTTTGTCCACGTACACGTGGCAGATGCCTTCAAGGTGGCTAAACACCGGAATTCTCGCTTCCGCCTCCACGCGGCCCACAAGGCCCTTGCCGCCGCGCGGCACGATCACATCAATCGCGCCGTCCAGTCCGCTCAGCATCATGCCCACCGCCACGCGGTCTGTGGTGGGCACCGCCTGAATCACCGTCTCCGGCAGACCGGCTGCCTTCAACCCCTCTTGCAAGCAGGCAAGAATGGCACCGCTGGAATGATAGCTGTCAGAGCCGCCGCGCAGGATCGCCGCGTTGCCGGCCTTCATGGAGAGCGCACCGGCATCCGCCGTCACGTTCGGCCGACTTTCATAGATGATGCCGATCACACCAATGGGGGTGCGCACCCGCGAGATTTTCAGGCCGTTGGGCCGCTCCCAGCTCGCCAGGGTTTCGCCCACCGGATCGGGCAAAGCGGCAATATCGTCCAGACCTTTGGCCATGGCCTCGATGCGATCGGCGTTCAAGGTCAGCCGGTCAATGAAGGAAGCGCGTAAGTCTGCACTACGGGCTGCTTCCAAGTCTTTGGCATTGGCGCTGAGGATTTCCTGCACATTGGCCCGGACCGCCGTTGCCATAGCGGCGAGGGCTGTGTTCTTGGCCTCAGTGCCCGCATTTGCCAGCACCTTGGCCGCATCGCGCGCCCGCTTGCCGAGCAGGCTCATCTCGGCTGCCAGATCGCCTTCCAACTCATAAACCGCGCTCATCTTACATCCCCTTCAACACCAGATCATCCCGGTGGATAAGCTCATCGCGTCCACGGTAACCCAGAACATCTTCGATTTCAGCACTCTTTCGCCCAGCGATCTTAGCGGCTTCATCCACGTCATAGGCCACCAGCCCGCGGGCAATCTCTTCATTGGCACCATTGACGATAGCCACCGCATCGCCCTTGGCAAACCGGCCCTCCACCCGCACCACGCCCGCCGGCAGCAGACTGCGCCCGGCCGACAGCGCTCTTGAGGCGCCATCATCCACCGTGAGGCGCCCCAGCGGGTCCAGGGTGGCGGCAATCCAGCGCTTGCGGGCAGCTTGCGGGCTGGCGCCCGGCTGGAACCACGTGCAGCGCGCGCCGTCGATCACCTGGGCGATCGGGCTTTTCACCCGGCCGGAGGCAATCACCATGGCAGCGCCGGCCTCCATGGCGATCCGCGCGGCCTTCACCTTGGTTTCCATGCCTCCGGTGCCCACATCGGTGGCTGACTGGCCGGCCATGCGGGCGATGGCGGGGGTAATCTCCGTCACATGGCCAATGTGTTGGGCGCCCTCGACATCCGGCGCCTTGGTGTAGAGCCCGTCCACATCCGATAGCACCACCAGGCAATCGGCCGAGATCATGCTGGCCACGCGCGCGGCCAACCGGTCATTGTCACCGTAGCGGATCTCGGTGGTGGCCACCGTATCATTCTCGTTGATCACCGGCACAGCACCGCGCGCCAGAAGGGCGGTGATCGTGCTGCGCGCGTTGAGATAGCGCCGGCGCTCCTCGGTGTCATTCAGCGTCAGCAGCACTTGGGCGGCGATGAGTTTCTCAGTGTCCAGAGCTTTCTGCCAGGCATGGGCGAGCGCAACCTGGCCCACGGCGGCCGCGGCCTGGCTCTCTTCCAGCTTCAGGCGAGTTTGCTTGAAACCCAGAACCCGGCGCCCCAGCGCAATGGCACCCGAGGACACGATAAGAACGTCCGCTCCGCCGTTTTTCAGACGGGCCAGATCGCTCGCCAGCGAGTTGAGCCAGTCTTCGCGCAACGTGCCTGAGGCCATATCCACCAAAAGGGAGGAGCCGATTTTCACGACGACTCGCTTGGCCGTCTCGATTTTGAGGTCAAAGGACATTGCTGTCAGGGCCGCCACCCGGTTGCGGCCTCGGCTGTCTCTTCGCGTGCCTCCTTGGCGCGGTGGTCCTCAATCACAGCGTACAAGGCGCCCATGGCCTCGCGCACGCCCTGTCCGGACACGCCAGAGATAATGAGTGGAGGGGTGCTGCTTACCGCTTTCAGGGCAGAGGCTTTCTCCGCGAGCTCTTCTTCACCCACCGCATCGGCCTTTGTGAGCGCCACCAGTTCCGCCTTGCTGTCCAGACCATTCCCGTAAGCCTCCAGCTCCCCGCGGATGGTTTTATAGGCTGCGGCCGGATCGTCGTTTGTGGCATCCACCAGATGCAGCAGCACCGCGCAGCGCTCAATATGGCCTAAGAACCTGTCGCCAATCCCGGCGCCCTCATGGGCTCCTTCGATGAGGCCTGGAATATCGGCCAGCACGAATGACGAGGTGTCGAGCTTCACCACCCCCAGCCCGGGATTAAGCGTGGTGAACGGATAGTCGGCAATCTTGGGCTTTGCCGCCGACACGGCAGCCAGCAGGGTCGACTTGCCCGCGTTGGGCAGCCCCACAAGACCGGCATCTGCAATCAGTTTCAGTCGCAGCCAGATCCAGCGCTCGCTGCCTTCCTCGCCTGGGTTGGCGTGGCGCGGCGCCCTGTTCGTGGAGGATTTGAAACGGACGTTCCCGAAACCACCATTGCCGCCGCGCTCAAGGCGCACCCGCTGGCCGACTTCGGTGAGATCGGCAATGAGGCTTTCATTGTCCTCTTCCAGCACCTGTGTGCCCACCGGCACGTGGAGTGTTGCATCCGCTCCGGCCGCGCCGGTGCGGTTCTTGCCCATGCCGTGCGTGCCGGTTTTGGCTTTGAAATGCTGGCGGTAGCGGTAGTCGATCAGTGTGTTAAGGCCTTCGACGCACTCCACCCACACATCTCCGCCACTGCCGCCATCGCCGCCATCTGGACCGCCGAACTCCACATACTTCTCGCGGCGAAACGAAACGCAGCCTGCTCCTCCGTCTCCGGAGCGGATAAAAACCCTGGCTTGATCTAAAAACTTCATGACGGGGCTTTTATCGCTTTTGCGGCCAAGAACAAGTGGGCACGCGCGTTTAACCGCGCGTGCGCCGTCTCCATTTGAGCCCCTGATAGCGCGGACGGGTCAGAGCGAAGCGGTCTACCGGGACCTCTTCATCCAGTGCCCGGCAGTAGGTTTTGCCAAATCCCTGGTACTCAAACCCGCATTTCTCCAGCACCCGGCGCGAGGTCGCGTTGGTGATCCGAACTCCACCTTCAAGGATGGCAATCTCGTCTTCCTCAAAGGCATAGTCGACAACGGCCTTGGCCGCTTCAGTGGCATAGCCAAAGCCCCAATAGGGCTCGCCGACCCAATAGCCGATCTCCGGGTTGCCACCCTCTTGCATTGGGCCATACCCGATGGTGCCAATGAACTTCTCGCCTGGAATGTCCAGATGGATGGAGAACGGTCGTCCACCCACGCGGGATTCGGTCTTGCCGGCAAACCATTCCAGCGCATCCTGTTCTGCGTAAGGGTAGGGCATCGTCGCAAGGTTTTCTGCAATCGCCTTGTTGTTTGCCAGCGCCGCCAGTGTTGAGGCATCCACGCGGACGGGCGATTTGAGGATCAATCGTCCGGTGCGGATTTCTGCAGCAGCATTCGCTACCGCCTGGTCAGCTGAGGGTGCTGGATCTTCGGTGCAAAGTGCGTTCATGACAAAACTCCTTCCAAGGACAACAAAAAAACCGGGAGATGGCATCCCATCTCCCGGCTTTTGTGTGTCTCCCTTGGACTGCCGGTTTGACGAGATGCCGGCAGGTGGGAATTTTCCTATCTGCCGCTAACTTTCCGCTGCCACCATCGGTAGTACCGATACGTAGGTGCGGTTGCCGCGCGAGCGTTTAAACGCAACGGTCCCAGCACAGGTGGCAAAAATCGTATGATCTTTGCCCATCCCGGTGTTGAGACCGGGGTGCCATTTGGTACCGCGCTGACGCGCAATGATATTGCCGGCGAGGACAGCCTCACCGCCGAATTTCTTAATGCCGAGACGACGGCCCGCTGTGTCGCGCCCGTTACGGGATGAACCGCCTGCTTTCTTGTGTGCCATAGCTAAACTCTAGCTTTCTTGAATCTGAGGTGTGTCTTTTGCCCTAAGGGCACCCTATTGGTCAACCGTTGCGCAAAGGTTATTTGCTGGCAATGAGCTCTTTCGCCTGTTTCACCCATTCTTCGCGCTCGATGCGACCTTTGAAATTCAGTTTCTCGTCGATCTCTTCAATCTGCTCAGGGGTCAAGTCAGCTATCTGCTGGAGCTTGGTATAACCTAAGTCTGACAACTTCTTGACAAGAACGGGGCCAACGCCGCTGATTTGCGATAGATCGTCCTTACCCGCATTATCTGCCTTCTTTGCCTTGGCCTCTGCGGCGGGCTTTTCTTCCGCTTTGGGAGCAGCTTTTGCCTCCTCAGCGGCAGGCTTTTCCTCGGCCTTCGGCTCAGGCTTCTTGGCTGCAGCCTTCTTGGCAGGGGCCTTGCCGTCGGTGCCAATGCCGGTGATGCGCACACAGGTGAGCAACTGGCGGTGGCCTTTCTTGCGGCGGTAGCCTTGGCGGCGGTTCTTTTTGAAGACGATGACTTTGTCGCCGCGGGTCTGTTCAATCACCTCGCCGGCGACGCTCGCGCCGTCCACCAGGGGCGTACCAATCTTGGGGGCATCGGTGCCGCCCAGCATCAATACGTCGTTGAACACAACGGATTCGCCTTTTTCACCGGCGAGCTTTTCCACGTAGATGATTTCGTCTTCGGCAACTTTATACTGTTTGCCACCAGTGCGAATGACTGCGTACATGGCTCTGAACCATTCCTTTTGTTCCCGCGCCCTTCGGCGCCGCATGGTAAAGTGCGGACTTTTGATAAAGCGGTGTCGCTTTGCCTCGGGCAGCGCATTAAGCGCGGTGCAGCGATCTTCCGCCACCCGCGCGTTCGGCGGCGCAATATAGCCGCAAAAGCTCTTGTGTCAAGCAGCTGTTTGCGGTGGATTCTCAGCGTTTTTCCCGTGTTACAGCTTGGCCTCTTGGCAGCGCGCCCGAGGAAGGCTATCTAGCGCTTCGGAATGCCCCATCATTTCCTCGCGGAGAGGTGCCGGAGTGGTCGAACGGGGCGGTCTCGAAAACCGTTGAGCGCGCAAGCGTTCCGAGGGTTCGAATCCCTCTCTCTCCGCCATTTTGTCTTATCCCCAGCTTTTCCGCTGACATGAAATTGTCATATCTATTTGCGTCACTCTAAAAAAGAGTCCAAAATATAGATAAGTTCTCGAGGTGACGCGTAGAGCTGACAAATGCGGCTGGGTAATCAATAGTTTGTAGGTTGCGTTCGTAGCGTAGTCGGAAATGGGTCTTTCATGGCCGATTTCGGGGTTAATGGCACGCATTTTTCAAGCGCATTGGTTTGGTGCTGAGTACATGAACAGGCGGCTAGTCAAACAAGTGCTGCGGCACCTGGATCGCGGCGACCGAGTATTGTTCGGTTTTGACCATTTCGGCGCTGTCCGCATCAAGGTCAAACACGGCCCCTTTAAGATGTTCTCCACCCATCACCGGACGGATCAGGAAACGTTCAACGCGATCCAGAACAAAATCGCCTTGGTGGGGGACCATGCGAGTGACACAAATAAGATTGTCTTCGGTGAAGCCTCGGAGGCACCGACTGCCGAGCCCGAGCCCGAGCCGGAGCTGGAACGGGTGCGCCGGAGCAAAAAGACCAAGCGGCGCAAGGCTCGCCCGTTCAAGCGCAATGGCGTCAGGTCCGAGCCGGCCACCTCGGAGCGGAGCGGCTTGAAGCTGGCTGACGCAAGTGGCGTTAACGGCGTTGGGGCCGGCCATGAAGCGAACGGCGTCGCAATCACCCCGGAGGCTCCTGCTCCGGTGAGTGACTTCCCAAACCTTGGTGCTCATCTTGGCCACAAGAACGGGGAGACATCAGAGCAATGGGCCAAGTACTCCAAATCCTATCGACGCAAACGCGAGGAGACGGAGCGCGAGCGCCAGGAAACTGAGCGCAAGCGAGAGGGTTCCAATTTTTTAAAGCGCATTGAGGCAGAAGAGATTGAATCCCATCGGTTCTCGCTGGTGAATGTTGACGGCAGCTGGGATGATCTGCTGGCGGGCGACATTCCTCATGTGGCCTCGGAGGTCTGGCGCGGCATGGACCGCACAACCTCGGTCCACAGGCTTGCCGAGGAGCTGCACAGTCCCTTGCGCGAATGCGTCTTCTGGCTGTGCGTCTTCAAGCGCCATATGGGCGTGTGGGTGGAGCTGAACGAAGGCCGCTACCAGTTTCTGAGGCCGGAAGGCGAGCAGGATCTGGCAACCGCCATTACGGCACAGGCTGA
>JBCDDQ010000157.1:0-11243 GCA_039180225.1 Pseudomonadota bacterium
CCGCGAAGGGGCCAACGCCTATCGCGGTGACAATGGGCCGGTTGGCGTGATCCGGGGCGATTACCCAAACCCCATCTTTGAAGCCTATATCGAGAGTGGCGCACAGGCGGGCTTCCCAGTGTCCGAAGATTTCAACGGCCAACAGTATGAGGGCTATGGGCGCTACGACATGAACATCTGGAAGGGCTTCCGGCAAAGCTCCTCAGAAACGCACCTGAAGCCCGTGCGGGCACGAACCAACCTCTCCGTGGTGACGGGCGCTCTGGTCTCGCGCATGGTGATTGAGCATCACCGGGCGGTAGGGGTTGAGCTCATCGTCGGGCCGGAGCGTCGCGTGATCAGGGCAGAAAGTGAAGTGTTGGTCTGCGCGGGTGCGATCAACTCGCCCCAGCTGCTCATGCTTTCCGGCCTGGGCCCAGCAGCCCATCTCCGCGAGCACGATATCCCTGTGGTGGCTGATGTGCCCGGCGTCGGGCAAAACCTGCAAGATCATCTCAACACGTCCCTCAAGTGGGAGTGCAAGCAGCCTGTGACGCTTTACGGGGCTGACCGGTTCCCCAAGAATGTGATGATCGGGCTTGAGTACTTCCTGTTCAAAACAGGTGCCGGCGCCACCATGCACACCGAGGCAGGATGTTTCATCAAATCGTACCCTGATGTGGCGGTGCCGGATCTGCAGCACCACTTTGTACCCATTCTGGTTTACGACAATGGGCGCACGCCTCCGGACCGTCACGGTTTCCAGTGCCACGTCTGCCCGCTTAGGCCGGAAAGCCGGGGACGCGTCAGTTTGCGCTCCAACGATCCCAGCCAAGCTGTGCGCATCGAGGCCAATTGCATGAGCACGGATGGGGATCTGCGCATGATGATCGATGCCATAAAGCGCACCCGCGAGGGCATGAGCGGCAAGGCCATGGACCCGTTCCGCGGCAAGGAGCTCTTTCCAGGACCGGACGTGAAGAGTGACGGCGAGATTACGGACTATCTGCGCCAATCCTCGGTCACCTGTTATCATCCGTCCGGCACCTGCAAGATGGGCACGGACGAAACGGCTGTGGTCGATCATCGCCTGAGGGTGCGTGGGGTTGAGGGGCTGCGCGTGGTGGATGCATCGGTGATGCCGGAAGTGGTGAGCGGCAACACCAATGCTCCGATCATGATGATGGCGGAAAAGAGCGCCGATGACATTTTGGGCCGACCCGCCCTCGCTCCGATCGATGTGCCGCTGGCAGACTACGCCCCCATTCACTCAAGCGAGCTTGGCCACCCATGAGCTCTGCGCCTGATCTCTCCTGCCTGAAGGATGAGCTTGCCCGTCTTGTCGGGTTCGACACCCAGAACCCGCCTGGCCGCGAGCGCGAAGCGGCGCAATTTGTCCTCCACGTGCTGCAACAGATGGATTGCCGGGCCGAGTTGATTGATCTCGGCGACGACCGCACCAACGTGGTGGGCGTGATTGAGAACGGGCCGGGGCCGACCTTTGCCTTTAACACGCACATGGATGTGGTGCTTGCCGGCGACGGTTGGGCGAGTGATCCCTTCACCCTGCGCGAAGAGGACGGGCGGCTTCACGGGCGCGGAGCCTGCGACGCAAAAGGCCCATTGGTGGCCATGCTGGAGGCCATGCGCCGCCTCATTGCCGGCCGGCACCAGTGGTCCGGAACCCTGCTCGGCGTGTTTGTGGCCGATGAGGAAGTCGGCAGCTTGGGCGCCAAGACCTATGTGAAGACCGCCCCGAAGATTGACTATTGCATGATCGGCGAGCCCACCTCCTGCACCACCGTGACTGCACACAAAGGCAGCATGCGCCCGCTTGTGCGTGTCTACGGCAAGACCGCCCATTCCGGCATGCCGGACCTTGGGGTGAACGCTATTTTGAAATCGGCCCGCTTTTTGGACATGGTTGTTGAGGAGCATAAGCGCGTGGCCGCCACGGTCCATCCCCTATGCGGGAACGCCAGCCTTACCCTCACCCGGGCGCACGGAGGACATGCGGACAATGTGGTACCGGAACACTGCGACTTTCTCCTCGACCGGCGCATGGTGCCGGGCGAAGACGAAGAGGCCGTGAAGGTGGCCATCGCCGAACTGGTGGAGGCGGCGGGTCTTGCGGCGGGCACCCGGGCGGAGATCATCGACTATGTGCCCACCACCGGCGGCGCCAGCGAGACCGATGCGAGCCATCCGGTGGTGCGTGCCTGTCAGGCCGCCTGCCTTGCCCATAATGGCGTTGTCTCGGACATTAGCGGCTTTCAGGGCGGCTGCGACCTCGTGCATTTCCGCTCTGTTGGCGCCGAGGGGGTGGTGCTGGGGCCGGGCGAGCTGTCGGTGGCGCACCAGCCCAACGAATATGTGCCGGTGGATGACCTGGTGCGCGCAGTCAAGATCTACGAGGACACGGCCCTCACAATGCTAGGCGACGGCCGCCTGCCCAAGCTGGAGACCTGATATGGCTAACCTGGACACAGTAGTGGAACAAGGCATTGAGGCGGCGTTCTCCAAGGCCGAGCTGGAGGGGCGCCAGGCCGCTGCGCGCCATGCGCTGGCGGCAAAGAATATCGATGTGATAATCGTCACCGGTCCGGAGAACATCTTCTATCTCACCGGCCAGCAGACGCCCGGCTATTACACCTATCAGGCGCTGCTGTTGCCGGTGGAGGGCGAGCCGGTGGCCATCGTGCGCCAACTGGAGCTGAACAATCTGGTGGCCAACAGCTATCTGGATCAAATCCGGCCCTATATGGACGGGGACGATCCGATTGATGTGACCGTGGGCGCGATCAAGGATCTGGGCTGGGACACACGCACGTTCGCCATTGACGAGCGCGGCTGGTTCTTGCCTATCGCTGTCTACAAGGCCCTTGTTGAGAAAATCGGGGAGATGGCGGATGCGTCCGGCGTGATTGAGGCATTGAGGGCCGTAAAGTCAGCCGAAGAGATCGCCAAGATTGAAACGGCCGCCACATATGTGGATGCAGGCATGGGCGCCGGGTCTGCTGCGATCAAGGCCGGGGCCTCAGAGAATGACATCGTGGGCGCCATGATGGGTGCGGCGATTGCGGCCGGCAGCGAATATGTGGGCATGGAACCGCTGATGGCATGCGGGGCCCGGTGCGGTATTCCTCATGGCACCTGGCGGCGGAACGTGATTGGCGCAAACGACCCAGTGTTCCTGGAACAGGCCGGCGCGCACGACCGCTACCACGCCACCTTGATGCGCAGCGCCTGGGTGGGCACACCGCCCGATGAGGCAAAGCGCATGATGGCCTGCTGTCTGGAAGCGCTGCAGGCGGCGCTGGATGCGCTGAAGCCGGGGGCGCGCTGTTCGGATGTGCACCGGGCGTGCCAGGGCGTGGTGGATGCGCACGGCTTTACCGAGGCATTCAAGAAGCGGACCGGATATTCGGTCGGTATTTCGTTCGCACCCGACTGGGGCGAAGGCAACGTGCTCAGCCTTTATGACGGCGTGGAGACCGAGATCGTGCCTGGCATGGTGTTTCACATGCCGCCGGCCTTGCGCATCTATGGGCAGTTTACCGTGGGCGTGAGCGAGACCGCCGTGGTGACCGAAACGGGTTGCCGCACGCTCTCTACCCTGCCCCGCGATATGGCCCTCTATTAGGAGAACATCCGCATGGCAGACACCGGCCCTTTACTCAGAATATTCGAAGTCCGGGTCAAACCTGGTTGCGCATCCACGCTGCTGGAGAACTTCGCCACCACGTCCGCCGCAGTTGTGAACGACAATCCGGAAAACCGCGGCTACTTCTTCGGTGAGTGCGTCCAAGGCAGCGATGACACGGTGATGTTCGTTTCGGCCTGGTCCGGCCTTGATGCGGTGAAGGCGCATTTTGGGGACGATTGGGAAAGCTCTTACATGCCGCCGGGCTATGAAGACCTGATTGAAGAGTGCTCCATTCGGCATTTCGATATGGCCAGCGGCTGGCATGTGAGGGGCCTCTGAAGGGAGCGGCCTCTCTGTCGAGGGTGCGGCCGGCGCCATAGACGGGAACGTGCAGGTACGCTCAGGTGCCGGTGGAACCCAAATGCTGCAAGACGACCTTTGCCCTTGCAAAACCTTGCCTGCTCTGATCTACAGGCGCCCGGGTTCATCCATTGGACAGGACGTTCAGTTTTGCCGTCATAGACACCGGTCTCACCAGTTCACCTTCACGTGCCGGGTAGCGCTCACCTGCGTTACCGGATGATTTTTCATGTGTTTGTCGAGGTGGCGGTTTGAGACCGGTCTGGCGTCCTTACCCCCTCGCACACCCATGTTGCGCGCCTCTTTAGGCCTCATCGCTTTCCTTCTGCTGCCACACCGCGCCCGCTTGCGGGCTCTCAAACCAAAATCTCGACGGACTTCCAAAAGGAAGACCCCCCGAGATGCCTGGTTGCTTAACCGTCCAATGGACCATCACGCCCCTCACCGCTCCTGAACCGATCCTCTCTTGCCCAGGCTGCGGCAGCGCACGCCCGTTTCGCTCCAGTGGCAAGTTTCGCCTCAACGCCAACGGAAAACAACTTGATGCCTGGCTGATCTACAAATGCACAAGCTGCGGCACCACGTGGAACCGGCCGATCTTTGAGCGCATGGCCGTGCGGAAGATTGACCCGGCCGTCCTGCAGGCCCTGCAATCGAATGACCCACACCAGGCAGAGGCCGTCGCGTTCGATCTGCACCAGTTGCGCCGCTGCGCGCCCAATGTGGAAGAAGCTGCCGATGTTGAGGTCCACAAGCAGGTCTTGCGCCAAGACGACAGGGCCTGGAGCCGGCTCGACATCGTGTTCGCGCTGCCCGTTGCAACGTCTGTGCGCTTGGACCGTGTCCTCGCCCAGGAGTTTGGGATATCGCGCACCAAGGTGCAGGAGCTGGCAAAGGTTGGGCACCTCTGCGCGGGCGCCAACACCCGCCGTCAGCTGCGCAAGCCCGTGCGCGACGGCATGCATGTCACCATCGCGCGGGAGGCTGTGATGAGAAACGGTCAGGCCGGAAGGCTTGCGCCTGGCTGATGCCGCGAAGCGCCGGCAGAGAGGTGCGCCCCGGTTTTCTCTTCCAGAATGACCATCAATGTGGCGGTGACGTTGTCCGGCGTCGCCGTCCCATCAACGGTCTCCAAAAGCCCTTCTGCCCGGTAATGGTCAATAATCGGGAGCGTCTGCTCCGTGTAGACGTCAATGCGGTTTTTCAGGGTCTCCGCATTGTCGTCTGCCCTGGCAGTGCCGGCGGCGCGGGCCCTGGCTTCAATGCGCTGGAACAGAACCTCTGAGGGCACATTCAGATTGATCGCCACATCCAGGGTGAGGCCAAGTTTTTTCAGCATGTTGTCCAAAGCATGGGCCTGACCGACCGTTCTGGGAAAGCCATCAAGAATGAAGCCCTTCTCACAGTCCGGCGCTTGAATGCGTTCTGCGATAATACCCAGCACCAATTCATCGGGCACAAGGTCTCCACGTTCCATGGTTTGCTTTGCAAGGATGCCGAGCTCATTGCCTTCAGCCACCGCCGCACGCAACATATCGCCGGTGGACAGTTGAGGGATCTGAAACTGATCAACCAGGAATTCTGCTTGCGTTCCTTTGCCCGCGCCCGGTGGGCCCATCAGTATAAGTCTCATCGTAGCACCATCCTTTTTCAATAAGCTGCCTGCAGCGAAGTTGTGCTGCAACAAGAAAATCGCCCCCACCCATAGCGAAAGTTAATGCATTTGTGCATTGCACCATAGTATATATTGCACTGCACAAAAACTTGTACTAGATTGCAGGTCAGTATCGGCGGACTGAAGAAAGTGGTCTCAGACGGGTCTCACCCAGCCGCCAGCGAAAGGACAACACATGAACGCATCAATGAACAAAGCCGCTGAAGAGGCTCTCAAGGCATTTCAGACGGGCGAAGCTGCGAAAATGGTCAAAGACGCCATGCTGGACGGTGTGAGCAAGTCTCAGGAAGCCAGCAGTGTCTGGGCCGCACTCTGCAAGGATATGGGCAAGACATACGAAGGCTTGTTCATGAAAGCGGCGGCCAATGCCAGGACGATCAACGAAAAAGTGCTCGACAACGCAACCACGAACGCCAAATCCATGTTCGACCATGCCGCCAAGTCGGTAAAAACCGGTGACATGAAAGCGGCGGCCTCCAGTCAGATTGAGTTTGTCGGCGCCCAAACGGCCGTGCTCAACGAGCAACAGGTTGAGCTGTTTGACCTGACCAACGCCATCGCAAAAGACATGTTCGAGGCCAGCTCCGCAGCTGCCCAGGCCACTGCAGAGCGGGTCAAGGCGACAGCCTGACGGATGTCAATCTGACACCTTAAGTTTTCTCTCCCGAAACTCGGTCCGCATCCGGTCTGGATGCGGGCCTTTTTTTGTTTGGCAGGCCATTCTAAATTTTTTTTCATCTTTTTTTGTCCCCTGTGACGCGTGTCACTGCTGGGGGGCCCTCCCCCGCTCTAAAAAGGTCTCAACACAAACGAGATCTGCACGGGGCAGATCGGGCAAACGCCCTAGAGGGACAAGGAACCAAACCAATGATCCGCAAAGCACTTTTCGCCATCGCAGCTGTCGCCACCATCGCCGGCGCAGCCACCACCGCACAAGCCGGCTCTTATGGCTACGGCGGTTACAACACCTACAGCCACGGCTACTCCAGCTACGGCTCCTACAAGCCGCGCTTCCGCTACATCCGCAAATGCCACCGGGTGAAAGTGGGCCACCGCAAGGTCTGGGACAACTACGCCTACGAATACCGCTACAGAGCCATCTACAAGCGCCGCTGCCACCGGGTGAAGGTGCACTACTAAGCGTTTAAGTCAGTCAAGCAAATGACACGGAAAGCGGCTCCCCCGGGGGCCGCTTTTCTTTTGCGTGCACGCCGCCCGCCGGACTAGACTTCCCGCAAAGAAGTAAGAGGGACCGGCGTGATGAAAGAAGCTGATTTTCTGATTGCGGGAGCCGGCATTGGCGGCACGTCTTGTGCCAACTGGCTGTCGGAGCACCACTCGGTGATCGTCCTGGAAATGGAAAGCCAGCCCGGCTACCACACAACGGGCCGGTCTGTGGCGGTCTATACGGAAGCATACGGACCGCGCACTATCCGAGCGCTGGCCAAATCGGGCTTTGGGTTTCTGACCGCGCCCCCTGAAGGCTTCAGCGATATCCCGCTCAGCCGCCCTCACGGCTTGTTCTTCATTGCCCGCGAAGACCAGATGGACGCGCTGGAAACCGGTCTGAAGGATGTTCAAGAGCTCTCGCCCGAGATCCAACTGATCAGCGCAGATGAGGCGGTGGCCCAGATCCCGGTCTTGCGCCGGGACTATCTGGCTGCGGCCTTCCTTGACCCGAATGCTCTGGCCCTTGATGTGAACGCCATCCACCAGGGCTATATGCGCGGCCTTAAGCGCAATGGCAGCGAGATTGTGTGCAACGCGCAAATCCAGGGCCTGGAGCGTAAGGGCGGAAAGTGGCACGCCAGCACGCCGGCGGGCGCGTTTGCCGCGCCGGTCCTGATCAATGCCGCCGGTGCCTGGGCCGATCAGCTGGGCCAGATGGCCGGTGCCAGGACGATCGGTCTCCAGCCCAAGCGGCGCACGGTGATTGCCTTCAACCCGGCCAACCAGGAGGTGGATGATCACTGGCCCGTGGTGATCGACTGTCAGGAAGAGTTCTATTTCAAAGTGGATGCCGGCACGGTTCTGGGCTCGCCTGCAGATGAAACCCCGGTGGAGCCGCAGGATGTGCAGCCCGAGGAGATCGACATTGCCTACACCATCGACCGTCTGCAGACGGCCACCACCATGGAGATCAGCAAGCTGCAGCGCACCTGGGCAGGCTTGAGAAGCTTTGTGCCGGACGGCATTCCGGTTGCCGGCTACGATCCGGATGCAGAGGGTTTTTGCTGGTGTGCCGGGCAAGGCGGGTACGGCATTGAAACCTCGGTCGGCATGGGCCGGGCCAGTGCGGCGCTGGCCCGCGGCGAGGATTTGCCGGGCGGTATTCAAGCGGTGGGTGTGAGCGCGGCCGATCTTTCGCCGGAGCGGTTTTAGTGCCGCGTCCTCGCGCACGCGAGGACCTTCTGAGCCAAGGGAAAGGTCCGAGCTATGGGCCCTCGCGTGCGCAAGGGCGAAGGAGGGGGCAAGGGCGCGGGGTTTATGCGCGCTCCAGTACCGTCTCGATCAGCTGCTGTAGACTGGCGCGGGTGAAGGGTTTTTCGATCACCGGTGCATCGGTCTCCTTAAGGAAGCGGCTGGCGCCGGGGCTCAAGCTGTCGCCGGTGAAAAAGCCGAACCTGCGCTGAATACCCGGCCAGTGCTGTTCTGCCTGGGCATAAAGGGCCGGACCGTCCATGTCGGGCATCCTCAAATCACTCAAGACCGCATGAAAGGTGCCGTTCGCCAACTGCTCCAAGGCGCTTGTGCCCCCATTGGCGATCTCACAATGATAGCCGGCAATCACCAGATGATCGGCGATGGTCTCGGCCACATCCTCCTCATCGTCCACCACCAGAATGTGGAGCCGCTTGGCCACCGGCCGCTGTTCTGCTTCTGCCTCTTCCAGTGAGGCTCCTCCCAAGGGCGCGTGCACGGGCAGGCGCAATTCAAAGGTCGCCCCGCCCAGTTCCGGCACCTCCGACAAGATGAGCTCGCCCTCATGGGCTGCGACGATATTGTGGGCAATCGCCAGACCAATCCCTGTGCCGGAACCTTCTTCCTTCGTGGTGAAGAACGGCTCGAACACCTTATCGCGAATGGCGTTTGGAACGCCCGGACCATTGTCGGAAATCCGATAGATCACCTCATCGCCCGCATCCGACGTGATCACCTGAAACGCCGCCCGGCGCGGCAAGGGACACTCGGTCAGCGCCTGCTGGGCATTGATCAAGAGGTTGGCGAGCACCTGGCCGATTTGACCGCTATCGCCGAACAGCAAGGGAAGATCGTCCTCAATCTCAACGGAAAACTCAATGCCGCTGGTCTTGAAGCCATAGTCCACAAGCTCCAGACATTCGCGAGCCGGGGCAGCGGCGGAAAAGGGCAAGCTCTCCGGCGGCTTCTGCCGCGCTGCGGCAAGGAAGGTTCTGACGATCCGGGCGCATTTGTCGGCCGCCGTTTTGATGCGCGCGGCCCGCGCCAAAACAGCCTCATCGGTGATGGTCTCGTTGAGGATGTCCGCCTGGCCCAGCACCACCGCCAGGGGATTGTTCAACTCATGCGCCACATTGGCCAGCAGCGAGCCGAGCGCGCCCATCTTCTCGGTCTGGGTGATGGAGTCCTGCATGCGCTTGGTTTCGGTGAGATCGCGCAAATAGGCCACATAAAGCCCCTGCGCTTCACTGGAGGCTGCCACCACCGCCAGTTCGGTGGGAATGCGTGCGCCCTCCTTGTGTTTGGTCTCAATCTCTACCCGGCGCCCTTCATCCCAGTCCGGCCGCGTTTGGCGCAAGAAACCCTCCAAGCCAACCGCCCCCGGCGTCCGGTCCGCATCGGGAATGATCAGATCGGCCACCTGTTGCCCGGCCGCTTCCGCCGCGGTGTAGCCGAACATGTGCTCAGCTGCCGGATTGAAGTCACGGATATGCCCGTCACCATCAAAGGTGATGATGGCATCAAGCGCCCCGTTGACGATGGCCAGGCGCTCTTGGGAGCTTTCCGCCAGGGCCAGCTCGGCCTGCTTCTCCGCGGTGATGTCGCGCCCGGCGGACTGGTAGCCCACAATTTTGCCGGCCTCATCGAAGAGCGCCCGGTCGATCCACGATTGCCACTGCAACGAGCCGTCCACCACATATTCCTTCAGCACCGTGCGGATGATCGGGTCTTTCGGCGTCAGCGAACGCATGCGCCGGGCATAGTCATCACGCACCTTTTCATCGGCGATGAAGGTGAGAATGTTGCGCCCGATGACGCTTTCCGTGCTCGGGTCTTTCACATAGGTCTTCTGGTAGGCCGCATTGGCGAACGTGAGATTGAAGTCTGCATCCAGGCGGCTGATGAGCTCCGTCTGATCCTCCAAAATAGCCTTGTAGCGGGCCTCGCTGTCGCGCAACGCCTGTTCGGAGGCCACCCGGTCGGTAATGTCCACATAAGTGGAAATGAGGAAGCCATCTTCCGTACGCCGCCGGCGCACATCCACCACGCGGCCATCGTCCAGGGTCTCCCGCTTGGCCTGTTCCAGACCGCCCACCTCCTCGGTAATGTCGCGGTTGCGGGCCTCCACCGCATCCTCAAGAACCTTGCCCTGAAGACCCTTCAACGTTTCAAGGCGAAACCGGCTGAAGGCGGCAATGGGCGTGCCGGGCTTGTTCAGCCAGTCCGGAAAACCATACATATCCAGGAAGCCCTGGTTGCACAGCACCAGGCCATTGTCGCCGTCGAAGATGCTCACCCCCTCGGCCATGGTCTGGAGGATCAGCGCCAACTGCTCCATTTGCTGGGTCAGGAGCTGGGTGTGATCGGCCGGTGGCAGGGGATCGTTCATCGGCTCATGTGCCATCCGGGGAGTAGATGTAGCCCACGCCCCTTATGGTCTTGATGTAACGCGGGTAAGCGGGATCCTCCTCGATCTTCTTACGCAGGCGCGTGACGCGCACATCGATGGACCGGTCGAACGGATCCCAATCGCGCCCATGGGCCAGCTCCAGCAGCGCATCGCGGGATAAGACCCGGCCCGGACGCTCGGCAAACGCCTTGATGAGATCAAACTCCATGGGCGAAAGCGCGATGGTCTCGCCGCTCTTGGTCTCCAGATAGCGGCTGTTGGGATTGACCTTGAACGGCCCGAACGCAAAGGACTTATCGTCACCGGTCTCAGGCGCATCGGCGATCACCTGCTTTTCTGCCGGCGCTGCCCGCCGGAGCACCGAGCGCACCCG
Source organism: Pseudomonadota bacterium (assembly GCA_039180225.1). Classification (GTDB taxonomy): domain Bacteria; phylum Pseudomonadota; class Alphaproteobacteria; order Rhizobiales; family CAJQND01; genus JAAEUE01. Next base: position 10,865 of record JBCDDQ010000157.1, read on the forward strand.
GGCGAGCACCTCGCGCAGTTCGAAGGGCTTTGCGATGTAGTCGTCCGCGCCCACCTCCAGGCCGATCACCTTGTCAATGCTGTCGCCGGAGCCGGTCAGCATGACCACACCCATATCCGTGGTTTCGCGCAAGAAACGGCAGAGGCTGAGGCCATCCTCACCCGGCATCTTCAAATCCAGAAGGCAAAGGTCAAACCTCTCCTTGGCGACCGCGGCGCGCAGGGCGGTGCCGTCCTCAGCCTCTGTCACCTGAAAACCGTTGCCCTCAAAATAGGTGTGCAAGGTCTCCCGTATGTCCGGGTCATCATCGACCACAATGATCGAGGGCTGATCAGACATTCCGTCTGCTCCCCTGTTCCTCCGCTCGCCCAAAACGCAG
>JBCDDQ010000158.1:0-11213 GCA_039180225.1 Pseudomonadota bacterium
AGCTGGTAGCCGATGCGCACCGTCTGTTCGCCGCGCTTGTTCAATTCGGAAATGACCCCGTAATCGTCCGGATAGTTCAGAAACCCGCCTGCACAATCGAGCGCAGAGGTCAGACCCAGTGCGTTGAGCGCCCGGAAATAGTGCTGTGTCGATGTCACCTGCTGTTCAAAATCCAGCTTCGGCGCCATGTCGAGCAGGGCATAAAGCGGCTGCGCGTTTGGCCGCGCCATAACAAGTCCCGTGGGATTGCCATGGCGGTCCCGCTCCCGCCTGCCCGTCACGAAAGGTTCGTAAACGTGTTTGTCGATGCCAAGGCTTCGCAATGCTGCCTTGTTCAGCCACGCCCGATCATAGAGGTGCAACACATAGACCGGCACGTCGGGCGCAACTGCATTGATCTCATCAAGCGTCGGAAGGCGCTTCTCAGCAAACTGGTCGGCCGACCAGCCGCCCACAACACGGATCCACTGGCCCGCCGGCGTTCGTTGCGCCTGCATCTTCAGCATGGCCAACCCGTCCGCGAGCGAGGGCACGTGATCCCAGCGCAACTCCATGGCAAAGTTGTTGCCCTGACGGATAATGTGGGTGTGGCTATCAATGAGACCCGGAATGACCCGCCGGCCCGCAAGATCTATGGTCTTTGCGCTCGCGCTGGTCTTAGACATGATCTCCTGATCGGTACCAACGGCCTCAATCAGTCCGCTCCGGATGACGACGGCTTCAGCATCCGGACATGCCGGGTCCAAAGTGCTGATGCATCCGTTGTACAAAATGAGATCCGAATCGGTGCTCATGGTCGTGCTCGCGGTGGCTGTTTAAATGTTGGACACAAAAGGCCGGCTGGCACTCTCGCCATGCCAGCCGGCCTCTGTCGGTTTCCTTATGCGGCCTTCGCGGGCTCTAGCATCGGACCGTGCTCTGTACGCTCAGGCGCCTTGTGGACCATGGTGTAGGCGTAGTCGACGCCCATGCCGTAGGCACCGGAATGTTCCCGAACGATGTCCATAACCGCATCGTAGGTGTCGCGGCGGGCCCAATCGCGTTGCCACTCCAGCAGAACTTGCTGCCATGTCACGGGAACTACGCCGGCTTGGATCATCCGCTGCATGGCGAAGTCATGCGCTTCGATGGAAGTTCCGCCAGAGGCGTCGGCCACCATGTAGATCTCATACCCCCCGCCCAACATGGCGGAGAAAGCAAACGAGTTGTTGCAGACCTCAGTCCAGAGACCGGAAACGATGATTTTCTTGCGGCCATTCTGGGCCAGGGCGTCGCGCACTTTTTGGTCGTCCCACGAGTTCATGGACGTGCGCTCCAAGATGGGCGCCTCCGGAAACACGGACAACAGCTCGGGATAAGTGTGGCCAGAAAAGCTCTCGGTCTCCACAGTGGTGATGGTGGTGGGAATATTGAAAATCTTGGCAGATTTTGCCAAAGCCACAGTGTTGTTCTTCAGGGTTTGCCGGTCGATCGACTGAACGCCAAAAGCCATTTGCGGCTGATGGTCAATAAAGATCAGTTGACAGTTCTCAGGGGTTAGCAGTTCGAGTTTCTCGCTCATAGTCATCTCCGTTCGAGGTCTTGAAGGCCGAAGCGGCCGGGCAGAATGCATTGGTCGTGACGTCTTCGTAAGTGTGATCCAGCCTCCGGATCCACAAACGATTAGTTCTTGTTCTGAGGCTTAGGTCAGCTAAGGCTTGGCACATTCGATAGCGCCCTCTCGGTGCTTTCGGCCTCTTGTTTGATCCAATCGATGAATGCTGCGATGGCCGGCGTTTCTTCCGCGCCCGCCTCACACACCGCGTAGTAATTGAGATCCAGCGCGATAGATGGACCAAACGGGCAGACCAGTCGTCCGACCTGTATATCGGTAGCCGCCAGGCCCACACGGCCCAGCAACACACCCGACCCACCCACGGCAGCATCGATCGCCTGATCGCCATAGGAGCTAAAGCGGGTGCCGCGATTGGCGCCGGCAGGATCCAAGCCAACGCTGGCAAACCAGTCCGCCCAAGAGGGAATGTTCTGAAACCAAGTCGACAGGCTTTCATCGTGAATGAGCGGAGCCCGTTGGATGTCTTCAGGAGCGCGCAACGCCAAGCGTTCCGCCAGTTCGGGGCTGACCATGGGAACAAGCCTTTCGGAGTTCAGCCACACCGCATGCAAATTGCGGTCCGGCTGATTGCCAAATCTCAGAGCAATATGAGGCCCGGCGGCGCTAAGAGATTCAATATCGAAGCTGGCATCGATTAGAACGGCAATGTCCGGATGCACATCATGAAACCTGGACAGTCTTGGCGCGAGGCACTTGGTGGCCAATGGACCACTGCACGTGATGGACAAAGCCTCGCTCTCCGGGGCCCGCACGCCTTCCACTGCCACACGCATTTTCATAAAGGCCTCCGTCAGTCCGCTTTGCAGTCGCCGCCCTTCTCTTGTGAGTGCAACGGATCGTGCGCCACGGTTGAAGAGGGACACCCTGAGATCATCTTCAAGCGCCCTGATCTGCTGGCTCACGGCGGCCGGTGTCACCGCAAGCTCGTCTGCGGCGGACTTGAACGATGCGTGGCGGGCCGCAGCCTCAAAGGCGCGCAAGGAATTTAGCGGGGGAAGACGGCGGAGCGGCATGGCGCTTCCTTCCAGGACTCAGTGTGCTGCAGCATGGGGCGGCGAAACAGCGCCGCCCCGCATTCAGCTCGCGTGCTCGGCTAGTAAGGCAGATCGAAAAGCAGGAACTCTGCGCTGTCCTTTGTTGAAAAGGTCAGTTCGCCGGCCTGGCTAAAGGACAAGGCGTCGCCTGCATGCAGAGTCTCCTCGCCCGATACAAGCGAACCGGAGATCACCTGAACCCATGCCCCGCGCCCATCCGCCACATGATGGCGGACCAGATCGTCACCAGAGAGCACCGAGGCATAGAACTCCACATCCTGATGGATAGTGACCGATCCGTCACGGCCATCGCGTGAACCGATGAGCCGCAACTGCCCCTTCTTCTCAGCTGGCGCGAAATGTTCTTGCTCGTAGCCTGGCGTCAGACCATCGCGTTCCGGCACAATCCAGATTTGGAGGAAGTGCACGGGATCTTCATTTGACGCGTTGTATTCGCTGTGACGCACGCCCGTACCGGCAGACATCACCTGCACATCTCCAGGTCGGATGATCGAACCGTTGCCCATACTGTCTTTGTGCTCCAAGGCGCCGGAGATGACGTAAGAAATGATCTCCATGTTGGCGTGCGGATGGGTTGCAAAACCACCGCCTGGGGCCACCCGGTCTTCGTTGATCACCCGAAGTGACCCAAAACCAATGTGCTGCGGATCGAAATAGTGCCCAAATGAAAAAGTGTGCTTTGAATTCAGCCAACCGAGATCAGCAGTTCCACGTTCTTCAGCACGTCTGAGAGTGAGGGCCATGATAAGGTTTCCTTCGTTTGCAGTTTTTGTTTGCTGTCTGGAACCACAGATAGGGTGGCAAAAATCACCGAACAATATGATAGAATTGCACCAGACTGCGTCTGAATTGGATACAATCAGATCATGGACAAGCTCGACGCAATGAAGGTCTTCACCAAGGTGGTGGCATCCGGCAGTTTCGCGGAAGCGGGCCGGCAAATGGGCCTGACGCGCTCTACAGTAAGCAAAGCGGTTATTGAGCTAGAACAAATTTTGAGCTCGCGTTTGCTCGACCGAACCACAAGAAAGGTCAGTGCGACAGAAGCGGGGCTCGCCTATTACGAGCGCTGCCTGAGTATCTTAGCCGACGTAGAGGAAACCGAGGCGCAGGTGGCGCGCCTCCATGATGAGCCTCGGGGCACTTTGAAACTGAACGCACCCATGTCCTTTGGTGCATTGCACATGGGCCCGGCGATTGCTTCTTTCATGGCAAAATACCCTGAGCTCAAGGTCGAGCTCAGTTTGAATGACCGATTTGTCGACCCGCTTGAAGAAGGCTTTGACATTACCCTAAGGATCGCGGTCCTGGAGGATTCCAGTTTGATCGCCCGGAAGATAGCACCCGCGCGCCGCGTCCTGGCCGCCTCGCCAGACTATCTGGCTGCCCATGGCCAACCGACCAAGCTGGAAGATCTTAAACACCACCGTTGCCTCAATTACGGCCACAGTACTGTGTTGCAGCGCTGGGAGCTCACACGGAAGGGAAAGGCTGTGGTGGCTCCGATCAACTCAGTTCTTTGTGCAAACAATGGCGACGTGCTGCGGGAGGCCGCGCTGAACGGGCAGGGCATCACTAAGCTGCCAACGTTCCTAATCGGCCCTGATCTGAAAGCCGGGCGCTTGCAGATCGTCTTGCCGGAGTTCCCTCCTACCGAGCTTGGCATCTATGCGCTCTATGCGCCAAACCGTTATCTGGCTGCCAAGTCCAGGTTGCTTATTGACCATCTGGTAGCTGCATTCAGTGGAGCAGCACCGTGGGACGGCTTCTGATTGCGGCCACACGGCCAAGAGTAAGAACACCTAACTCAAAGCCCTAGAATTCATCGTTTGTGCATCTCAGTGCGCCTCCCCACCTGCGGGGCAACCGCCCACTAACCCACCGCACTCGGAGATTTTGCACCATGACTATGCCCTTTTCCCTCGATCGCCGTGCTTTCCTATCCACCAGCGCGGCTGCATTGGCGCTCACAAGCAGCCCCGCGCTTGCGCAAGCTGGCGCTGCAGATTTCGTCCTCGTTAACGGCCGCATCACCACCATGGATCCGGCCCGCCCGGATGCCACCGCACTGGCAGCGCGCGACGGAAGGTTTGTTGCAGTCGGAAGCCAACAGGACGTGGCTCCGCTCATCGGACCATTTACTCAAGTTGTTGATGCCCAGGGAAAACGGGTCATACCAGGGCTGATTGACAGTCATACCCATGCCATTCGCGGCGGGGTCAATTATAACCTGGAGGTCCGCTGGGACGGGGTAGACAGCCTAGAAGAAGCGCTCCATCTCTTGCGCGTGCAGGCTGACCGCACACCAGAAGGCCAATTCATCCGTGTTGCCGGTGGCTTCTCGGAGTTTCAGTTCAAGGAAAAGCGCCTGCCCACCGTCGTGGAACTGGATGCGGTTGCACCCGAGCATCCGGTTCTGATTCACCATCTCTATAAACTGACTCTCCTGAACAGCAGGGCGATCGATTACTACGGCTATAACAAGCCAGGTCATCTGGAATATCCCGGCGGCATCATCGAGAAGGACGGGGATGACCCAACGGGCCGCCTGCTCGCGGCACCGTCAGGCCTCTTAATGTACAAGACCCTGTCAGGCGCGCCCAAGCTCACCATTCGCGATCAGATTAACTCGTCCATCCACTTTATGGATGAGATGAACAGCCTTGGTCTCACCTCGGCCTCTGATGCAGGCGGCGGGGGCATGGAGTTTCCTGATGCCGATCCCTACAAGGTCTTCAACTGGCTACACAAGAACGACATGATGACTGTGCGGATCGGCTACCACTCGTTCCCTCAAGTGAAGGGACGCGAGCTTGATGACTACAAGCGTTGGACCAAATCCATCCGCGCCGGTACGGGCGACGATATGATGAAGTTTGTGGGCGCCGGTGAAAACTTGTCCTGGGCCTCTTACGATTTTGAGATCTTTGCCGATAAGCGCCCGGACATTGACAGCGATGCAGAAGATATTCAGCGCGAAGTGATGACCGTGCTTGGCGAGGGAGAATGGCCTTTCCGTCAGCACATCACTTACAATGAAACAGGCGATCGTCTTCTGCCGGTCTATGAAGATGTGGCGAAAGGCGCAGGTCTGACCCAAGGCTGGTTCATCGACCATGTCGAGACGTTTACAGAGAAGAACTTGGAGCGCATCGCAGCCCTTGGCGGCGGTATCGCCATCCAAAATCGACTGCAGTTTCAAGCCGAGGATTTCATTAAGAACTACGGCGAAGAAAAGTTGCGGAAGACCCCCAACTTCCGCCAGATCTTAAGCCTTGGCGTGCCCGTGGGCGCAGGCACCGATTCAACTCGGGTGTCGTCGTACAATCCTTGGTATTCGCTCCAATGGTTGTCCACCGGCCTCTCCCGCGGAGGCATGCAGATGTATGGGGACGACAACCTCCTGACACGCGCAGAAGCTCTGCGCCTCTGGACGGCCGATGCGGCATGGTTCACGGGCGACGCAGGCCGAAAAGGTGCGATCAAATCCGGGCAGCTGGCAGATCTGGTTGTGCTGGACCGTGATTACTTTTCGGTCACAGACACCGAGATTGCAAAACTGAAATCTGATTTGACCGTGGTTGGCGGCAAGGTGGTCTATGGCCGGGACGGGTTCGCCAAATATGACCTGCGTCACGCGCCGCCCGTGAGCCCGCAATGGTCTCCGGTTCAAACCTTCGGAGACAGCCGGAACAGCTAACGCGAAGTCACATAAAGCCGCAATTGGACGCCGCTTTCGTTGGAACACGAGGGTGGCGTCTGCGCTGTCCCGCCTAAACCTGGCTTGAGACTGCAGGTGAACTCCGCATCAACGTCTTTTCATGCTGTCGGATATGCTCGAGCATGGCATCCATTCTCGTCTTCAAATACTCCGAGAGCCTGCGGACCGCGGGAACCATTGTCCCCGTGCTTGGCGTGATCATACCTAAGGTACGATTTGGGTGATCGAGAGGAACGGGAAGCGCCGAAACCGAACCTTGGCGTCGCAGGGCGAAAACTACCGTGTGAGGTAGGATCGTCAGACAGTTGCTGTGAACCACGTAGTTTACGACGCTGCCCAGTCCACCGCCTGAAGCGACCACTTCGATGCGCCCACCTTCCACAGCCGACAGAGCGTTCTTTAAATCGTCGCTAAGCGGGCTTAGGGGTGGTGGCGCGACCCAAGGAAACTCTAAAAGATCAGCGTGGGACAGAGACTTGCGCGAGCGCAAAGGATGACCCACCCGGCAAGCCACCACGTTATGACCTCGGATGAGCGGCATGAATTCCAAACCGGTTTCAGGGTCGAGCATGTCAACCGGCGTCAGAGCTGCATCCAGCCGGTCTCCAACCAGTTGTGAGATCAGGTCTTTCGGATAGCCGTGGACCAACTGCACCGTAACGTTAGGTCGTTCTGCCTGAAATTCGGCAATGAGACCCGAGACAAATCCATCCAGGAAAAACGGTGTGCCCCCTATGCGCAACTCCCCCTCATCACCACTCCTAATGCGGTCAACACTCTCCGTAGCACGCTTGGTCGCGGTTCGGATCGCACTGCCTTGATCCACAAGGCGCCTGCCGATGGGTGTCAGCTTCATTGGCTTTCGAGACCGGGAGAAGATGGGCTCGCCAATGCGTTGTTCAAGTGTCTTGACCACGCGGGACAGACCAGGCTGGCTTGTGCCCAGGCTAAGCGCAGCTTCGCTGAAGCCGCCAGCATGGTAGATTTCAGACAAAATCATGAGATGCTTCGGATCAAGCTGCATGGCCGATTCTCCAGATTGCCAAAACTGAATATATCAATTTGTTATCGAAAATCGACTCTTGATATTTCACATAGTCAAAACTTGCTTCTAACTTCCTCCCAGAAAACCCGATCACTGTCAGCACAGGGAGGTGCACATGACACAGATTAGTCGCAGGCAAACACTCGGTCTGATGGGCGCAACCGCCGCCAGCACCCTATGCATGCCAAGCATCGGACGGGCTGCCAACAAAGTCAAACTGACGATAGCTTCAAGCCACCCGACCGTTGTCCCCTGGGTCGGCACCATGCAGAAGCATGTGGTACCGGAAACCAACAAGCGGCTGGAAGCCATGGGCTCGGACGTACGCGTCACCTGGACGGAGTCTTACGGCGGCGCGCTTTACAAGTTTGACAAGACCCTGGAGGCCGTCGAGCAAGGCCTCACAGACATTGGCTGGGTTGGCACCTTGTGGGAAGAATCCAAGATGCCCCTTCAGAATGTCACATACTACGCCCCGTTCGTCTCCGACGACATGCCCACCATGTTAAAGGTCATGAATGAGATGCACGCGGAATTGACCAAGCTGAATGGGGCTTGGGGCCGGCAGAAACAAATATACTTAGGCGCGAGCGGCATTGAGACTTACCACATCATTTCAAAGGAGCCGATCAACAGCATTGCCGACTTGAAGGGCAAGAAGTTTGCCGCCGCCGGCACGGTTGGCAATTGGCTAAAGGACACCGGCGCAGCGGCCGTGAACCAAGGCCTGCCCGGCTTCTACAATGTCATTAAGACGGGCGTTGTTGATGGTGCGGTGATCTCCAATACTGGCACGTTCCCGTTCAAGCTTTACGAGGTTGCCCCACATATCAATCGGGTCAGCCTTGGCTGTCAGGTGACAGGCGCAATGAGCATAAACGCACGCAAGTGGAAACGGCTTCCTGATGATCTGAAGAAGGTGCTCACCGATCTTGGCAACGAATACAGTGAGATCCACGGCGGAATGCTGCTTGGGCTCGCTGATAAGTTTGAAGGCAAGATGAAAGAGCAAGGCGCCACCATCAACCAGATGAGCGATGACGCCAGGGCCGAATGGGCGAATGTCATCCCGGACATCGCAGGAGATTGGCGCAAGTTCAACGAAGACAAGGGTTTGCCCGCCAAGGAAGTGATGGCCATATTCCTTGAGAAGATGAAGGCGAACGGCGCCAAGCCCTTGCGCGACTGGAGCGCATAAGGTCTCAGCTTGACCTGGGCGGCAAAGCTGCTCCGGCTCAAGCTCCCTTCATCACATCAGCACCTTATACACGGATGAACTCATGGCTGAGCCTCACGTCACCAAACACGATATCTTAGAGAAGACACAGCAGATGCTTCAGAAGCAGCTTTACGTCATCAACACTAAACCGGTGAACGGCCTTGGCCCCGTGATGGATAACATCGGAGCTCATTTGGAGTTCCAGGTGAAGATCGAGCAGGACGGAATCATGTTCGCCGCCGGCCCGCTTTGGGCGGATGATGAGGAAACGTGGAATGGCGAAGGCATGGTGATCATTAGAGCCAGAGATCTCGCCGAGGCCCGCTCCATTGCCGAATCCGATCCCATGCACTCCAGCGGCGCGCGTGATTTCAGCGTCCGGCCCTGGCTCATAAACGAAGGTGGGTTCACGCTCAAAGTTACTTTTTCCGATGGTCAGCGGACACTGGATTGACGTTTATGCTCTATGTAATTCACGGTATCGACAAACCGCAGAGCCCTCTGCGCGAAGAGCTCATCGAAGCGCATCGTCGCTATCTGGACGCTTCGCCGGTGAAGGTGGTGTCCTCCGGCCCTTTGCTGGACGAGAGTGACGGTCGGATGATCGGAAGTCTCGTAATCGTCGATTGTGATGGACGCGGTGAAGTCGACGCGATGATGGCCGACGAACCCTTCAATCTCGCCGGTCTTTACGAGAGCCTTCACATTAATCTGTGGCATCAGCGCGTCGGCGCATTTTCACAAACCCAGGAAGCGGCAGAATGAGCACTCAACTTGCATCCAAGACCACTGGCATCCTCATGGGTCGCGTCTCATCCGGATCAGCCGCACCCGAAATGGATGTTCCTCTGGCCAGGGGCGGTCATTGGCGCCTTTCTGAGCAAGCGCCGGACAACTTCACACTGATTGTGGTTTTCAGGGGTGTGCATTGCAGCTTCTGCCGGCCGGAGGTGGAAAAGCTGCAGACGCTGCGCAGAGAATTGTCCGATCTTGGCATTGAAGCCTTTGCCGTCAGCATGGACGATGAGGATCGCGCGCGCCGGATGAACCATCAGTGGGCCTTGAGCGATCTGTCTGTTGGTTATGGACTTTCGCTCGAACAAGCCCGTGCGTGGGGTCTGTTTGTCTCCCGGAAAGTCAAAGAGGTGGAGCCGGATGTGTTCAGCGAGCCAGGGTGCTTTTTGATCAGACCCGATGGCACCTTATACGCACAGTTCCAATCAACCGCTCCTTGGATGCGCTTGGATCTAGACGTGTTGGTGCGAGGCGTGCAGATCGCCATGCAGCGGGGAACACCGCCGCGCGGGGGAGACTGAGCTCATGAGCGGTGCGATGATGCAGTCTTCCTTTGAGGTCCAAATCAATCCAGCAAAGATCATCTTCGAGGACGGGGCGATTAAGAAGACGGCGAAAGCCGTAAAGGACATGGGCTGCTCAAAGGCCCTTGTGCTTTCCACCCCGCATCAATCTGATCAAGCGCACGGCGTGGGCGAGTTGATCGGCGAGCTGTGCGCGGGCACCTACACAAATGCCACCATGCACACGCCCACCGATGTGACCAAGGAGGCACTCTGCGCTCTGCAGAGTTCGGGCGCCGATTGCACAATCGCCATTGGTGGCGGATCAACAACTGGCCTTGGCAAGGCGTTGGCGTACCGCACAGATATGCCGCAAATCGTCATTCCAACAACCTATGCCGGATCGGAAGTCACGCCAATCCTCGGGCAAACCGAAGATGGCGTCAAAACAACGGTCAGCCACCCGAAGATCCTTCCTGAAGTGGTGATTTATGATCCGGAACTGACCTATGGTTTGCCAGTGGCGATGAGCGTCACAAGCGCCCTCAATGCGTTGGCACACGCCGCTGAGGCGCTCTATGCGCAAAACCGCAACCCGATTACCTCGCTTCAAGCGCGCGAAGGTATCGAAGCCCTGATCGGTGCGCTGCCGGAGATAACGGTCAATCCCAAGAGCCCGTCCGGACGGCGCAACGCCCTTTATGGGGCCTGGTTGTGCGGCACCGTACTTGGTTCTGTGGGTATGGCCTTGCACCACAAGCTCTGCCACACGTTGGGCGGCACGTTCGACCTGCCTCACGCGGAAACCCATGCGATCATCCTTCCGCATGCGGTTGCCTTCAACGAAGTGGCTGTGCCGGATCTCCTGCAGCCCATAGCTGCCCAACTTGGCTCCGCCTCAGCCGGCACGGGGCTTTACAATTACGCCAAGACAGTCTCCGCACCGACGGCGTTGAAGGATCTCGGCATGCCGGAGGACGGCATCGAACGTGCTGCTGATCTTGCGGTTTCCAATCCCTATTGGAACCCACGCGCGTTTGAGCGGTCTCACGTACGGCGGATCATCGAGAATGCCTATCATGGTCGCCCGCCGGAGCCTCTCGACTGATGTTTACGCGGCCACCAGCCTCTGCGCGCAGTGCTTTGCCAAGCGCTTGGAGCCGGGACGACTGGCGCTCCGGCCGCGGCCTCCTTCCCCCGCTCACACACGTGGGGGGTGCCCTCAACGTAATCGGCACATTATGGATTGTGATCCTCATG
>JBCDDQ010000159.1:0-11060 GCA_039180225.1 Pseudomonadota bacterium
CAGCGCAGAGCGAGTCACCTTGGCCGGGTCAACGATGCCTGCGTCGAACATGCTGACGAACTCGTTGTTCGCTGCGTTGTAGCCGACTTTGGCGTCTTTCTCCTTGATGCGCTCAGCAATCACGGCGCCGTTTTGACCCGCATTCTCAGCAATCCGCTTGACGGGAGCTGTGAGTGCACGGGTAACAATCATCGCGCCGGTGAGCTCTTCGCCCGAGAGATTGCTCTGAGCCCAGTCGCTCAGGCCAGGAGCTAAGTGAGCCAGAGTCGTGCCACCGCCAGGGACGATGCCTTCTTCCACAGCTGCCTTAGTTGCGTTGATAGCATCTTCGAGACGTAGCTTACGATCTTTCATCTCGGTCTCAGTAGCTGCCCCGACTTTGATCACAGCTACACCGCCGGAGAGTTTGGCCAGTCGCTCTTGCAGCTTTTCTGTGTCGTAGCTAGAGTCAGACTCGTCGATCTGGCGACGAATCTGGTCACAGCGAGCCTTCACAGAAGCTTCGTTGCCTTCGGCAACGAGCGTGGTGCTGTCTTTGGTCAGCGTGACGCGGCGGGCAGTGCCCAGCATGTTGACATCCACGCCGTCGAGTCTGAGGCCGGCATCTTCAGTGATGACCTGTCCGCCTGTGAGCACGGCGATATCTTCGAGCATCGCTTTGCGGCGATCGCCAAAGCCAGGTGCTTTGACAGCAGCAACCTTCAGGCCGCCGCGCAGCTTGTTGACCACGAGAGTGGCCAGAGCTTCGCCTTCGATGTCCTCAGCAATGATGAGCAGAGGACGACCGGACTGAACAACGCTTTCCAGGATCGGAAGGATGGCCTGCAGGTTGGAGAGCTTCTTCTCGTGCAAGAGAATGTAAGGGTCTTCCAGCTCGCAGATCATTTTGTCGGCGTTGGTGATGAAGTAAGGCGACAGGTAACCGCGGTCGAACTGCATGCCTTCCACAACGTCGAGCTCGGTGTCGAGGCTCTTGGCTTCTTCAACGGTGATAACGCCTTCGTTGCCGACTTTCTGCATGGCTTCCGCAATCATGGCGCCGATGGAAACATCGCCGTTTGAGGAGATCGTGCCCACTTGTGCCACTTCGTCTGAAGACTTGATCTTCTTGGAACGCTTCACCAGGTCGCCTACAGCCGCATCAACAGCCATTTCAACGCCGCGCTTCAGATCCATGGGGTTCATGCCCGCAGCAACCGATTTGGCGCCTTCGCGAACGATGGCTTGCGCCAGAACCGTTGCAGTTGTGGTGCCGTCACCAGCAATGTCGTTGGTTTTGGAGGCAACCTCACGCACCATTTGTGCGCCCATGTTCTCGAACTTATCTTCCAGTTCGATCTCCTTGGCAACGGTCACACCGTCTTTGGTGGTGCGCGGTGCGCCGAAGGATTTGTCGAGAACCACGTTACGGCCTTTCGGACCTAAGGTCACCTTGACCGCATTGGCCAGGATGTCGACGCCGCGGAGCATTTTCTCGCGCGCGTCGGAGGAAAATTTTACTTCTTTAGCAGCCATTGTTTCTGTCCACTTTGTTTCGTTTCTTCAGAGCTCATACGAAAAAACCCAGCGCTAAGGCCGGGATTGCAATTACTTTTCGATGACGCCCATGATGTCGGATTCCTTCATGATCAACAGATCGTCGCCGTTGATCTTGACTTCCGTGCCGGACCATTTGCCGAACAGGACACGGTCACCAGCTTTGACGTCGAGCGGGGTTACCGAGCCGTCTTCAGCTTTGGCGCCAGCGCCAGCGGAAATGATTTCGCCTTCCATAGGCTTTTCTTGCGCAGTGTCTGGAATGATGATGCCGCCCGCCGTCTTCGTGTCTTCTTCAACACGGCGAACCAACACACGATCATGGAGAGGACGAAATTTCATCTCTCGATTACTCCTCGAAGTGTTAGTCTGTTTTCTCTAAGGTTTTCAAGTCTTTGCGGGTGTTGCGCCCCAAGCGCCCCGTCCGCGTGGATATCCGTATTAGCACTCTTATTTAGTGAGTGCTAATAGCAGCCGGGGATGTAGGGATAAAGCGCATTTATGTCAAGTGCGCCAGCTTAAAAAAACCTAACGCCCGGCATTAAGCGCTTATGGTTAATAGATTTTCTCAAATTGTTCCTAATTGATATGTCCCTTGCTCCATGCACTCTTGCGCATGGGGTCTTGGCGAGTGATCTCCACCCACCGGCTCTGCAATACTCCGCCCAACCAAGTTGAAGGAAATGCGTAAGGGAGCGTTGCAGGACATGTGCAAGACACGACAGACATCCTGGCGGGGCACCCCAAGGGACCGCGCCGATGCTTAAGCGCTCTCCTGTCCAGGTTAAGAGCCTTCAGCCGCATCAGGTCCGCTCAAAACTCTTGATCTCAGGCCTCAATTGGTGGGCAGAAAGCTCTGGGCGTATCAGGCGGCATGACAAAGTGCTGAATGCGCTGTTTCCGGCCTTACAGATTTGTGCCGACAATGGGCGTGACTGGCCCCCACCGGTCCTATGTATTGGGCCGGAGAGCGACTTTGCGCGCCTGTTCGGAGGCAAGATCGTCAACGATCTTGTGCATGACAGTCATGGGTATCTGCAGGTGCGCGAGACACGCCAGCCGGTGATTGAGTTCGTGAGGTCCAGGCCGGTGGACATGGGGCAGGACCGGGTCTGGGTGTCCTATGAGCGGCTGATCGTGCCTGGCAATCTCTCTTCCAGCCGGGAGCTCTATTTGGTTCTGAACCAGATTGAGCGGGTTCTGCGCGACGTGGATGTGATCAGCAGCTAGCTGCGGCCGCCTGAAACCAGCTTTGGGGCCGGCTCGGCTGGGGCCGCCTGCGTGGTGTGATCCTCAGCGCTGGCATCCTCGAGCTCCACCTGCCCTATCTTGAGCGCGCGTTTGGTCACCTTGTCGGACGATGTCAGGATCAAATCGATATCCTTGTTGGCCATGCCGAAGTGCTTTTGCAGCGCCAGCACCCGGTCGCGCAGGCGGTGCACGTCATCCATCATGCGCCCCACTTCTTGCTGAATGAGGCCCGCCTGTTCGCGCATCTGGCTGTCGCGGAACAGGGTTTGCAGTGTTTGCACGGCCAACATGAGCATGGTGGGCGAGACGATCATCACCCGGGCGCGGTAGGCCTTTTGCACCACATCGTCGAACTGCTCGTGCAAGTCAGCATAGATGGATTCTGAGGGCACGAACATCAGGGCGGTTTCCTGAGTCTCGCCAGGGATCAGATATTTTTCCGAAATGTCCTTGATATGTTTGCCCATGTCACCGCGCAGCTGCTGGCTGGCCAGCTTGGTATCCTGCGGGTCCTTTGCTTCACGGAACGATGTGAACGCCTCAAGCGGGAACTTGGCGTCTATCACGATGTCGAGGCCGCCGTCCGGCATTTTTACGACGCAGTCGGGCCGTGAGCCGTTTGACAGGGTGGGCTGGAACGCATAGGCGCTGGCCGGCAGCCTGTCCGCGATCACCGCTTCCATCTGGGCCTGGCCAAAGGCACCTCGGGTCTGCTTGTTGGCAAGAATATCCTGCAAGCCCACCATTTGGGTGGAGAGTTCGGTGAGGTTTCTCTGGGCCGTGTCTATGACCGCCAGGCGCTCATGCAGGATGCGCAAGTGCTCGCCGGTGCGCTCGTTGTTTTCGTGCAGATTCTGGCCGAGCTTAAAGGTTACCCCATCCAGGCGCTCATTGAGATTTTGCGCCAGGTGAGCATCCCGGTTTGCGGTGGCCTGCATAAACGTGTGCAGCCTGCCGGTCATCTCGGCGAGTTGGTTTTGCAATTCAGCCTCGCGCCGCTTGGCGTCGGTGTCGCTCACCTGGCGGTTGCTTGCTGCCCGCCACAGCAGGACCACAATGGTGACCAGCAACACCCCAAACCCCGCCGCACCAAGCAGCAGGGCTTCGCCGACGGTGATGACCATGTGGCCGATCGTGATCAATGGCTGGGACATATTCATAACCGCCCAGAATAGTCCGATTCGCTGTCAGGTAAAGATCAAAACGTGAACATTTGCCAATATGTTTAAGATATCAACAAGCTGAACTGTCCCCTCAGGACCGGTGTACATTCACCTCGTAGCCCCGCTCTTCCGGCTCGTCATCCACAATTTCGGCCGGGAATCCGGGAGCTAGAATGTCCGCGCCACACGCCTCTTCCAGGCGTTTGATGATGTTCGGCGACCATTCGCGCTCGCCATAGCGGGCGATGCCATCGTTGAAGATGTCAATCAACAGGGGGGAGACTTCCAGCGGCACATTGGCCCGGTCTGCGACGGCCTGAAACAGGCCGATATCTTTGCGCACCAGATCCATGGTGAAGTTGATGTCGCGGCTGCCGTTCAGGATCACCTGGCTTTCGGTTTCGTGCACAAATGAGTTGCCTGAGGAAATGCGCATCGCCTCGAACGCCACGTTCAGGTCCATGCCGGCCTGCTTCGACACCATAAGTGCTTCGCAGCAGGTGACCAGATTTGCCGTGGCGAGATAGTTGGTGACCACCTTCAAGATGGAGGCTGAGCCAAGGTCTCCGGTGTGCAGAATGCGCCGGCCCATGGCGGTGAGGACGGGAAGCATGCGCTCGAACGTTGCCCGCTCGCAGCCTGCGAAGATGGCAATGTTGCCGGTGGCGGCGCGGTGACAGCCGCCGGAGACCGGGCAGTCCACGGGCTCTGCGCCCTTGGCCTTGACCAGTTCGCCCAGGCGTTTGACTTCCGCTTCGTCTGTGGTGCTCATCTCCGCCCAGATCTTGCCCTCCCGGAGGCCGGCCAATATGCCGTCCTCTGCCTCCATCACTGCCGCGCTGGCGGCGGGGGAAGGCAGGCAGGTGATAATAAGATCGCAGGCCTCTGCCATCTCCTTCGGGCTGTTGGCCCAATGGGCCCCGCCGTCGAGAAACTTCTGAGCGGCGACCTTGTCGAGATCGCGGACGCTGAGATCAAAGCCGTTGCGCAGTACGCTGCCGGCCAGTTTGCCGCCCACATTACCGAGGCCGATAAATCCAACTTTCATGGGTCTTAAGTCTCCTAGCGAACGGGATCAGGTCCCATTTCAAGATGCAGTTGAGTGCCGTCATAAGGATGGGCTTCAGCCACCTCTTCGTTGAGCTCAACCCCGATGCCTGGTTCGGTGGGCGGGATCACGTAGCCGTCTTCCCAGGTCATTGGCTTTTTGAGGATCTCCGCGTGGAACCCGCCCCACTGTTCAATGCTCTCCAAGATCAGAAAGTTTGGTGTGCAAGTGGCAAGCTGGGCGTTGGCTGCCCCTTCAATGGGGCCGCAATAGAGATGCGGGGCCAATTGGGCGTAATAGGTTTCGGCCATGCCGGCGATCTTCTTGCCTTCCAAGAGGCCGCCCACCCGGCCGAGGGCCATTTGCAGGATCGCTGCGGCCTGGTGTTCCAGAACCCGGGCAAACTCCCACTTGGTGCACAGGCGTTCGCCCGTGGCCACCGGGATGGAGGTTTGTCTGGCAACCCGGGCCATCTCCTTGGGGTTTTCCGGGGGCGTGGGTTCTTCCAGCCACAGCGGGTCATAGGGCTCCAGCCGCTTGGCAAGGCGAATGGCGCCGGCTGCGGTAAACTGGCCATGGGTGCCGAACAGCATGTCTGCCTTGGTGCCCACGGCCTCGCGGATCTGGCGCACGAAGCGCTCAGAACGGTCCAGCTCCTCCATGGTGGGCATGCCCCCGTCATAAACCGTGTAGGGACCGGCAGGATCGAACTTCAGCGCGGTGAAGCCCTGGTTGACGTACTCCAGGGCCCGTTCTGCGGCAAGATCCGGGTTGGAGTAGACCTCGCCGGTCTCGTCATCGTCGCCATAAGCGCTGCCCTGCTTGGGGTAAATGTAGGTGTAGGATCGGATACGCTCGCGCACCTTGCCCCCCAGAAGCTCGTAAACCGGCTTGTCGACGGCCTTGCCCACAATGTCCCAGCAGGCGGTTTCCAGGCCGGACAACACACCCATCAGCGAGACATCGGGCCTCAGCGTGTAGCCACTGCCATAGACCCGGCGCCACATTTGCTCAATATGGAAGGGATCGCAGCCCTCCACATGGCGGGCGAACACATCCTCAACCATCCCAGCGATCACGTGGGGGCTGAATGTGGCGGCGTATACCTCTCCGAAGCCTTCAATGCCGTTGTCCGTGGTGAGCTTGACAAAGATAAAGTAGCGCCCGCCGAAATGAGGCGGCGGATTGCCCACAACCCAGGTCTTGCAGTCTGCGATCTTCATGGGAGAACCCCGATTGGCTTGAAGACGATCAGGTTGTGCTGAGGCGCCTTCGTGACACGTTTAACCGGCGTCTCTTGCGGCAATACAAGCGATCTGTAAATGGGAGAAATTTTCATCGTAGCGCTGGTTTGCCCCATCTTGCGAGTGCGCGCATTGCGCCGCTTTCAGAATCGGTTGCGCTTCAGTCTTGATGCCTGCGCAGGCTTTGCTATTAGTGAGGCATCAGGTGGGGCCACGAAGGATAGAACATGTTACGCCGATTGATAATTGCCTGCGGAATCTTGGCCGTGATTGGATTGGCTGTGTTTTTCTTCCTGACCCAACCTAAAACAATTGCCGAAGCGGCCATTGCCAGCCTCTCAGGAGATGTGAAGCGCGGGGAATACATGTTTTATGCTTCAGGCTGCGCGTCGTGCCACGCAGCGCCCGGCGCCAAGGGCGACGACAAGCTGAAGCTTGCGGGCGGCCATGAGTTCAAGACACCGTTCGGCACTTTCTATGCCCCCAATGTTTCGCCCGATCCCAAGCATGGCATTGGCGGGTGGACCACAGCGCAGTTCGTCAATGCTGTGATGCGCGGTGTGTCACCGGACGGCAGCCATTATTATCCCTCTTTCCCGTTCATGTCGTATCAGCGCATGAAGGTGAGCGATGTGGTGGACCTGAAGGCCTATATGGACACGCTTCCCCCGGTTGCCGGGGACGCACCCGAGCACGATCTGCCTTTGCCGTTCCGTCTAAGACGCGGTCTGGGCCTCTGGAAAACGCTGTTTATGGATTATGAGCCGTTCAAACCGGATCCGAACGCCAGCGCGCAGATCAACCGTGGCGCATACCTGGTCAATGGCCCGGCCCATTGCGGGGAATGCCACACACCAAGAAACGCCATTGGCGGGCCCAATACCGGCCTGCTTCTTGCTGGTGGGCCATCACCGGAGGGGAAGGGTGTCATTCCGAACCTGACACCCCACGAGGACGGCTTGAAGAGCTGGAGCGAGACGGATATTGCGTACTCGCTGGAATCAGGTTTCATGCCAGACTATGACAGTTTTGGCGGCACCATGGTGGCGGTACAGGAAAACATGGCCAAGCTGACCACAGAGGACCGCGATGCGATGGCCGCTTATCTGAAGACTATTCCAGCCCACCCCAGCAGCTGGAAAAAGAAGAAAGCCAACTGACCTTAAGGGACAAGGCGCGCGCAATGAGAGTCAACCTTAATCGCTTTGCCAGTGCCGGCCGTTGGGCCGTGCTATTGGGGTATTTCTGCGTCAGCGGGGCAACCTTGCTGGCCGCCCAGGATGGGATTTCGCGCATCAAAGTGAAGTTCGGCGCAGAGGCAGGTGACACCACGCAAGAGCTAAAGCAAAAGGCCGAAACAAGCCCGGTGCCGGTGGAGCCTGACCCCAAACAGACAGGAACCGTGCCGGCCGCGCCAAAACTGGCAGCGACAAAAGCGGATGAAACCGATGAGATGCCAGACAAGCCTGCCGCGCCCGATCCCATCGAAGGCCTGATCGACGTGGTGAAGCTCCTCGACGCACCGAAGACCTGCGGGCGCGAGGTGATCAACCTGGATGTGGTTGCCGAAGCCATCGAGGCGGACTTGAAAGCCATGCCACGCGAAAAGGCTGACGGCACGCGTTACCTTACGTTTGCCAATCTTTATAATGCCTGCGTCAGTGATGCAGATCTCGCTGCTCACAAGAATGCGGCTGTCAAGCTGCTGAACAGTCTGACCTGGACACCCAAGGCCATCTCTCCGGCTCTGATTGGTCCTGAAAACCTAGTGATGCGGTTCCACCAGAACGACCTTGGGTGGACGGACAAGACCTGGCAGAAGATCCTTCTGTCCTACCCATACTCAGTGCAGACCGACGCAAAGCGGCACAAGAAGATCTGGAACACTTCGCGCAGCATCATGCCTTATGTGCGGGCGGACTGGTTTGCCTTCGCAGCCTCTCGCCCGGCCACGTACTACTCCATCTTAGGGATGCCAAAGTCGCTTGCGGGATTGCGCAAGAAGCTGAGGATGCCGGCCAAAAAAGAGGCGAAGGTTGCCCGCACAGGCTTTCAGCTTTACGGGGTGCAAAGCGCTAGCCGGGTGCTTGAGCGTCACGCCCGCGAAGATGGTGTTTACTGGCAGACCTACGAGTTTGCGGGTCTGGAGAAACGCAGCAATCTGTTCGATTTTCCCTTGGGGCCGGGCGGCAAGAACCTTTTCAGCTCGATTGGCGGGACGATCCAGTTCAGCTTGCCCAACGGCTTAAGGGCTTGGTTCATCCACAATGCCAGCGGCGGGCGCATCAATGGCGTGCGCTTGAAAACCTTCGATCGATCCGATTGGCGAACCTCAAGTGGCTACTACTGTCCGGAGTGCAACTTTGCGCCGCTGCAGTTTGTGCCGGACCGGATCAGGGCACATGTGAACGGCAATTCTGAGTTTTCACCGAAATTGCAAGACACGGTGCGCAAGCTCTATCCGCGCCACGACTACATGAACTTCCTGCGCGGCCGTGACGATGCCTTCTATGCGGATGCGTATGAGCGCGCCGGGTTGGTGACGGCCGGGCCCAAGGAGCCGATCCGGGCTCTGGCTGATCACTACGAAGCGCGGTTGGTGGACCTTCAAACCGCAGCAGCCGATTTGGGCGTGACGACTGAGGTCTTCAATCAAACCATGGCTGACAAGGGTTTGAAATCGTTCAACACAGGCCGGGTGATTGCCCAGCGTGGGATGCCGCGGCTGACCTTTGAGGCCAAGTTCGCGGCCATTGTGCGCATTACTACCGACTACGCACCGCTCAGGGCCAAATCCGTCGGCCGCCTCATTGGCTTCCGCAGCGGCGTGCCGCGGCGTTCACCCAACGATGAGCGCGATACCGGTGCGTTCAAGCTCTCCATGGTGTCCAACAAATCCCGCTATCGGCGAGGCGATCAGGTCGCCTTCTCCATCCAAACCTTCAACGAATGCACGCTGACGGTCATCTTGGCCAACAGTGACGGCTCCGGGACCGTTGTGTTCCCAAACAAGTTCCGCTCCCACCCCACCATAGACGGGGACCGCGAAGTGCGCGTGCCGAGCGGTTCGGCGCCGTTCCAACTGACCTTGGAGAATGCCGGCGAGGAGACCGTGGTCGCCCTGTGCGATGGCTCCAAACGGCGCACTGGGATCCGGCACAATTTCAACAAAGAGCCCTTCACCAAGATCAAGGACGTGAGAGCGCTTTTGGAATCGTGGATCAGCAAATCCTCCAAGAAACGCAAGAAGCGCCTAGCCTATACCGCCATGCGCCTGCCGGTTGAGCCATAAGTTCACTTGAGTTTGCCTCCCGGGCTGGTAAATCATCTGGCGAGTTAGTCCACTGCTACATCAAGGAGCATCATAATGGCGCGCGAGGTTGTTTTTCTGTCTGGGGTTCGCACAGCAATTGGAACGTTTGGGGGGGCTCTGAAGGACACAAGCCCCACGGCCATGGGAACGGCAGTGATCACCGAAGCGCTCAACCGGGCTGAGACGGCGCCCGAAGAGGTCGGTCACGTGGTGTTCGGTAATGTGATCCACACCGAGCCGCGGGATATGTATCTGTCGCGGGTGGCAATGATCGATGCCGGCCTGCCCATTGAAACACCCGCCCTCACATGTAACCGGCTCTGCGGGTCGGGAGCCCAGGCCATTGTCTCCGCAGCGCAAACGGTGATGCTGGGCGATGCGGATGTGGCTATTGCCGGCGGGGCGGAATCGATGACACGGGCGCCCTATGCATCGCTCAACGCGCGCTTCGGGGTCAAGATGGGAGATGCCAAGGTGGTGGATATGATGCTGGGTGCGCTGCATGATCCGTTCGGCCACGGCCATATGGGCAACACCGCTGAGAACGTTGCGCGCAAATGGCAGATCAGCCGGCAGGACCAGGACGAGTTTGCCCTGCAAAGCCAGCAACGCGCCGCGACGGCTATCGCACAGGGGCGCTTTAAGGATCAGATCCTGCCTATCGAAGTGAAGGTAAAGCGGGACATGGTGATGTTCGATACGGATGAACACGTGCGCCACGATGCCACCGCGGATGCCTTGGGTGGACTGCGTCCGGTGTTCGACAAGGAAGGTTCGGTGACGGCAGGCAACTCCTCCGGCATCAATGACGGGGCTGCAGCTCTGGTCCTGATGGAGGCGGAGGCTGCCGACAAAGCCGGACGTAAGCCGGTGGCCAAGCTTTTAGGCTACGCTCATGCGGGTGTTGAGCCGTCCGAGATGGGCGTGGGTCCAATCCCGGCGGTGCGCACTCTCTTAAAGCGGACCGGGCTGTCGAAGGACGATTTTGATGTGATCGAATCCAACGAGGCTTTCGCTGCCCAGGCGTGCGCGGTCTCCAAGGAGTTGGGGCTGGACAGCGCTAAGGTGAACCCCAATGGTGGAGCGATTGCGCTGGGTCACCCGGTTGGGGCCACCGGTGCCATTCTGGCGGTTAAGGCGATTTCGGAACTCCATCGCACGGGCGGCCGCTATGGCTTGGTGACCATGTGTATTGGCGGAGGGCAGGGTATCGCGCTGGCCATTGAGGCGGTGCATTGATCCGTTTTTTGGAGCAACATGGCGGCCTTTGATGCTTATGTGATCTGCACGTCGCCGCGCAGTGGCAGTACGCTCCTGTGCAAGCTATTGGCGGCGACTGAGATTGCGGGCAAACCGGCATCCTATTTTCACGAGCCGTCGGTGGCCGAGTGGGCGAACGACCTTGATCTGCGAATTGATCCGGCGCTGCCTGAGCCACAGGCCCTCAGCCGGATCTTCGATGCGGTTGCATCGCAGGGCAGCGCCAAACAAGCCTGTTCCGGCGC
>JBCDDQ010000160.1:0-11023 GCA_039180225.1 Pseudomonadota bacterium
ACAGCTTCGCGGTCTGCGTAGAGCCGGCGGGCGCGGCGGGCAAATTCCATGGGAGAGAGTGCAATGTCCATAAGTGTTCAAGCCTTTGTGTGCAATTGAGCCGCTTATATCTTGCGCAGCAGAACCTCTTCAACGTCATGATTGGCCCCCTTGAAGAGCACCAGATCGGCCCGGTGGCGGGTTGGCTGTACGTTTTCGCGCAGGTTGATCAGGTTGATGGTGTCCCAGATCCGGTTTGCGGTTGCCTGAGTTTCCGCATCGCTCAGCGAGCCATAGCGGTGGAAGTAGGATTCAGGGTCTTGGAACGCGGTCTCGCGCAGGCGGAAGAAGCGCTCCACGTACCAATCACGCAGAACCTCTGCATCCGCGTCGATATAGACGGAAAAATCGAAGAAATCAGAGACAAACGGAATGGCCTCACCGTCTGCCGGCGGCGTGCCCACTTGAAGCACGTTAATGCCCTCAACGATGAGAATATCCGGCTGGTCGAAGCGCACGGTCTCAACCGGTGAGACGTCGTAGTGCAGGTGCGAATAGACCGGAGCTTCCACATAGCGGTGTCCGGCCTTGATATCGCTGAGCACGCGCAGCAAGTGGCTCACATTGTAGCTTTCCGGAAAGCCCTTGCGGTTCATGATGCCGCGCTCTTCAAGCACCGCGTTGGGGTGGAGGAAACCGTCTGTGGTGAGAAGATCCACCTTGGGGTGATTGGGCCAGCGGGCCAGCAGTTTGCGCAGAATGCGGGCTGTTGTGCTTTTGCCGACGGCCACCGAGCCGCCCATTCCAATAATGTAAGGGACTTTGCCGCTGAGCCCGCCCAGAAACTTCTGGGTGTGGCGGAAGAGTTCCTGGGTTGCCTCCACGTAGAAGCTGAGCAGCCGTGACAGAGGCAGATAGATTTCTGCAACTTCGTCCAAAGACACCTGAACGCTGATGCCGGAAAGCTCTGATACTTCCTCTTCCGACAACGTCATAGGCGTGTCGGCGCGCAGCTTGGCCCATTGCTGGCGCGTGAAGCTGCGGTAAGGGGAAAGGTCAGAGGTGTGGGGCCGGGTGTCCATGGGTCGTGCCGTATCAGGAAGAACGCGCCGCCTTTTCAGCATGGCCGCTCATGCCTTGCCGCGCTGCCAGAGTGTCCAGCACCTCGTCGAACGACACCTCAGAGGCCTCCAGCAGAACCAAGAGGTGATAGAGCACATCGGCTGCTTCTGCGGCGCTGTGGGCCGTGTCTCCCGCCGGCGCGGCCAAGAGCAGTTCCACCGCTTCTTCACCGAACTTCTTGGCGCATTTCTCGATGCCGCCGGCCAGAAGAGAGGCGGTGTAGGAGGTGTCGGCCGCGGCCGTTTTGCGCGCAGCAATGGTGGCCGCAAGATCTGCAAGCACGTTCAGCTTGTCTTCGTGCGCAAGGGCCATCCCGCGATACTCCTTTCCTTAACTCACACACTACCAGAGCCTGCGCCCCGATGCCCCTAAGACTTACGTCACACGCACCGGTATGCCGGCAGCCGCCATATGGGCCTTGGTTTCGCCGATTGTGAAGGTGCCGAAATGGAAGATTGAAGCGGCCAAGACCGCTGTCGCCCCGCCATCGCGGATGCCATCCACCATATGATCGAGCGTGCCCACGCCGCCTGAAGCAATCACCGGCACATTCACCGCATCGCAGATTGCCCGGGTTAAGGCAATGTCGAACCCTTCGCCGGTACCGTCCCGGTCCATGGAGGTGAGCAGGATTTCCCCTGCGCCCAGTGCCACCACTTTGCGGGCATATTCGATGGCATCAATCCCGGTGGGCTCGCGGCCGCCATGGGTAAAGATCTCCCAGCGCAGCGGCTCTCCGTCACCGGAAACCCGTTTTGCATCAATGGCTACGACGATACATTGCGCACCGAACTTTATCGCGGCGTCTTTCACCAGTTCAGGATTACGGACCGCAGCGGTGTTGATCGACACCTTATCGGCGCCCGCCAGAAGCAGCTTGCGAACATCATCAGTTGACCGGACGCCGCCGCCGACGGTCAGCGGCATGAAGCAGTGCTCGGCGGTTTTTGTAACCACATCAAAAATCACATCCCGGTCTTCATGACTGGCCGTGATATCGAGAAAACAAAGCTCATCTGCGCCGGCGGCGTCGTAAGCCTTGGCGGCATCCACCGGATCGCCCGCATCGCGCAGGTCCACGAAATTCACGCCCTTGACCACGCGGCCGTCCTTTACATCCAGGCACGGGATGATACGTGCCTTCAACATCAGACCATCCCCCGGCTTGCAGCGATCAGCGACAGGGCTTCGCCAGGATCCAGCCGTCCGTCGTAAAGCGCGCGCCCGGAGATCGCCCCCTCAAGTTTGGCGCAGTCCGGCTCCACAAGCCGTTCAATATCGGCAAGGGAGGCAAGGCCGCCTGAAGCGATCACCGGGATCGAGACGGCTTCGGCAAGGGCAAGGGTTGAAGGGATGTTGAGACCTTTCAACACGCCGTCCCGGTCAATATCGGTGAAAATGATGGCCGAAACGCCGGCGTCCTCAAACTGGCGCGCCAGGTCGATGGCGCTGAGCTCAGAAGTTTCCGCCCAGCCTTCCACGGCAACCTTGCCGCCCTTGGCGTCGATCCCAACAGCCACTTGGCCCGGGAAGGCTTTGCAGGCTTCGCGCACCAGATCAGGATCGCGCACGGCGACGGTGCCAAGGATGACCCGGCGAATGCCGCGCTCGAGCCACCTGGCGATGGTGGCGAGGTCCCGGATCCCGCCGCCCAGCTGGGCCGGGATGGTGATGTTGGCCAGAATGGCCTCCACGGCAGGGGCGTTCACCGGCTTCCCCTCAAACGCGCCATTGAGGTCCACAATGTGCAGCCACTCAAAGCCCTGGCGTTGAAAGGCAGAAGCTTGCGCGCCCGCATCGTCGTTAAAGACGGTGGCCTTGTCCATGTCCCCCAACTCCAGGCGCACGCATTGCCCGTCCTTCAAATCAATCGCAGGAAACAGGATCATGGCGCCCAGCTCAAAAAGTTTGCAATCAGCGCAAGGCCAAGCGTCTGGCTCTTTTCCGGGTGGAATTGCGTAGCGACGATATTGTCTTTGGCCACCAGGGCGGTTACCGGCCCACCATAATCCGCATAGGCCACAACGTCGGTCTTATCGCTGGGCTTTAAGTGAAACGAGTGCACGAAATAGGCATGGGCGCCCTTTTCGCCCGTTTCAATGCCTTCCAGCACCGGGTGTTCGCGCACTTTCTCAATCGTGTTCCAGCCCATGTGCGGGATTTTGCAGGCCTCATCGTCCGGCTCAATCTTGGCCACATCCCCGCCAATCCAGCCAAAGCCTTCGGTTGTGGCAAACTCAAGACCCCGGTCGGCCAGAAGCTGCATGCCGACACAGATGCCCAGGAATGGTTTGCCGCGTCCCTGCACCTCGTCTTCCAGCACCTCCCACATGCCGTCCACCGCTTTCAGGCCGTCGCGGCAATCGGCAAAGGCGCCCACGCCGGGAAGAACAATGCGCTCAGCGTGGCGCACCACGTCCGGATCAGGGGTGACTTGGATATTTGCAGATAGTCCGCGTTCGCGCGCCGCCCGCTCAAAAGCCTTGGACGCTGAGTGCAGGTTGCCTGAACCGTAATCCACAATGGCGACGTTCACGTTCAGCCTCCAGCTGCCGGAAACAGGCTGTTGTCGGCAGGGCTGCTGGCAAGCCGCAGGGCAGGCGGCACGGGGCTTGGGCTCCGGGGCTCGGCGGGCTTTTCGATCAACAGGCGCTCGAAGAACATCAATTCAGCCTCATAAGGAGACGGCGCGGTCACCAGCCCGGACAGGCCGAAACCATTGCGCTCCAAGCTCCAGCGGCGCAGCTCGTTGCCCTCCAGGGCAATCAACAGATTTACCAGGATCGAGATGGGGATCATGGTGCTGCCGGGCAGCGCAAGGGCAGAGCCCAACCCGGCCACCGCCAGTTGGAGCACGACAATACCGCCGGTGACGATCCAAAGCTTGTTCCACAAGGCCCAAAGAACGGGAAAGAACAAGGCAGGCCAGGCAGGACCCTCCTTGACGAACACCGCTTTGTCCGGATCGCTTAGGGTTCCGGACGGTGTGCCGGAGGGATGATAGATGGCATAGGTTTTCATGGAGCCAGGCTCGTCTAAGACCTTGCGTTTCAAACAGCACGTTCAGAGGCTGTTCTTACAGCACACCCTTCGTTGAGGGAACAGCTTCTGCGCTGCGCGGGTCAATTTCCACCGCCTCGCGCAGGGCCCTTGCCAGGGCCTTAAAGCAGGTTTCGGCGATATGGTGATTGTTTTCCCCATGCAGGCATTCCACGTGCAGGGTGAGGCCTGCATTCTGCGCAAAGGCTTGAAACCACTCGCGGAACAGCTCTGTGTCCATCTCGCCCAGTTTAGGGCGGGAGAAGCCCACTTGCCACACCAGGAAGGGACGGCCGGAAAAATCCAGCGCCACCCGGGTCAATGTCTCATCCATGGGCAAGAGCTGGCTGCCATAGCGGCGGATACCCTTTTTGTCGCCCAATGCTTCGGCAACGGCCTGGCCAACGGCAATGCCGCTGTCTTCGGTGGTGTGGTGCATATCGATGTGCAGATCACCCTCAGCACGCAGCTTCAGGTCCATCAGCGCGTGCCGGCTCAACTGCTCCAGCATATGATCCAGGAACCCGATACCGGTTGCGACGTCATACGCCCCGGTCCCGTCCAGGTTAACCTCCACCTGGATCTTTGTTTCCTTTGTCTCACGCGTCAGCTTTGCCGTGCGCATTATGCTGGCTCCTTCGTTCAAGTCGGGGCTTGTAACAGCCCGAACCGGAATGCGCCAGAGTAACGGCAATTCCGGTTACGCATTGCATTGTGCGCGAGTTTGATTAAATCACTGTGAGCATATCCATTGGCTTTAAGGAAACCGCCCTCGTGACTTCAGACAATCCCTTTGATGCAAGCGCCTGGCATGGCACCACCATTGTCACCGTGCGCAAGGCCGGCAAGGTCGTGGTGGCCGGCGATGGTCAGGTGAGCCTGGGCAATACGGTGATCAAGGCCAACGCCCGCAAAGTGCGTCCCCTCGGCGAGGGCAGCGTGATCGCTGGCTTTGCCGGAGCAACGGCGGATGCCTTCACGCTTCTGGAGCGCCTTGAGGCCAAGCTGGAGCAATATCCCCAGCAATTGACCCGCGCGTGCGTGGAACTGGCCAAGGATTGGCGCACAGACAGGTTCCTGCGTCGCCTGGAAGCCATGATGATTGTGGCTGACAAATCCGTGACGCTGGTGCTGACGGGCACCGGCGACGTCCTGGAGCCTGAAGATGGCCTTGCCGCCATCGGATCCGGCGGCAACTATGCTCTGGCCGCTGCCAAGGCCCTGATCGATTCGGATGCGGATGCAGAGACGATCGCCCGAAAATCCATGGACATCGCGGCTGATATCTGCGTTTTCACCAACGCCAGCCTGGTTGTCGAGACCCTTGACGCAGAAACAAGATAGACTTTGTAGACGCAACCCCTTGAGGACTTATGACTGATTTTTCGCCCCGAGAGATCGTTTCCGAGCTTGACCGCTTTATCATCGGCCAGAAGGACGCCAAGCGCGCCGTGGCCATCGCCTTGCGCAACCGCTGGCGCCGCAAGCAGCTGGACGAAGGCTTGCGCGAAGAGGTGTTGCCCAAGAACATCCTGATGATCGGCCCCACGGGCGTCGGCAAGACGGAGATCTCCCGGCGCCTGGCCAAGCTCGCCAATGCGCCATTTATCAAGGTGGAGGCCACCAAGTTCACCGAGGTGGGTTATGTGGGCCGGGACGTGGAGCAGATGATCCGTGACCTGGTAGAAGCAGGCATCTTGTTGGTGAAGTCCCTGAAAAGCAAAGAAGTTCAGGCCGCAGCCCATGTGAACGCTGAAGAGCGGGTGCTTGATGCGCTGGTGGGCGAGGGGGCATCGGACAAGACCCGCCAGTCGTTCCGCAAAAAGCTGCGTGAGGGACAGATGGATGACAAGGAGATCGAAGTTGAAGTCTCCGATACGTCTGGCGGCATGGGTGAGTTTGAAATCCCCGGCATGCCGGGCGCCTCGGTGGGGATGATCAATCTCAACGACATCCTCGGTAAAGCCATGGGAGGGCGCACCAAGACGCGCCGGCTTTCGGTAAAGGATTCGTACGAGATTTTGCTGCAGGATGAATCCGACAAGCTCTTGGACAATGACCAGATCGTTCAGGAAGCCATCGATCTGGTTGAGAATAACGGCATCGTTTTCCTTGATGAGATCGACAAAATCTGTGCCCGCTCTGAGCGCACCGGCGGCGATGTGAGCCGGGAAGGCGTGCAACGCGATCTGTTGCCGTTGATTGAGGGAACCGTGGTCTCCACCAAGCATGGATCGGTCAACACAGACCATATCCTCTTCATCGCCTCAGGGGCCTTCCATCTGGCCAAGCCGTCCGATCTCCTGCCTGAGCTGCAAGGTCGTCTGCCCATCCGGGTTGAGCTGCGCGCCCTCACCAAAGAGGATTTCCGCCGCATTCTCACCGAGCCTGAAGCAAGTCTCATCAAGCAGTACGTGGCCCTGATGGGCACCGAGGACGTGCACCTGGAGTTCACTGAAGACGGCATAGAGGCGCTGGCAACCATTGCCGCTGACATCAACTCTACCGTGGAGAATATCGGCGCGCGGCGCTTGCAAACCGTGATGGAGCGGGTCTTGGACGAGATATCGTTCACGGCAACGGACCGTCCGGGTGAGAAACTCAAGATCGATGAAGCTTATGTGGAGGAGAACCTGGGCGATCTGGCGAAAAACGCCGATCTTTCAAAGTTCATCCTCTGACGGCTCTTCCTCCTCTCCGGTCAAAACGGCGCGGATGGTCCGGATTTGCCTGTCATCCAAACTGGAGAACTTGCTTGAGAGCAGGTTAGCAAGCTCGGTCGCGTCAGCGCTCAGCTCGCTGGTGTCTATAGCCACCCGCGGGTGGGAGAGGTTGGCCAATCGCTCAATCTCTTCCGCCTCGTCCCAGATCAGGTTGAAGAACTGGTTGATGCCTTGCACCAGATACCAGCTCGGCCGGCTGCGGTTGCCATGTTCCAGGGCTGACAGATAGGCGCTGGAAACACCCAGAGCTTCGGCCATCTGCTTCTGGGTTACCCCCTGGCGCTTGCGCAACTGGCGCATTTTCTTGCCGAACGGGGTCACGAGCTCACCGCCTGTTCCGCCGCAAGCGCACATAGAACGCCCCGCCGCCGCCATGGCGCGGATGGGCCGGCTGGTAACCGGACACATAGGCCCGCAAGCTCGCCTCTTCCAGCCATTCCGGGATCAGGCGGCGCAGGCGTCCCTGGCGTTCGGGGGTGTGGAAATGATCAGCGCCATGCAGGGTATGCCGGGCATAAGGCGATTCCCCCTTACCGGTGATGACGAGCACGGTGCGGAGCCCCTGGGCATGGGCCGAGCTGATAAAGCGCATCAACTCGCCGCGGGCCCGTTCGGCCGAATGGCCATGCAGGTCCAGCCTGGCATCAATCTCCACATTGCCCCGTGTGAATTTTTGCCGCGTGCGCCGGTCAAACTGGCTGAGGGCGGGCGGTTGTGGAGGGTCTGGTGCGCGGCGGGCCGCAGCTGGCCTGGGTTGGACGGGCTTTTGGCTGACTTTTTTGGCCGCAGCTGGCGGCGGCACTTTGGGCTTAGGCGGCTTTGGCGCTTGGACGCGCTCTGTATAGCGGGTGCGTTTAATGGGGGTTACCGTCTTGGTGACCCTCTCCCACAGCGCGTCATCGTCGTCCTCGTCGTTGCCGCCGGATTTTCCGTTACCCCTTGCCATCAGGGGTGTTTGTCATCGTGCAAGCCGCCTGGCAAGAGCTTTGGGCAGCAGCAGGACCAATCGGCCGGGGCTCTGCATCAGTCCTGCGGCATACCCCGCCTGTTCGCCGGAGCCGAAAAACACATCACCGCGCACCGGACCTTTGATGGCCGTTCCGGTGTCTTGGGCCACCATGACTTTGGCAAATGGTACCAGCGCACCGTTCGCGCCGGTGGGGACACGGGTTTCCAGCCACACAGGTGTTCCATAGGCGGTGTAGCGCCGGTCAACCGCCAGGCTGTGCTCAGGCGTGAGTTGAACGCCTTGAGCGCCGGCAGGGCCGAGATTTGGGTCCGACGCGCCGCTTTTGCGGAAGAAGATGAAAGACTGGTTCTTCCAGAACAGCTCTTGGGCCTTGTCGGGATTGAGCAGCAGCCAGGCCCTGATGGACTGCATGGAGATGTTTTCCCGGGCGATCTCGCCGCGCTCAATCAAGATCTTGCCAATGGGCGTATAGGGGCGCCCATTCTTGGCGGCGAACCCCACGCGGAGCGCGCCGCCCGTATCCAGTTTGACCCGCCCAGAGCCCTGGATATGCAGGAAAAACGCATCGGTTAGGTCCTTCAACCAGAGAAACTCAAGGCCTCGGCCCCGAAGTGCGCCCTGTTCGATCTGCTTGCGGGTGTAATAGGGCTTGCGTGTTCCCAGATCTTTCGGCTTGCGCAGCAGTGGGGTGGCGTATCCCGGCTTCGGGCGAAGCGCGCCTTCCAGCTCCGGCTCAAAATACCCGGTAAAGAGGCTTGAGCTGCCCCTCACCACCACCGGCTGGAAGTGCTTTTGAAAGAAAGCCGCGCTTTGCGCCGGGCTGGCTCCGGTTCCAAGGCCCACGGCCGCCCGGCAAGCCGGACGCCAATCGGCCCGTGAGCCGCCGAACTTGGACCTGGAAGGCCACCTGGCCTTTCCCGCCAGCATGGCCTCGCACGAGCGCACAAAGGCCGCCAGCCCCCGTTCAACGCCCGGCCCGGGCCAGCCCTTGAGCGCAGAAAATTGGGTGCGCTTTATACTGGCCCCATGGGCCGCTTCGGGGAGCGTCGTAAAGGCGGTGAGCGCAAGCACAACGCCCAGCGTGCTTGCAGGTATTGGGGAGCGCCAGGCCACCTTGCGCGGTGATCGTCAGTTGGCCGCTTCTGTGGCCACCAGTCGCCAGTTCGGATCGCGGGAGGTCACATCACGCATAAACGTCCAGATATCGGTGACTTCGCGCACTTTCTTGGGATCACCTTCGATCAGGGTGCCTTCCTTGTCGCGCGTTGCCGAGATCAGCTTGCTGACGAACTTGATGGTGACATTCGCCGTTTTGTCGCTGAACACAGCCTCGATGATGGACGCTTTATCGATGCCCACAAAGCTGGACTCCTGCACATGCCCAGCACGCTCGCGCTCTTTGAGGGCATTGTTGAACCCTTCAAACACTTCCTTGGTCAACAGGCCCTTGAGGGTCTTGCTGTCACCATCGGCAAACGCGGTGACAATCATCTCATAGGCGAGACGGGCACCGTCGAGGAACGTTTTGGGATGGAAGCTGTTGTC
The DNA here is from genome assembly GCA_039180225.1 of Pseudomonadota bacterium. Taxonomy (GTDB): domain Bacteria; phylum Pseudomonadota; class Alphaproteobacteria; order Rhizobiales; family CAJQND01; genus JAAEUE01. Next base: position 9,379 of record JBCDDQ010000160.1, read on the forward strand.
CGCCTGGTGGATGGCTTCCAAGGTCTCAGCCAGCGCACTGCCTTTTTTGGCGTGGCCTTCCCAAATCGGGGTTTCCGGCTCTTGGCGGGCGGCGGCTCTTTCGGCTGCATCTTCGGTTCCGGGCAGGGGGACCACATTGTCATTGGATGATTGTGAGTCTTGGTCCCGGGGCAGGCCAAAAGCATCAAATGGTTTGCGTTCATGCCCGGTGCGCCGCCCGAGCACGCTGCGCAGGCGTAAGAAGATCACCACTGCAATGGCGAGAATCAATAAATTGAGAGGATCGAGTGCTTCGTTCATACTTTCAACCAGGCCTCTTAGCCTTAGAAAACCATCCCGTGGGTGAATCTGCTCCGGCAGGCGGATTCAGATATCCGCATTTGCCGTGTATCAACTTGATACCATATATGAGTTAGAACACTTAGTCCAACAAGCGGTTGTGACAAAAAGGCCTTCTAGCCATTGGCGTTGGCGATTTAGATGTAAAGGGTATCTGGTGCGTTTTTTCTTTCTGCTAATTTTTATCTTGGTGCCCATCCTTGAGATCTGGTTGTTCATTCAGGTGGACAGCCTGATTGGCCTTTGGCCCACGCTCGCCTCTGTGGTGCTCACCGCGGTGATCGGGACCTGGTTAATGCGGATGCAGGGCTTTCAGGTCCTGATGCAGGCGCGCGGCGCTCTGGAGCAGTCGCAGTTTCCGTTGGAACAAGTGATCCATGGAGTCTTTCTCCTGATTGCCGGTCTTTTGTTGCTGACCCCAGGCTTCTTCACCGACGCCATCGGGTTTGCCTGCCTTGTTCCCCCGCTCAGGCTCGCAGTGGCCTATGCCGTGTGGAGCAAGCTGAAGGATCATGTGCATATCGTGCAGCCCGGCATGGACCCACAGGCCCAACGCCGCGATCACCCGCGCGGCGGGGCGGGACCGGTGATTGACGGCGAAATCATCGATGAAGGGGCCAAGGAGGACCCGCCAAGCCCGGGCAACCCAAACTCGCCCTGGCGCCAGTAAGCTGCGGATTTCCTAGCTCTTGCGGGCCGTGCAGAGACGTGATAGCCACGGCCTGATTTTCCTAGTCCTTGAACCGGTTTCAGCCTGACAAGACACCGTGGCTGCGGCCCGTTTCAACAGAAAGCTCATCAAATATGGCCACAGAACCGCAATCCGTCCCAAATCCTGATGGCGAGGGCGCCGCACAAGGCAATGGCGCTGCACCCTCCATGAACATTATGGGTCAGTACCTGAAAGACCTGTCGTTCGAGAACCCCAATGCACCCCAGTCTCTGAACAACCCGGAAGCGCAGCCGCAAATCGACATTTCGGTGAATGTGAATGCCAAGACGCTGGCCCCCACCGATTACGAGGTTGAGCTGCAGTTGGGCGTTAAAGCCATGGACGGGGAAACAGCCGTATTCCAGGCGGAAATGCAGTATGCCGGCATCTTCCGCCTTGAGAACATCCCCGAAGAGCACATGCATCCGATTGTCTTGATCGAATGCCCGCGCATGCTGTTCCCGTTCGCGCGCCACATCCTGGCAGATGCGATCCGCAATGGCGGATTCCCGCCGTTGATGCTCGATCCGATTGATTTCGGCGCCATGTACCAGCAGCGTATGCAAGAGCAGGCGGAAAACGCAGACGCATAAC
>JBCDDQ010000161.1:0-11000 GCA_039180225.1 Pseudomonadota bacterium
CTGGCGCTTGCTGGAAACCCTGCAGATTGCGCTGGCAGGAACCGCGCTTGGGGTTCTGCTGAGCCTGCCGATCGCCTGGCTGTCGGCGCGCGGCGTGACCCCCATCCCCATCGGCGCATTTCTGTTCAAAGGCCTGGTTTCTTTCTTCCGCACCGTGCCGGACTTGGTCTGGGCGCTCATATTCGTGGTGTCCGTCGGTCTCGGCGCTGTCGCCGGCACCATGACCATATTGGTGGACACAATCGGCTTCTGCGGCCGCTTCTTCGCCGAAGCCATGGAGGATGCCGACAAGGCGCCCCAAGAAGCCCTGGCCGCCACAGGGGCATCCCGCCTGTCCATCCTCTGTGGGGCCATCCTGCCCGATTGCATGCCCTCGTTGATCAACACCACCCTGTTTGCCCTGGAAAAAGCCGTCCGCTCGTCCGTCGTGCTGGGCCTTGTGGGCGCCGGCGGTATTGGTCAGGAGCTGAAGTCGGCCTTTGACCTCTTTCAGTATCAAAAGGCCTCCGCCATCATTCTGGCCATCTTCGTGATTGTGCTGGCCATGGAGTGGATCACGGACCGCCTGCGCCGGATGCTCGGCTAGGCTCAGTTCAGGACGATTGCCAGACGCCGTTAAATTGGTTAGGCAAACGGCCATGGTTGTATTGAACAAGATCTACACAAAAACCGGCGACCGCGGGAGCACCGCGCTCGGCACCGGTGAGCGCGTGGTGAAGCACCACACACGCATCTCCGCCTATGGGACCGTGGACGAGACGAACGCGGCCATCGGCATGGCACGCCAATCCACAATTTCCGACGACCTTGCCAAGCTCGATGAAATGCTGGGCAGAGTTCAAAATGACCTGTTCGACCTGGGCGCTGACCTTTGCACGCCAGATAGGGGCGAGAAGCTGGAATGGGAGCCATTGCGTATTTCGCAGGCGCAGGTTGAACGCCTGGAGCGCGAGATCGATGAGCTCAACGCCGAGCTGGAGCCTTTGCGATCGTTCGTTTTGCCGGGCGGGCACGCGGCAGCGGCGGCGTTACACGTGTGCCGGACCGTTTCGCGGCGCGCCGAACGGCTGATGGTGGAGTTGGCCGGAGAGGACGATGAACCGGTGAGCGAAGCCGCGCTGCAATATGTCAACCGGCTGTCAGACTTCTTCTTCGTGGCGAGCCGCTGGGTCAATGCACGCCACGGGGGCGATGTGCTCTGGGTTCCAGGCGCAAACCGTTAGGCCGCTTTTGATGTTTGTGCCGCTGTCAGATAGCAACCCGCTGAAAATCATCAGCTTTCAGTATGTGACCGTCACGCTCATTGCGATCAATGTGGCCATCTTCCTGTATTACCACCATGGTGCAGGCGCGACGGCGGAGCAGAACGCGCTTTTCAGCTACGGGGTGATTCCAGCTGCCCTCTTCAACCATCAAGAGTTGGCAGAATCTCTGGTGCGCATACCTGATCAGCTTACCCTGCTTACCTATCAGTTCTTCCATGCCGGCTGGCTGCACCTGCTCTCCAACATGGCGTTCCTCTGGGTCTTTGGGGACAATATTGAAGATTCGATGGGCCACTGGCGTTTTGCCGTGTTCTACATTTGCTGCGGCGTCTTTGCCGGACTGGCTCACGCGGTGGCTGGTCCCCAGTCCCCCGCACCGTTGATCGGGGCTTCAGGGGCCGTCGCCGGCGTCCTGTCCGCCTACATGGTGCTGCATCCCAAACAACAGGTCTGGGTGCTGTTTTTCCTGCGGATACCCTTTAGATTGCCCGCTCTTTGGGCCATTGGCGCCTGGATCGCCTTCCAATTCTTCTCTCTCGCCGCCGATGAGGGGAACGCCAAAGAGGCCGTTGCCTGGTGGGCGCATATTGGCGGATTTGTCGCCGGCATTCCCCTGCTCTTCCTGCTTGCCCCCAACTCTTTGCGCAGAACCCGGGAAATGCAGGAGCGTGAGACGGAAGTTTAGGGTGCGCTTTGCAGTCGCAAGTGTCCCTCAACCGTCGTGTTGAATATTGACTCAAGACCCCATTTGAGATCATAGCTTGCCGCCAACCAGCCATTTAAGCGGGAGTGACATGCTGTGGCTGGTATCCATCCTACATGTCTCAGGAGAAGTGAGAGATGAAGATTATCGTGCCCGTGAAACGGGTCGTTGATTACAACGTGAAAATTCGCGTCAAAGCGGACGGATCGGGCGTTGAATTGGCCAACGTCAAGATGTCCATGAACCCGTTTGACGAAATCGCCGTGGAAGAGGCCCTGCGCCTGAAAGAAGCCGGCAAGGCCGAAGAGGTGATCGCCGTTTCGGTTGGCCCGCAACAGGCTCAGGAAACCATCCGCACTGCGCTGGCCATGGGCGCCGACCGCGGCATTCTGGTGAAGAATGACGACTACGTAGAGCCGCTCGCCGTTGCCAAGATCCTCAAAGGCATTGTGGACGAAGAGCAGCCGGGTCTTGTCATCCTGGGCAAGCAGGCCATCGATGATGACTGCAACCAAACCGGTCAGATGCTGGCGGCCCTCCTGGGCTGGCCTCAGGGCACCTTCGCCTCCAAGCTTGAGCTTAACGGCGGCGCTGCTCTGACCCGCGAGATCGACGGCGGCCTGCAGACCCTGAAGCTGCAGACCCCCATGGTGATGACCACGGACCTGCGCCTCAACGAGCCGCGCTATGCGTCCCTGCCCAACATCATGAAGGCCAAGAAGAAGCCGATCGATGAAAAGACCCCGGGCGACTATGGCGTAGACGTCGCGCCGCGCCTGAGCGTGATCAGCACCGAAGAGCCTCCGCAGCGCGAAGCTGGTGTGATCGTTGGCTCGGTAGGCGAGCTGATTTCTAAACTCAAAGACGATGCAGGAGTGATCTGACCATGGCAATCCTGTTGATTGCGGAACACAACAATTCCGAACTGAACGAAGCCACCTCCAAGGCGCTTACGGCCGCCAAGGAAATGGGCGGTGACATCCACGTGCTTGTGGCCGGTTCCGGCTCAGGCTCTGCGGCGGAAGCGGCCTCCAAGCTGGATGGCGTTTCCAAGGTGTTGCACTGCGATGACGCCATGTTTGAGCGCCCCCTGGCGGAAAACATGGCTGCCCTGATCGTGCCCATGATGGACGGTTATGACGCCCTGGTGGCGCCTGCCACCACAAACGGCAAGAACATCTGCCCGCGGGTGGCCGCAATGCTGGACGTGATGCAGATCTCTGAAATCACCGCGGTAAAGGCCCCGGACACGTTCGAGCGTCCGATCTATGCGGGCAACGCGATTCAAACCGTTCAAAGCTCCGACGCCAAGAAAGTGGTCACCGTGCGGACCGCCAACTTCGCCGCCACCGGCGAAGGCGGCTCAGCTGCGGTGGAAAGCGTGGCCGCACCGGCAAATCCTGGCCTGTCTGAGTATGTGGGCGAAGACCTCACCCAATCAGACCGTCCGGAACTGACCTCGGCCAAAATCATCATTTCCGGCGGCCGCGGCATGCAGTCAGGCGACAATTTCGCCATGCTGGAGAAAGTGGCCGACAAGCTGGGCGCTGCCGTTGGCGCCTCGCGCGCTGCGGTGGATGCGGGCTTTGTGCCCAACAACTATCAGGTTGGCCAGACCGGTAAGGTGGTGAGCCCAGACCTCTACATCGCTGTGGGCATCTCCGGTGCTATCCAGCACTTGGCCGGCATGAAGGACAGCAAGGTCATCGTGGCCATCAACAAAGACGAAGAGGCCCCGATCTTCCAGGTGGCGGATTACGGCCTGGTGGCCGACCTCTTCACCGCTGTTCCCGAGCTGGAAGAGGCCCTTTAGGGGACGCCACCCGGCGTCATCCCGGAATTTTGCGCCAGCAAAATATCCCGGACCCGGGGTTCTAGGACCGAATGGGCCGCCCCGGCTCCCCGCTTTTGCGGGGATGACGAACAGAGAACAGAAACATCAAGGCCGGAGGGTGTTTACCTTCCGGCCCTTTTCTTTGCCTCAAATTCCATTCGATGAAAAAACAGTCCCTTACGCTCTTGTGCACCGCAACAAGGACGGGTAGGTTTCGTCTCCCGATAAGCTTAGTGCACCCGGGGTGGGTGCCGTGATGGGGTTAGACGATGGAAATCAAAAAGATTGGCGTCATCGGCGCCGGTCAGATGGGCAACGGCATTGCGCATGTCTGCGCGCTCTCTGGATATGACGTCAAACTCAACGATGTGAGCCTTGAGCGCATCGAATCCGGCCTGGCGACAATCAACGGCAATTTGTCTCGGCAGGTCAAATCAAACCGCATCTCAGAGGCTGAGCGCGACACGGCCTTGGCCCGCATTCAAATTGCCCAGTCTCTGGAAGAATTTGAAGATATTGATCTGGTGGTGGAGACGGCGGCTGAGGACGAGGCGATCAAACGCCAGATCTTCGATGAAGTCTGCAAGGTCCTGCGTCCTGAAGCACTTTTGGGCTCAAACACCTCCTCTCTGTCAATCACCCGCTTGGCCGCAGCCACGGACCGGCCGGAGCAGTTTATCGGCATCCATTTTATGAACCCGGTTCCGGTGATGGAGCTGGTGGAGCTGATCCGCGGCATCGCCACGTCTGAGGAAACCTTTGAAGCCGTTCAGACCTGTGTGGCCACCATGGGCAAATCCATTGCGGTAGCCGAAGACTTCCCAGCTTTCATCGTCAACCGCATCCTGCTGCCCATGATCAATGAGGCGATCTACACGCTTTATGAGGGCGTGGGTTCGGTAAAGGCTATCGATAAGGCCATGAAGCTGGGGGCCAACCATCCCATGGGCCCGCTGGAGCTGGCTGACTTTATTGGCTTAGACACGTGCCTGTCGATCATGCAGGTGCTCTATGAGGGCCTGGCCGACAGCAAATACCGGCCCTGTCCGCTGTTGGTGAAGTATGTGGAAGCCGGCTGGCTGGGCCGCAAGACTCAACGCGGGTTCTACGACTATCGTGGCGAGGAACCGGTGCCCACCCGCTAAGCGGATGAAAGACCACTTCTTTGAGCGCGGCTGGTGCCGCTTTCCCCATGATCCGGTCGTTGCAGATTGGGTCCACCACAGCCTGGACGCAGCCCGGCAAACCCTGAACGCACCGGAACAATCCCAGTGGCTGCGCTGCGGCGGCACATGGTTCGCCGGTGTGAACGCGCTGCCCAATGATGAGAGCGGCGCGGTGGGGGGCGGTCCAGCCATATCAGGGGCCGCCATTGACTTCATCACACAAGAGCTGAGCCTCAGCGGGTTTGCCTGGGACCGGGCCCAGGTGTCCATCTGCTATCCCGGCTACCCCAAGCCCGGCGCGCACGAAACCGAGGCCGCGGCCCGCTTCCGCCGCAATCGGGATGCAGCGCACGTGGACGGCCTGCTGCCGGAAGGGCCAGACCGACGCCGACATGTACGCGAGCATCATGGGTTTCTGTTGGGCATCCCCATGGCCGAAGTGGGCGCCGGGGCATCGCCCCTGGTGGTGTGGGAAGGCTCCCACGAACTGATGCGCACCGCGTTCGGCGAGGTGTTCCAGGGCCTGCCGCCTGAAGCGTGGGGTGATGTGGATGTGACCGCGCCCTATCAGGCCGCCCGCCGGCGCGCGTTCGAGACCTGTGAGCGGGTGGAGATCCCCGCCCAACCGGGGGAGGCCTATCTGGTGCACCGGCTGGCCCTGCACGGGGTGGCGCCCTGGGCCGACGGGGCAACAGCGGGGCCTGATGGGCGAATGATCTGCTACTTCCGCCCGGAAATGGGCGGGCCGGAGGACTGGCTTCGGGCTGCTTAGGGCGAACTCAACCATCAAGGCCAAATAGCGCTGATTTGGTATTGGGATCAGCGGGTTACGCGAAATTGGGTTCGTTTCGCAGATTCAACCTTTTTAGATTACCTTCGGGCGCGGCTCTCTACGTCCCTTGCAACCTGGCGCAATGTAAATCTTGACTAAATTTTTCAGGAATTAGATTATGATCACCTAGGGCGGCGCGCGATGCGCATGCTCTAAATCTGTTTGGCAAAGAAACCCACCTTCACATCAAGATAGAAACGCTTCTCAAGACCAAGCCCGCATTTGCTGCTAGCCAAGTCAAAGTTAGACGTTGAGTTAAAGTCCATGACAAAAAAGCAGCCTCCAGTCCTCTCACCTGTCGCATCTTTTATGGATGACCGTGAGAAGCTTCTCGCGTTAGCACAATCCATCGTCGGCAACTCGGCCATTGCAGAAGAACTGGTTCAGGACAGCTGGTTGCGCTGGTCCAGCAAAAACTATGCACCAGAGTTGGCACGGCCCATTCTCCGCAGGATTGTTGCAAATCTCTGCCTCGACTGGCTGCGTAAGCACCGCACCGAGCAAGCGGGTCTCAAGTTTTTTGGACTGTTTCTGGATTTGTCACCGGATGCAGAGCGCATAGTCATCTCTCGCCAGGAACTCGAGCGTGTGATTGATGTGCTGGGTGAACTTCCGGAAAGAACGGTTGTGGCCTTCTACATGAACCGCGTTGATGGGCAGACGCTGCAAGAAATCAGCGACCACCTTGACATTTCCATAACCAGGTCACATCAGCTGATCAGGGAGGCACTCGTCCATCTCACATTGCGGCTTGGCGACTAGGCAAAGGCTGAAAAAGCTCTGCGGCTGCACGTTTGATATGTAGAGAGACGAAATCGACAACGCGCTCGCAGCACCGGAGCAAGACCCGTGTCCAAGCCGGACGAAGAACAGCTGCTGAATGAGGCAGCCGACATATTCCTGCGCCTGCAAGAGGCGCCTGACGACCCAGCAGCAAAAGCGGTGCGGGATCGCTTTCTGTCCCGTGGAGAAGCCGAGCGCCGGGCATACGCGAAGATCAAGCGGACCTGGAAAGTCTCCGGCGCAGCCATGCGCCCGCCCAAGACCAATATTGTGTTGGCGTTGATTTTGCTCGCGGCAGCCACCTATTTCATTCTCCCGGAAGCGCGCACCTTCCTGCTGGCCGATTTCAGAACGGGCAATCAAGCCGAACGCGTCGCTCTGGTATCCGGCGATTTGGTTGACATGGATGCAGCAACCGCCTTGGTGGACAACACGAAATCTGGCGATCGTGATGTCCAACTGCTGCGCGGCGCAGCCTTCTTCAAAGTTGCCAAGAACCGCAGACCTTTCAAAGTCAATCTGGACGAGATCACAGTCGAGGTGCTCGGGACCAGTTTTGAAACCGCAAAGGTCGATAACGAGATTTGGGTTTCGGTGTTTGAGGGTGTTGTGAAAGTCACTGCCGGCCAGCGCCAATGGCAGCTTACACAAGGTCAGAATTTGGTTTGGCGTGACGACGGTGGCGCCACCGTTAGCGCGATTGAAACGGGCAGGATCGCATCCTGGAGAACAAGCCTCTTCGTCGCCGATGCGACACCGTTCGAGCAGGTCGCCGCCGTGATCAGCCGACGTTTGCCGGGGACAATCATCATACCCAGTGAGGCCCTGGCAAACACTGAGGTCACCGGTACGTTCGACCTTTCTCAACCCGAAACTGCGTTGCGTGCCTTGGCAGCAACACGTGGAGCCAACGTGCTATCAGCTTCGCCGCTGATAAGCATCATTCTGGCTCCGTAAATTTTTTTCAAAATCACCCTTAAATAATTCGGACCCAATCCGTTCTGTAAGTGAAGGGACACTCGGGGCGCGGTTTAGGGGAGTAGGAATGACGCGGTTCAAATATGGGGCAGGTGTGCTCCAGCTTGCAGTTGCATTTACACTTGTGCCCGGGTTGGGTCTGGCGGAAGTCAATCAGTTCGTGAACATCCCGGCCCAACCGCTGGAAGCGGCCATATCGGCGTTGGGCAAAGAAACAGAGCTGCGCGTCGCCGCAGCAACAGAAACCCTTCGCGGTAAACTCAGCAATCCCGTTAAGGGGTACATGACACCTCATCAGGCTCTGAAAGAGATGATTTCGGGAACGGGCCTGGAAACCAAGCAGATCGATGCGGGCACCTTTGTGGTGGGGCAAGCAGCTCCAGGCAGGGTAAACGATGGTGAGATCAGTCTTGGACAGATCACCGTTCGGGGCGAACGCGTTGAGCGGAGCGTTTACGAGACAGCCTCGTCGGTGGTGGTAAAATCCGGCCAAGACATCGAGCGTACGCCTGGAACTCAAAACATTGAAGACGTTGTCCAGGACATTCCGAACGTCACAAATTTTGGCACTTCGAACTTTGTTCCCGCCATTCGCGGGCAAAACTCAAATGGACCGTCCGGCGGGGGCGCCTCCACCGTGTTTATCAACGGGTTTCTCCCGAGAATTACGGTAAGCGTTGATGGGCGGCCGCTCTCACCCGGCGAGCTGATTTATGGCAACACATCTGTTTGGGACTTGTCTGGGGTCGAGGTGTTCCGAGGCCCGCAGACGACCGCACAGGGCCTGAACGCGATTGCTGGCGCGATTTACATTCGTACGAACGACCCAACATACGAGCCGGAGACGACGGCCCAGGTGCAACGCAGTTCGTTCGATGGTGTCCGCGGATCCGGCATGATGAACATTCCGATTGTGCCCAACCAGCTGGCCATCCGCGGTGCTGTGGATTTCATAGGGCGCGATGTTTATGTCACCAACTTAACACCCGGACAGATTATCAACGGCGTCGATGCCAAGACAATCCGGCAGCTGGCCGCTCGCGTGAAACTGCTGTGGGAACCTGAGGGACTTCAGGGGTTCTCCAACAAGACGACATTTAGCTATTCCGACGGAAAATCGCCGCAACGTGAGTTCGCCGACCAACCGTTCAGCGCCCTTCAACAACGAAACAATCAAGAAGCGGTGTCCTGGGAGTCGGGCGCCAAGGTTGTCATAAACGACACAGAGTATGAGGCGTCCGATCAAATCACGCTGAAAAACCAGTTCAGCTTTTCCGACTTCACCGTGGATCGGCTGTCGGCGGTTCCCGGCAACGGTACCGTGTCTATCGATGGTGAAGACATCATCAATGAGACAACCGCGTCCCTCAACCTTCTGGATGGCCGGCTCACCGGCGTCGTAGGTGTTGTGGCCCGCACCACTGATCAAGGATCTGTCTTCAACGTCACCAACTTCTTTGGCGGGATCTTGAACTTCTCCGACAAGAAAGAGAACTTCGGGGTGTTCTCTGAGCTGACATACAAGGTCACCGACAGGCTCGATGTGACGGCCGGTCTGCGCTATCAGCGCGACACACAAAAGCGGACGAGCACGCCTCTTGCACCAATCCCCGCGATGAATTTCAACGAGACCTTTGACGCCGTTCTGCCGCGCTTCGTTATTGCGTATGACGTTTCTGAGGACCTGCGCATCGGTGCTCTGGCTTCAAAAGGCTACAATCCGGGGGGCGTTTCAGTAGACTTCACCTCCATCTTCGCTGGTCTCGCAAGCCCGCCCTTTAGAACTTACAAAGAAGAGACGCTTTGGAACTATGAAGTGTTTGCACGCGCCAGTCTGATGGAGGACAGACTGAAAGTGAACGCCAATGCATTCTACACCGATATCAAGGACAGCCAACGGACGACCACCACATTCATCAATATGTTCCCGACCACGGTCATCGACAACGCAGAACGCTCGGAGAGCTATGGGTTCGAATTCTCCGCGGACTATCAGGCCACAGAGACGTTTCGGGCCTTTGGCGGATTTGGCCTGCTGGGCACAGAAATTCTGAAGTTCAGCTCAGACACAGCAGGGCGCCAGGGCAGCGACTTTGAGTTTGCACCGGCGGTCACTGCCAACTTTGGATTTGAATGGGAGATCATCCCCAATGTGAATTTTGGCATGAATGGCCGCTACAATGACGGCTATTTCAGTGATGACACAAACGCCCGGGCTCGCAAGGTGCCGGCCTACAAAGTCTTCAATATGAAACTGGACTATGCCCCCACGGAAAACGTCAAGATCTTCGGCTTCATCAACAACCTGTTCGATGAAAGATATGTCACCAACATCCAGCTGCCCGGAACCGGTCCGACGGGTGATGTCGGCAAGCCGTTTGAAGTCGGTGGCGGGGTGCGGATCCAGTTATAAGCACCAGCTGATTGGGTGCGCTTGCACGTTAACTGCCTGTTTTTGGCCGTTTGCGTTTTACGCCATAATTCGTGCTCAAGTAGTCGAGCACCAATTTCTCATCATCGGAGGGCAGCGGCTCCATATCGTGTTCCTCAACCATATATTCAAAGAGTTCGATCCATCCCTCTCGTGTCTGGCCTTGCTGCACGACAAGACGCATGGAGTGACATGCGCCGCAATAGGCCTCGGTCTCCTCTTTTCCAACACCCTCTGGTAGCTTCAGCTCTTTGATCTGATAGCCAGGCTTTTCGGAAACACTCGCCACTTTCTCAGAGCTTTCAGCCTCCAAGGCGCTTGCCGCGGTCTTTGCAGGTTGCGATGTGCTGCCCATTTGCGCTGGCGTGTCTTGCCCACCCGTTGAATGGGTTCTCAGAAAAGCCAGCAAGTTTTCACGGTCGGCCTGTTTGCGCAAACCGGCAAACGCCATGCGCGTACCCTTCACTGCCTTGCGCGGCGCGGCCAGATAGCGGTGGAAAAATTCAACCGTCCAGACGCCCCCGACCTCCTTAAGCGCCTTTGAGTACTTATAGCCTTCTGCGGAGGCCACATCTCTTCCGACCACACTCCAAAGGTTTGGGCCAACTTTATGTTTGCCGCCCTCACCAACGGTATGACAGGCTGCACACTTCTTGAACACTCGCTGCCCAGCCGCCGCATCGCCATCAGATGATGATGCAACCACATTGTCGGATGTGGAAATATTCGCTTTGGGCGGCGATGCGGCCTTTGGTGTGCTTGGTTCTGCTTCATCGGCCTTTTCAGAGACCGCAACAGGCAAAGGCGTGGAGGGTGGCTGTGGCCAAAACTCTGTGACGACCAGAATGGTTGCGCCGGCCAGGGTGACGCCGCCCATGAAGCAGCTGATCCCAAACCATCTTTGGGTTGAATTCATATGCAGTTTTCTGCCGAATCTATTGGTTTTCTAATGATGAGGCGGCGGCCCGGGTCTCATCAACCCGGGCCGATCTCCAGCTAGGCCGTGAC
>JBCDDQ010000162.1:0-10977 GCA_039180225.1 Pseudomonadota bacterium
GAAGCGCTTGAAGCCGGCGAGCGAGTCCTTGCCGGCTTGATAGTTGGGCGCAAGGATGTATGCATTCTTGTAGCCCAACTCGTTTGCGTAGATACCGGCGCTCTCGTGCAAGCTGTCGTTCTGCCATGAAGCCACAAAGTAGTTTTCGTTGCAGCCCTTGCCGGCAAAGATTGATGGGGCTGAGTTCGGCGAGACGTAAAAGGCACCGGCCTTGATCGTCAAGGGTACGACCACCGGCGTGATGTTTGAAAAGATCACGCCCGTCATGATCTCCACCTTATCTCGCTTCAAGAACTTATCTGCGATCTGTTTGCCGTTGCCCGGCTTGCGTCCGTCATCCTCAACGAGCACTTCAACTTCGGTGCCCCCAAGTTTCCCCCCTTCTTCAGAAACGGCGAGCAGAAAGCCGTCGCGCACATCTTCACCAAGATATCCAGCACCGGTTGAGAGGGTCGTTATCATGCCGATTTTCACAGGCTCGGCCCAGGCGATGCTGCTGAGCAGGCTTAAAGACGTGGCCGCAACAGCGGTCATAAGTTTGGATTTCAAGGTCATTTCAACGTACCTCCAGAGGGCTTTTTGGTGTCATTGGATGTTCAGCGGCCACGATCTTCCAAAGTCCAAGTCGCAGGAAGATGAACCGGGCCGCGAAACGAGATGTTCGGCGGAAAATCCAGGGTAGTGTCATGCTGAAGTTCCAAAGTTGCAAAACGGTCGAGCATGCTGTTCAGGATCGCATCAAGCTCAATTTTTGAAAGCAGGCGGCCCAGGCAAAGATGTATGCCCTGACCAAAAGACAGGTGGTCACGGGCGCGCTCCCTGAGAGGATCAAAGCGATCGGGATTCTCAAACTTTGCGGGATCCCGATTGGCTGCGGCAAGGGAAATCATCACCTTCGCGCCTTTGGGCAAGCTTACGCCGCCGAGTTCCGTTTCCTGGGTTGTGATCCGGCGCCAAGCCACGACGGAGGAATCGTGCCGAAGACTCTCCTCGATCACACCATCAATGAGGCTCCGATCCGTCTTAAGTTTTGGCCACAAACCGTTTTGGAGCACCCGGCGAATGCAATTTGACGCCTGATTTGTCGTGGTTTCGTGCCCGGCAAAACTCAGGCCGAACAGGATGCTGGCCAATTCACAGTCGGTGAGCGGCTCGCCGTCCCGATCATCCGCCATCAGATCGCTGGTCATGTTGTCGGCAGGATTGGAACGGCGGTGGGCGACGTAGTCGACGCAATAGTCCCAAAAGGCCACCATGGTCTGCGCCGCTCTAATCTGATGGTCTTCGCTGGGCCTGCCCCAGTTCACAATAAGCTTGTCAGCGCACCATTCTTTGATCTGATCTGCGTCCTCCTCCGGAAATCCGACCATGGAGAAAATGGTCAGAGCGGGAAGTGGGTAGCAAAGTCCCTTGGCAAGATCGCCTTGGCGTTCATCAGCAAACTCATTCAGCAAGGTCTCGCAGCGCTGTTTGACGATGGGTGTGAGCACCTGAAGCCTGCGTGCGGAAAAAGCCCGAGCAAGCTTGCGCCGGATCCGCGTATGCTCCGGCTGGTCCAGGTTCGACATCACCGGCTGAATGTTGAACCGTCCCTTGAGAACACCCATTGCCTCATCGCACAAGGGGAGAAGAGGCGCCTGCACGTTGCCCGCCGAAAAGATTTGATGATTGCGGAACACGGTGTCCACGTCTTCCCAGCGCGTGACGATCCACATGTCCAAATCCTCGCAAAAAGCGACCGGAGCCGCGACTCGCTGGCGCGCGAGGAGGGGATAGGGGTCAACGAGAAAGTCGTGCGACAGCGGATCGATCTCGGCATGGGGCGTCATGAGCAACGCCCTCTCGGATTGGATATGCGCGCAGGCTGGTGCAAGAGATCACCCCAGTTCGACCCACCCCTCGGGCGGCTCCTTACCCGGATGCAGGGTCCCGCATTTTTTGCAGGTCCGATTTGCTTCGCTGTCATAGAATGCGCTGAAAAGCGGCGGCAGGTCTTTCACGATGTCATTGACCTTCACCTCGACCCGGTGAACCAGCGCGCCGCAGTTAAAGCAGAACCACTCAAATCCGTCTTTGTCCTCCTGCCTGCGCGTGCCTTCAACCACAAGGCCAATGGAGCCCGGCACGGGGCGCTGTGGGGAGTGGCGCGCATGGGGTGGAAGTACGAACACATCGCCCTCGCGGATGGTCACATCGTAGATGCCATCGTTTTCGGCGATCTTCAAAACCATGTCGCCCTTGAGCTGATAAAAGAATTCCTCGACCGGATCATCGTGGAAATCGACACGAACATTGGGTCCACCGACGATCATCACGACCATGTCTGTCTTCTCGTCAAACAATTGTTTGTTTGCGACCGGCGGCTTGAGCTGATCCCTGTTCCGTTCGATCCAATCGGTGAAGTTGAACGGTTTAAAGGTCGGATGGGCAGGCATCGTGAACCTCGCTTGCGGAAAGACGTTTCGCACAGACCAATGAACAGAATATCGTTGGAATTTGCTATTTCGTTCAAATGAATTTAAGTGAATTTGCTATTGGGAATTGGAATAGCCGATGGCCGACCGAAACCGCCACGTAAAGATCATTGAACGGGTTTCTACACGCCTGAAACTCAAGCAATTGCGCTTGCTTGTCGCCATTGCGGAACATTCCAGCATTCTCCACGCCGCAGACGAAATCCATATTTCTCAGCCGGCCGCCACAAAGCTCCTGAAGGACCTGGAGACTGACTTCAACGTGAAGCTGTTCGACCGAACCAACCGGGGTGTTGTTCCAACTGAATTCGGCAGAGCGCTTGTGAGGCATGGCAAGCTCATCTTGGCGCAGATCTCGCACGCCGCCCAAGAGCTCGATGATCTGAACGAAGGCCTCGGGGGCAGGGTGGTGGTGGGCACGCTCCTCACCGCATCGGCACAGTTGCTGCCGAACGTCATAAAGGTGCTGCACGAGCAGCGGCCCAACATCTCCATCGTCGTGCGGGATGGCACCAACGACTTCCTCATGCCCTTGCTTCATTCCGGAGAGTTGGACATGGTGGTGGGGCGGCTGGCCGAATACCGCTATCGCGAAGAACTCACACAAGAAGTTCTGTATCACGAAGAGGTCGTGATCGTTTGCCGCAAGCAGCACCCGCTTGCCAGCGCCAATAGTGTGGCCTTCGACAAGCTGGCCCTATGCGATTGGATCCTTCCGCCCAAACAAACCACTTTGCGGCGGCAGATTGACAAAGAATTCTTCGATCGCGGCCTCCACTCGCCCTCAAATCCTGTCGAATGTGTATCGTTCCTGACCAATCGGTCCTTGCTGCTCGCAACCGACATGATCGGAGTGTTTCCTTTTCATGTTGTGCAGAACGAAGTCGCAAACGACGATCTTGCAGTCATCAACTGTAAGCTGAATATTTCAGAGAGCCCGGTGGGCATCTCCTACCGCCGCGAAGATGCTCTATCGCCCGCGGCCACCGCATTCCTTGCACAACTCAGGACACAATCCGCCGAATTGGCAGCCGGGCGCACGTAGGACTTCAGATGCCCACGCGCTGCGTCCGGCGCTTCAGCTCAGACACGATGCTCATGGCGGCAAGTGCTGACGATTTTGGATTGTCTGGCAATGGATTGCCATGCAGCTTCACGCTCAAGCTACCAAAGGCGCCAACTGCATCTATTTCGTGGATGTTCTTATCAACGCCCGGATCTGCGACCAGACGCACGGTCACCTGATCCAAACCGATGCTGGCCAGAGCGATTGTTGCAGCGACGTTAGCGTTCTTCGGATAAAGACGTGCCGCTTCGCGCGCGGTGCCAGAAAAATGTTCAAACGGTTCTTTGAGTTTGGCCAGGTTACACTTGCCTTCTGCCGGAGAACCTGCCCAGCCCTCCGGTGGCTTGCGTCCCGTATAGATCACGTTCTCCAGTCCACCTGCATGTGCGGAGAGGAGGGCATCTATCCCGCCAACGGCACCAGACAGGAAGCGTATTGCAGAAGAGCCCAGCCTGGCGCTCTCGTGGAGGATTTCCAAGAGTGTCTCATCGGCCAACGCACCGGTGGAAATCGAGATTACTTCAATACCTGCTTTCAACGCCGATGGCGCATGGGCGGAGAGACCGGAATGGCCAGCACAATCCACCAGGAGGTCTGGCTTTGGGGAGAGCTGGTCAACCGCGACCACCACAGGAAACCGTCCAGCGGCAAAGTCTTCGGCCTTCGCTCGGGAGGGCTCCCGGCAGACCATGTTGGTTATCGCGATCTCCTCAACAGGCTGTATGTGATCGACGACATACTTGGCAATTGCGCCGCACCCAACCACGGCTATCTTCAATCCACGTGTCATTGCCCACCCCTCCCTTGGGTGCTGACATCAGGTAACACAGGTGCCAAAGATCCTTGCTATTGATTTGGGTTATATCTGCTTTGTATTTTTTGAATTGAGATTTGGCCGGAATTGCATGAGCTTGCCGGCGGAACAAAGCGGATTGAAAGTTCTTCGATGAAATACAAAAAAAGCGAAGCCAAGGAGTACTCTCGCGACCATATGAGAGGAATATGGGCCGCTGCCCTAAACCCCATGACACCGGACTTCCAGATCGATGAAGCCGGCTTGCGCCAAAATCTCAACCATTGGATTGAGGACCTGAAGATCCAGGGTGTTTTCATTGCTGGAAAGCAGGGCGAGTTCTTCTCAATGTCGGTGGAGGAGCGAAAGCGCAACTTCGAGCTGGCCGTTGAGGTGTGCAATGGTCGCGCCGGGACCATAATGTCCTGCTCGGACCAGAACTTCGACACTGTCGTTGAGCTTGCCCGCCATGCGCAGGATGTGGGAGCAGACTACATTGTGGTTCATGCGCCGATCCTGCATTTCATCCACGACCGCGATGATACAATCTTCAATTACTACAAGGAGATTTGCGACCGAGTCGACATCGGCATCGCAATGTGGAGTCACCCGGATTCGGGTTACTTGATGAGCCCTGAGCTGTGTGCCAGGGTTGCCGGTCTTCCCAATATCATGGCGATTAAATACTCCGTTCCCCGCGAGATGTACACGAAGCTCACGCGTCTGGCGGGCGACAAGATCCTTGTCAGTACAGCGTCTGAAGACGAGTGGCTGGACAATATCTTGGAGCTCAACTGGCAGCTCTATCTGTGTTCATCACCGCCTTATCTGATGCAAACCAAAAACGATTTGAGAATGCATGAGTACACGCAGTTGGCGTTCGCAGGTGAGACGGATCGGGCGAAAACGATACGCGACAGTCTGGAACCGGTGCGCCATGCCTTGAAGAGCACTCGCCCTGGCGGCAAACCTCAGGCGCATCAGAAGTACTGGCAGGAGCTGTTAGGTCAGGCCGGCGGACCGGCCAGGCCGCCGCTGCTGCAGCTCACTGAAGATGAGAAAGCCAGGACGAAGGTGGCGTTTGAAGGCTGTGGCCTCACGCTTTGAGGCTGTGCTTGGTTATCAGACGATCGTCATGCTGTGAGAGACGTTCTTCACCACCGTGTAATGGTGTAACCCTTCATCTCCCCCTTCGCGCCCATAGCCGCTAGATTTGACGCCGCCAAATGGTGTTTCAGGCAAGGATGCCTCCAACGTGTTGATCGATAGATTGCCGGCCTCCACGCCATCAACCAAACGATCCACATTTGCTGCCGAGTGGGTGAAGGCGTAGGCGGCCAGCCCATAAGGCACGCTGTTTGCCTTCGCGATCCCTTCATCCAGACTTTTGATAGGATTGAGAACCGCAATTGGACCGAACGGCTCTTCACGCATGATCAACGCATCATCTGGCACACCGCTGAGTACCGTCGGTTTAAAGAAGAACCCCCTGTTTGCTTCACGCGAACCGCCGGTCAGAACTTTGCCACCGCGTTTCACCGCGTCATCAACAAAATTCTGCAAAGCGGCCAACCGGCCTTCATGTGCAACCGGCCCCATTTCGGTTTGTTCGGCCATTCCATCGCCCATCTTGGTCGCCATAACCCGCTCAACGAAGGTCTCGGTGAATGGTTCATATAGTTTTTCTTGAATGAAGAAGCGGGTCGGCGAAGTGCAGACCTGGCCTGAGTTTCGCATTTTGCGGATAGCCGATGTGATCCCAACCTTCGCCGGGTCCACGTCATCGCAAACGATCACTGGTGCATGGCCACCAAGCTCCATGAGTACCGGTGTCATGTGCTCAGAAGCTAAGGTGGTCAATTGCCGGCCTACGGCGGTGGAGCCCGTGAACGCCACCAATCGGATCGCTTCATTTGGGATCAGGTAAGTTGAAATGTCCGCCGGCCGGCCAAAGAGAACATTCAAAACACCTGGCGGCAAGCCGGCATCCTCAAATGCCCGGACGATATGTACTGCACCTGCAGGTGTTTCCTCAGCCGGCTTGAGAATGACCGAGCACCCTGAAGCAAGCGCCCCGGCTATTTTCCGCGCCGGCTGGCTCATGGGGAAGTTCCAAGGAGAAAACGCCGCAACATTGCCAATCGGCTGGCGGACCACGGTATAGCGAATGCCGGGTGCACTCGGAATTACGCGGCCGTATAGTCGTTGTCCCTCCGCGGCGTCCCATTCAAAGAACTCACAGCCGCGGATGACCTCGAGCCGCGATTGTCTGATGGGTTTTCCCAGCTCCTGGGTAATAGAGCGGGCAATCTCCTCTTGGCGCTCGCGCATCAGCTGGGCGGCTTTCAGAATAACCCGTCCGCGCTCCATCGGCGCGGTTTGGCTCCAGAGTTTGAAACCGTCCTGAGCCGCCGCAACCGCGTCGTCCATATGGCTTTGCTCGGCCACCGGGAGGAGGCCGATCTGCTCTTCAGTGGCAGGATTCAAAATGGGCAGGTGCTCGTTTGTTTGCACCCAATTGCCGCCAACATAGAGCTGTATTTCCGGGTATTCGCTCATCTGCAGTCTCATGGTCGGGCCCGCTGATCGTTGGGTGCGGCCCATGCTAGGTTATGCTCGCGCGCCCATTATTGTTGCCGCCGCCCGACAAGCAAATGAATTGACGGAAGCCTGCTATCAAGAAACTGGATATCAACTACGCTCAACGGGAGGCCCGTTGACGGCGACGCGACCGACAAAAAGAGCGTTGTTCTGTTTAATCACATTCTCCGCCAGCGCCCAGTCCTGGGTCGGCGATAGAGAGGGCGTAATAAAGCTTAGGGACGACCTGCAAGTGTGATGTTGAATTCCACATCCCAGTACGGGTTCTCTAGTCCGAGCTCGCCGGCCCGTACAGGATCGTCTACTTGGACGAACTCGGCCAGCAAGCTCTCTTTAACGCCGAAGACCGCATCTGAGTTGATGTAGGGATCGTCCGGATCGAAAATGTGGGTGGTCACCGTTTCATAGCCTTGTGCACTGATGATGTAGTGCAGATGAGCTGGACGGTAGGGCATGCGCCCCAGCTGACCCAGCAGCTGGCCTACCGGTCCATCATGGGGGATCGGGTAGTATCGCGGCTTGACGCCCCTGAACCAGTAGGAACCGTCGACCTCACTTTCGAAGATCCCGCGCAAGTTAAAGTCGGGTTGTATGCCCTTCTGCTGCACGTCGTAAAAGCCATCATCATTGGCTTGCCAGACATCAAGGCGCGCACCCGCAATCGGTTTGCCGTTCAGATCGTGAACCGTCCCATGGACATACAGTGGCTCACCCTTCCCATCCCGGCAGATGTTGCCTCCATTTTCCATGACCGGCGCATTTGGCAGATGGAACGGACCAAGCACCGTGTTCTCCGTTGCCCCGCTCGGCCGGCGCGCATTGATGGCATCCACCAACATGGAAACGCCGAGAACATCAGACAATAAAATGAACTCCTGGCGCCAGTCGTCGCAGGTATGGCCGGTTTTAGTCAGAAACTGGATCGCCTCGAACCACTCCTCTTGGGTCGGCTCTATCTCTTTCACCGCTTCATGCAGATGGCGCGTGATGATCTCCATAACCTGCTTGAGCCTTTTGTTCTGTGCATCGGCATTGCGGGTGGTTACGACTTCAGCACTGTCGGCTTCGGTGAAGTATCCAGATGCGGTGCTCTTGCTCATGTGTTTTTGCTCCATGTTCAGAGATCGGGCTGGGCGTCACGCCAAAGGCTGGCTTGCGTGAGGGTGGCTCCAGCGATGAACAGGGCGATGCCGAGTGCGCGCGGCCAGTCGAAGCTGCGCGGTTCGAGCCCGAATGCGCCGAATTGGTCTGCCAGCGCGGCGCCAATGACTTGTCCCATCACGACGCAGGTGAAAAAGACGGCCACGCCCAGCCGGGGCGCCAAGGCCACACCGCCGAAGACAAAAAAGGCACCGGCTGCTCCGCCAATCAGAACCCACCAGGGGAGGGCCGTTACGTTCTGCCACTGCGCTTCCGCACGGCCAAGAGTGATCCAGGCGATGAGCACCAGAGCCAGGCTGATGGCGATTGAAAACGATGTCGCGATCAAGGGATTACCCAGCTTTATTGCCATGACGCTGTTGATCGCCGGTTGTAGCGACAGCAGCATACCGAGCCCTGTGGCCAGCAGAAGAAAGATGACGGTCATGACGGGCTAGATCCTTGCAGTTACGTCTATGCTTCAAATCACCTGACAAACTTCTTCAAACTCAAAACGCGGACCGCGGTCGTAACGGGCCTGAGGATCCGCATAGCCAAGCGAACACAGGAAGTTTGAGCGCACATGGGTGCCGCTGAAAAACTCTCTGTCCACTTCAGCATTGTCGAAGCCGGACATTGGGCCGCAATCGAGGCCCACTGCTCTGGCGGCCATTATGAAGTAGGCGCCCTGGAGGGTTGCGTTTCGGAAGGCGTTCATCTGAGCGGCGATCTCATTATCTTCGAAGATCTTCTTGTTTTCCGGAGCGTGCGGGAACAGTCGGGGAAGGTGTTGAAAGAACTCCAGATCCTGACCGATGACGGCCACCACGGGTGCAGAATTCACACGGGCGATGTTGCCGTCGAAAAGGGCGGGCATCAGCCGTTGTTTGGCTTCCGGGGTCGTCAGAAAGGCAATGCGTGCGGGGCAGCTGTTCATTGACGTTGGGCCCCATTTGGCCAGTTCGTAAAGCTCCTTCAACGTCTCCGGTGCAACGGGCTCGTCCAGGAATAGGTTGGCCGTGCGTGCATCGGTGAAAAGTAGTGCGCGGGCATCACTTTTAAGGATGGGTCTCTTCTTCATGCTACCGCGTAATCTCCGTAATTTCAGGGAAGATCACGAGAAGGCCCGTGACCACAATCATGACAAGAACAAAGGGGAAGGCGCCGGCAAAGATCTCGCCCAGGGACACTTTGGTGTTGCCGAGCGCGGCTTTCACCACATAGACCGTGAGGCCCAAGGGCGGTGTAAGAAGACCGATTTCCACGGCCACCACCGTGACGATACCGAACCAGATCAGGTCCGTCTCAAACCCCGCAAGAGCTGACAAGATCAGCGGCAGAGTGATCAGCATGATTGATACGCTGTCGAGCACCATGCCCATAACCAGAACGAGCAGGAGGTAGAGCAGAATGATTCCGTAGAACCCAATCTCTGCAGCTGTGATCATCCCGACCACCTCGTTGGGCAGGCCTGAGAGCGCAATCATCCGGGTGTACATATTGGCCGCGATGATCAGGAACAGGATTGAGACAGAGACGTGACCGGTGTCGATCAAGACCTTCCACAGTCTCGACCAGGTGAGCATTCCAGGTGTGTACCAGGCTTTGATGCACGTGATGATCAAAGCGAAGAATGCGCCAACAGCACCCGCCTCGGTGGGGGTGAAGAACCCGCCATAGATACCGCCTAGAACCGCTAGGATGAGGACCACGATTGGGATCATCTTGAGGGTTGCTGACGCGATCGTCTCCGTATGCTCGGGTTTGCGGGTCCAGGCTGATGGGGCACCGCTTGCATCTGGCTGGTGCAGCTTGCCCGCAAATTCGGGCATGTACTTGGAGACCAGAATGATGACCACGCAAAAACCGGCGGACAGAAGGATGCCGGGCGCGATGGCCGCGGTGAAGAGTTGTCCAACCGACACTTCGGCTATGACCCCGAAGACAATCAGCAACAGACTTGGTGGAATGAGCATGCCGAGAACGGAGCTGCCGGCAACGATCCCCACCGAGAATTTCTTGGTGTAGCCATGCTCCACCATCGGAGGTACGGAGACCTTGGTGAACACCACTGCGGAAGCGATTGACACACCTGTGATAGCCGCGAAGATCGCGTTTGCGATCACGGTGGCCACTCCGAGCCCACCGGCTATCTTCCCTAAGAGCCACTGGCAGACATCGAAGGTGTCGCGGCCCACATTCGAAATGTTGACCAGCATGCCCATCAGCACAAACAGCGGCACAACCCCAAAGAGTTGATCTTGGATCGCGCCAGCTGAAGCGATCTTCAAAAGGTTCACCGCCGTGTCGAAATCATCCCGGATGAACCAGGCACCGATAAACGATAGCAGTATAAGCGCTATGCCAATGTGAATGCCGGCCAAGATCAAGATGAGCATAGTAGCTATCAGGCTGAGCGCGATCGTTAACGGGCCCAAATCTGGACCAAGAAAAAGGGCGCCCAATAGAGCCAAGCCGCCGAGGGCGGCGATCGCCGGCCAACCAACCGGAAGACCTTTGCGAGCATCAGGGTGATCGGGCTCGTCGCGGAACGCCTTGATCAGATAGTCAACCGTCTGACTGAGGAACTCCATCGCCGTGATGACGGCACAGACTGCCATAATGGCCTTGAACGGCCATACGGGGATAATGATCTCGCCTTGTTGGCCGAAATACTCGTCGAACTCATAAGATTCCATCGCATCCGGGATGAGCCCATAGGCAATCAGAGAAAGGACAATGAGACCACTGAAGCTGAAGGCGGCGTTGAAAACGTTCCCGGCGATGGGACGACCTGTCATCAGCCGCTCAAGGAATGCGTCTGCGCGCGTGAGCTTCTTCAGGTTGAGTGTGTTGGCCAGCTGCAGGAAGACGATTGAGACAATAGAGTAACCGACAAACTC
>JBCDDQ010000163.1:0-10737 GCA_039180225.1 Pseudomonadota bacterium
CGCTCGGCCACGGCCATTGCCCGCGAGCAAACCGCCTGCCAGGCCTATACGGCCGAAGAGGTCATCGACCTGCTCACCAGCAACCCGGAAGAGGCCATCGACCTGATCCGCTCTCTCATCCTGCGCTTGAGAAGCACCAACCGGAAGCTGACATCGAAATCGTGAGCTGCAAAGTGTGCAGTTAATCATAATCTTCGGTTCGCACTTGCAGCGGTGCTGATTTCACGTATAATGAACGTTGTTCATTTAAAGATAAAAGCAGAACTCCACCAGAGCCCATGAATGCCACTGCGTCTAAAGTCATCCTGTTTGTCTGGACTGCACTGTGTCTTGGCGCCTTGGGGGTCCTCTTCGCGAGCCCGATCACCATCATCACGGCTGACTATCACCCCAACGTGGCCTATGCTCCCTACGTTCTTCCCGGCACCCTTGGGTGTTTGGCCTTTCTGCTGTGCTCGGCCGTCTTGGCAACACGCTTTGCCATTACCGGAAAACACCATGGCAACAAAACGCGCGCCAAGGAAGCAGGAGGCCTCGTTCTGACCGGTGTTCTGGCCCTATTGGCCTTGCCCATTGTCGTTTCCCCCGTGCCGGACACCTTCACACAGTACGCAGGCCACAACGCTTACACCATTCCCAGAGTATTCACCGAACTCGCTGGCAATCAACCAGGCAAGGACGCCTCCGTGGTGCTTGCTTATTGCCAAGACAGCTTCACGGGCATCTATGAGAAACACGCCGAAGCTTGCATATCCACACGCACGTCCCTGTCGCAGAGGCCCATCACCTCAGAGTTCTCCGCACAATATCTCCTAGACAACAGGCTGAACGTTCCGCGCAGAGGAGATCAGATACTGGATACAGCCCCCTTGCGGTCTGCCATGACCGTTGCCCGCAGTGGACGTTTGACCACATACACCACAGTCCCCTCCACTGGTCGCGCGGCCTCGGAGGTCCACCACATCGTTCTGGATGATCATGATCGCATCATCTTGTTTGCAAGCTGTGCCACCCACCATCCACGCTGCCAAATTGCTTCGAAAACATCCGAGGGCACGCTGTCTTACACCTTCGTGCAAGATCATCATCTGCGGATTGAAGCCTGGAAGCCGTATGAACGGCGCGTCCTCAACTTGCTGCACTCCTGGCAGACCAGATCATCGTGACACCCCACAAACGTCTCTCCTCAGAGCTCAAAACGCCAGACGCCCCTTAAGCTCATCAAACGGAACCATGACCGCCTGCCGGTAAGCCGGTCGCTGGCAGAGCGTGTCATACCAGCGCGCCACATTCTCAAAGACCGGCCGCTCGATCGGCATCTCGTAGTATCGATAGAGCGTGGCGCCTGCGATGATGTCAGCCATGGTGAGGTGGTCTGCGCAAAGATAGGCCCGGCCGGCGAGCTGACCCTCCACCATCCCCAGATGCGCGTTCAGCGCCTCAAGACCCGCCGCAATCTTCTGAGCATTCTGATCAGCTTCCGGCGTGCGGATCAACCGCCAGAACAGCCGGTTGACCTCCGGGTAGAGCCGGCTCTGGGCCCAGTCCATCCACTTGTCCACGCCGGCGCGGGCGCGCGCATCCTCGGGCCAGATGGTGCCGGGTGAATAGGCCGCGGCCAGATAGCGGATGATGGCCGTGCTTTCCCAGACCACCACATCGCCGTCCACCAAGACCGGCACCCGTCCGTGAGGGTTCAGATTCAAGAACTCCGGGGCCTCAAGCCCGCCAAACTTTCCACCCAGCTCAATATGCTCATGTGGCCGCCCGGTCTCCAGCAACATCCACAGGGTCTTTTGCACATTGTCTGACGATTTGCGGCCATAGAAGGTGATCATGGAAATCTCTCATGGGGCTAGAGCTTTCAGCACGGCGGCTTTGGGGGCATAGTAGCGGGCCTGAAGGAGACCCGGCAATGCAGCAAACCCTTCCCGTGATCGATATCTCGCCGCTCAAGACAGGCACCGACGCAGCCTTCGCTCAGGTGGCAGAGGAGATTTCATCGGCCTGCGCCCTCAGTGGCTTTTTTTATGTACGCGGTCACACCATCTCCGATGAGGCGATCACCACCCTGAGAGAGACCTCGCGCGCCTTCTTCGCGCAAGGCGATGCGGAGAAACGTCAGATCGCCATCAACCAGCACAATCGCGGTTATCTGGGCCCCGGCGAAGCGCGCATGCGTGGTGCAGCGCGAACAGATATGAAAGAAGTGTTCTTCTGGGGCCGGGATTTGCCTGCGGACGATCCGGACGTTCTGGCCGGTATCCCTTTGTGCGGCCCGAACGCGTGGCCACAGAGCCTGCCCGGTTTCCGCGACCATGTGGTGACCTATTCAGAGGCCGTCGGCAAAACGGGCGACCTGTTGCTGCAGGCCTTCGCTGTGTCTCTGGGTGCGGAGCGTTCCTTTTTCGGCCCGCGCTACGAACGCCCCATGCTCCGCGGTCAGTTGATCCACTATCCCGCCCTCCCCGAGGACGCACCGGCAGATCAGTTCGGCGTCGCCCCCCACTCCGATTTCGGCTGCATCACCCTTCTTCTGCAGGAAACCGCCGGGCTGGAGGTGCTCGCCAAAAACGATGAATGGATTGCGGCTCCGCCCCTGGCGGGCACCCTGGTGATCAATATTGGCGATCTTCTGGAGCGTTGGTCCAACAACCGCCTGCCCTCCACCCGCCACAGGGTGCGCAACCGGTCGCGCAACGGGCGTTATTCCATCGCCATGTTCTATGATCCAAGCCCCAGAGCTGTTGTGGATCCGCGCGACCTGGGCGCCGGCGAGGAGGCAAAATTTCCGCCTGTGGAGGCCGCTGAATATGTGCTGGGGCGCAACAAGGGTGCCTTCGCACATTATGATCCGGCCATAAAGGAACCCGCCTGATGGCTGCCACGCCCACCACCACCTCCATCAGCCTGGACGACCTCGACACGCTGGCCTTCGATTCCTTGAAGGCCACCGGCCTCAGCGACGAACATGCGGCCACCATTAAGACCGTCCTGCTTTATGCAGAGCTGCGCGACAATTCCCAGGGCCTGGTGAAGATCGTCGAAGGCGTCGTCGCCCCGGTGCCGGGTGCCGGCGAAATTGAAGTGGAACATAAAGCCCCCGGAATGGTCCGCATCAACGGCAACCAGAATGTGGGGATGGTGGTGGCGACGCGGGCTGCCAAGGAGGTCGGCAAACTCGCCAAAGCCTCCGGCATCGGAATGGCAGGCACGTGGAATGTCTCCACCTCCACAGGTGCGATCGGCTGCTATGCAGAGCAAATGGCCAAGGACGGCCTGATCGGCATCGTCATGTGCGGCTCGCCCAAGGTGATGGCCATGGCCGGCGGCATTGACCCGGTGTTCGGCACCAACCCCATCGCCATAGCCGCGCCCACCAGCGCAGAACCCATCGTGCTTGATATGGCCACGTCGGCCATCACCTTTTTTGAGATCGTCAGCGCCGCGCGCCAGGGGTCCAGCATCCCTGACGGCGCCGCATTCGACCCTGAAGGCAACCCCACCAACGATCCAAACCAGGCCTTGGCGGGCGCCATGCGCGTCTTCGATGGGTATAAGGCCGCGGGCCTGGCCCTCATGCTGGAGATCATGACCGCGCCGCTCACTGGCGCCGGCGTTGTGGGCGATGCAGATCAGGCCTCAAACCGCGGCACCGCCTTCATCGCCATTGATCCGGACAAAATGATCGGGCGGGACGTCTACCTGGCGGCTGTGGACCGCATGTGCGCGCGCATCCGCGAGGGTCGCCCTGAAGTTCCGGGCCAGCCGATCACCCTGCCTGGAGAGCGCGGCCGCGCCCGCATCGCGGCCAAACGGGATGCAGGCACCATCACATTGGACGCGCGCGTGCTTGAAGAACTGCGCGCTCTGGCCGGCCGGAAATGACACCGTGGCGCACAGTCTGGACCCGGCTTGAACCGGTCTTGAGCCTCGGCGTGGCACCTGGGGATGATGCTCAGCTCAGACGCTTCAAAACCATTTTCACGGCCACCATGATTGCAATCATGGCCTATAGCCTGGTGTTTTTCGTCGCCCAGAACCGGAGCGTGATTGAACACACAATCGATCTTGCGGCCATGCTGGGCTGTCTCATCAGCCTGGGCGTCCTGTATCGAACCAAGACGCTCCCACAGGCCTTCGCCACGCTGGTGACAATCGCTCTACCCATACTCGCAGCCTACTATTTGGTGCATGGCAACCGCGATGGGGATCTCTATTTCATCATCTTGATCCCCATTGCGGCGGTGACCTTCTTGGGCCCGAGAAAATCACGAACCTATTTCGCCCTGTGTCTTGCCACGCTTGCGTTGATCCTGTTGGTGGACACCGCACTCCCACGCACGTCCCATCCGTGGAGCGTAACCCCGCTAAACCCTGAGGGGTGGACGTTTCACGCGCCGGACAAGTATCGTTTCAGAACCATCGAGCTGATCAGCTATGTGAGCACCATGGCCATCCTCTATCTGCTGAGCCACGGCGGGGCGAGCGCCCTGAAGGAGGCCAACAAACGGGCCGAGGTTCTGCTTTTGAACATTCTGCCCAAACCGATCGCCGAACGGCTCTCCTCAACAGAGCTCGGTCAGCAGGCTGAGACCATCGTCGACCGCTATGAGCATGTGAGCATTCTGTTTGCAGATCTGGTAGGCTTTACGGAACTCTCTCGAAAGATGGAACCCGGCGAACTGGTGTTGCTGCTCAACACCCTCTTCAGCGAATTCGACCGGATTACCGCCCGCCACGGTGTGGAGAAGATCAAAACCATCGGCGATTCCTATATGGCGGTGTGCGGTTTACCTGCACCCGACGCGCAGCATGGCCAGCATATTGCCAATGTAGCGCTTGAAATGGTTGAAGCGCTGGATCGCCTGAATGTCGAAATCGGCCAGCCTGTAACGCTCCGCATTGGCCTCAACTCCGGGCCGGTGGTGGCCGGTGTGATCGGGCTCAACAAGTTTGCCTATGATCTGTGGGGCGAAACGGTCAACACCGCCAGCCGCATGGAAAGCCACGGCCGCCCCGGCGTCATCCAGACCAGCCAGGCAACCTATGAGCTGCTGAAAGACGACTACCGTTTCGAAGCTCTGGGCGATGTGGACATTAAAGGCTACGGCACGCTGCCGGCCTGGCGGCTCGTGGGGCGGAAATAACCCCGCTGCTGCAGCCATGTCGTCATCCCGGAGTTTTGCGAAGCAAGTTATCCCGCACCCAAAGCCAAGGCCCTCGGAGCCCCGCCACCCTGGGGTCCGCGCGTTCGCAGGGATGACGATGTATGCGGGTTGGGCCGGCACGTGCCGCCCACCTGACGCGCTCCTGGCTCTAGCCTGCCTCCGCGGCCAACTCAGCGGCGGGCTCGGATAGATCCGTCCCACGGTCCATCAGTTGCAGGCTGGCTAGGCGCGCATAGAGGCCGCCCTTCTTGACCAGCTCTTCGTGGCTGCCCTCATCCACCACCTTGCCGTCGTCCAGCACCAGAATGCGGTCCGCATTGCGCACCGTGGAGAGCCGGTGGGCGATCACCAGGGTCGTCCGCCCTTTCATTAGGTGATCAAGGGCTTTCTGGACCTTAATCTCCGCCTCTGCATCCAGGGCACTTGTGGCCTCGTCCAGCAGCAGGATCGGCGCATCGCGCAAGATCGCCCGAGCGATGGCAATGCGCTGGCGCTGTCCGCCCGAGAGCGTCATGCCACGCTCGCCCACACGGGTCGCATAACCCTGCGGCATCGTGGACACAAACCCATGGGCAAGGGCTGCTTTGGCCGCCTCTTCAATCTCGTGCTGCGTCGCATTGGGCTTACCATACCCGATGTTCTCGCCCACGGAGGAAGAGAAGATCACGGTATCCTGGGGCACCAAGGCCATGCGCTCACGCACAGCCACAGGGTCGGCGTCTCGCACATCCACACCGTCTACCGAGACAATACCGCCATCAGGGTCATAGAAGCGCAGGAGCAAGTTGAACAAGGTGCTCTTGCCGGCGCCGGAAGGGCCCACAATGGCGACCGTCTCACCGGGCTTCACAGTGAGGGTCAGTCCACTCAGAGCGGGGCGGTCCGGACGTGTGGGATAAGTGAACGTGACGTCCTTAAAGGCAATTTCTCCGCCCGGTGTTTCAGGCAGTTGGGTGGGGTTTGCAGGCGGCGCGATCACCGGATCAGTTTCCAACAGCTCCGCCAGGCGTTCTGCTGCACCTGCGGCCAGCTGAACCTCACCCCACACTTGCGAAAGGGCGCTCATGGCACCGGCTGCAAAGGTTGCATAGAGCACGAACTGCGTAAGCACGCCCCCGCTCATGGCGCCGCTCATCACATTCTGCGCGCCATACCACAGGACCCCCACAATGGCACCCATGGAGACGAAGATGATGGTCGCCGCCAGCACCGAACGCGCGATGGCCCGGCTTCGGGCGGCCACAAAAGACACCTCGGATGCTTCACTGAATTCCGTTCGGGCAAATTTCTCAGCCGTAAAGGCTTGAACCGTGGAGATCGACAAGAGGTTTTCGGACGCCATGGCCGCAGTTCCGGCCAACGTGTCTTGAGCGTTGCGCGAGAGCCTGCGCACCCAACGCCCAAACAACACCAAGGGCAGAACAATGGCCGGAATGGCGAGCAGCACCAGGCCCGACAGCTCAAAACTGGTCAGGAACATCATGATCACCGCGCCCACCAGCAAAAATATGTTGCGCAGGGCGAGGGAGGCTGTGACACCAAAGGTGGATTTGATCTGGGTTGTGTCGGCGGTGAGCCGCGACAGGACTTCGCCGGTGCGGGTCACCTCATAAAATGACTGAGACAACAAGGTGAGATGTTCAAAGACGGCGGTCCTCAGGTCCACCACAACCCGCTCGCCCAGCCATGTGACCAGATAGAAGCGCAAGGAGCTTGCCACCGCCAGGGCCAACACCACAGCCAGCATGGCCAGGAAGTAGTTGTCCACCATGGAGGCATTGTCTTGCGAAAAGCCCTCGTCAATCACCCGGCGGATGGCTACGGGAACGGCCAAAGTCACCCCGGCCGCCACGGTGAGCGCGAAAAAGGCCATAACCATGACCGCCTTATAGCGCAGGGCGAACGGCAGGAGACGCAGGAGAGGGCGCACGGACCGGCCCTTCGGACGCCGCTTGGCCTGCTCCTCAAGCGACAACAGATCGTTACCCGCATCGGATTGAGAGCGATCTTGGTTGGACACGTCGGTTGACACCCCTATCACTTTCTTTACGCTCGCGCCCGTCCGGGCACGATCGAGCCTTGCCACAGCTTCTCAGGTCCTGTATATGGCCCGCCAACACATCTGGGGCAATCCCCAGGCCAGCCATAGCTGGTGTTGCAAGAATTTGCGAGATATCCGATGAAAAAAGATACCCATCCTGACTATCACACCATTACGGTCGCCCTGACCAATGGGACCACCTTTCAGACCCGTTCAACCTACGGCTCTGAAGGCGATACGCTGACCCTCGACATTGACCCGGACACTCATCCGGCCTGGACCGGCGGCAACACCCAACTGGTGGACCGCGCTGGCCGCGTCTCCAAGTTCAACGAGAAGTTCAGCTTCCTGGGCAAGAAATAAGCTTCCGGCTTTATAAGCCAAAGAAAAACCCGGCTTCCAGGCCGGGTTTTTTGCGTTTGCTTTAGCGTTTTTGCCCGAACGCCGCCTGGAGCTTGTCCATCTGATCGTTCAGCGGGTTGCTGGCGGGCTCGCGCGGCTCCCCATTGTTGCGCAGCATTTCATCCAGCTTGGTGATCCGCTCATATAGGCGGATCGAGCGGGTGATCAGATCCTTCAGATCCTCAGGCAACACGCGCTCTGAGCGCTTGGAGATGCTGTGGCTCACATCGCCCAAGCTCGCACGGTGCTTTTCGCGTTCTGCCTCCTCCGGCGTCATTTCACCTTCGCCAACCGCGCGCTGCAGCAGAAGCCACGAGGCGAGCTGCATCAGCCGGGTGGTGAGCCGCATGCTTTCGGTGGCATAGGCGATAGAAGCATGCCGGTCCAACCGTTTGGCGTCCTGGCGGCCTTTTCCATCCAGATAGGCGGCGGTCTCCTCCACCAAACCCATTCCGTCTTGGAAAATCTGCGTGAACATTTTGGATCCGGCAAAGCGGATGCCAAACTCCACAGGGGCCGCGCCCTGTTCGTCAGGGTGTTTACTCTTACTATCGACCATTACTCTCTCTACCCGCCCAAAGAGCATTAACGGATGGTTCAGGCTCTTTGTTAAGATCAAACAATATGCAGGGCGGGTCAACCAAGGCAATAAAGCTTCGTTAACGCAAGCCACGCGCTCATGGAGGATAGAGCAAAAGGGATGCCAAACCAAATCAACCCGGCTTAAGGCGCGGGGAGCAAAAAAAAGAGCCGCTAGGGGCGGCTCTAAGTTTAACAGGGAGGCGTCAAACAGAGTGGACAGGAGCCACTCAGAGAATCCAGAAGACTGGATTACGTTAATGAAACTACTGCATTAACCCTTACCAAATGGTTAACGCGCACAATTTAAATTAAATTTTCTCTAAAAGAGCACAGTCTGTTAACAGGCAACATTTCAATAGCATGTTGAAATTGTTACAGTTTTGAGACACATCTATTTCTGTGATTAACTCTTGAAAAAATTCTCCGCGGAGGCCTTTGTGGCCTGTTTTGAGACAATCTCTTCGCGCAAACGTGAAATTTCCGCTTCCAGTATGGTGATTCGTTTTTCCAATTCTTCGATGGATATTGTGGCCAGATCGGCCCCGATCACGATGTCAGACAGGGGTTTTGGACGATCGTCGTCATCAAACATTTTCTTAAGGCCTCCATCACAAATGCTGCCCGTTCGTGACCCGCGGGCATAGACAGTGTCTTGTTCTAGCACTAAGCAATCACGCCAGAACCATCAAAACGAGTAAGTTTACCCCACATGTCCATTCCCGAAAAGATGGCCGCCGTTGAGATTGCCTTTGCCGGCGGCCCGGATGCCTTGAAGCCCACGAAAATACGAACCCCCTATCCGGGCGAAGGCGAGGTGCTCATCCAGGTGGCCGCAGCCGGCGTGAACCGGCCGGACATTATGCAGCGCAAAGGGCTCTATCCGCCTCCGCCGGGCGCCTCTGAGCTGCCGGGCCTGGAAGTGGCCGGCACCGTTGCCGTCGCCGGCCGGGGCACATCCCGGTTCCAAGAGGGTGATAAGGTGTGCGCCCTGGTGCATGGCGGGGGCTATGCGGAATATGTCACGGTTGCTGAGGCCACGTGCCTGCCCGTGCCGGCCGGGCTCTCCATGTCAGAGGCCGCCGGCCTGCCGGAAACCTTCTTTACCGTGTGGACCAATGTGTTTGAGCGCGGGGCCCTGAAATCCGGCGAAGTGCTGCTGGTTCATGGCGGCTCCAGCGGCATCGGAACCACGGCCATCATGATCGCCTCCAACCTGGGCGCACGGGTGTTTGCCACGGCTGGTTCAGCTGAAAAATGCAAAGCGTGTGAGGATTTAGGGGCCGAACGGGCCATCAATTACATGGAAGAGGACTATGTAACCGTGGTGAAAGAAGCCACCGACAAGCGCGGCGCCAACGTGGTGCTCGATATGGTGGGCGGAGATTACATCGAACGCAATCTCAAAGTGGCCGCCAAGGGCGGACGCATCGTCAACATCGCGTTCCTGAACGGCCCCACCGCCGAGGTCAATTTCACGCCGCTTCTGGTGAAGCACCTGACCCTCACCGGCTCCACGCTCAGACCCCGGAGCACGGAGGAAAAGGGAGCTATTGCCGCGGCGCTGGAGGAGACGGTCTGGCCTCTGATCGAAGCGGGCAAGATCAAACCGGTGATCCACGCCGAGTTCCCGTTAGCCGAGGCCGAAAAGGCCCATGAGATGATGGAGAGCTCCGCTCATATCGGTAAGATCATCCTGGTCGCATAAGTCCAATTAGGGACATCCGGTTCTTAAAGATTGTTCAAGCCGCATTACGCGGAACTTAAGCCCTGACAGATAGAGTCTCCCCAAAAGACTGCTGGGAGACCGCTATGTTTCGCATGATCGCAATCGGGTTCTGTTCCTTGATCGGAGTAACGCTTTTTGGCCTTCAGGGTCTCGCCACTTGGCAAAAGCAAGATACCGACAAAAATGGCGTGTTGGGCATCGTAGAGCTCTACAAATCCGCGCCCGGTGAAGCAGAACGCTTGACCACGCTGGCCATGAAAACCTGCCTGGAAGACAGATCGGGCGGCAAACTGCCCGCTTACTACACCGATATCATGGCGGGTTCTGCCGCAGCCGCCTTCCGCACTGACTCTCAGAACGGTTTTGACACCACGCAAGATCCCGCCGTGCAGACGTTCGTTGCGGAAATACAGGAAGCCGTGTCGGGCCGGGTCAGCAAGATCGCCAAACGCATGACCAAAGAACCACAAGACGTCCAAAACCGGCTGAATGCGTCTATGAACTGGATCACCGGAAACGGGCGCGCGGCGATGGACTGTGTCGGCCTGAACGTGGCGCGTCTGGCGGCGGCGGAGCAACAGAGCAGTTCTTTGTCATATGGAAACGCTTGATGGCGTCAAATCATTCCATATCCAAGGCGCGAAGCGCAGTGCGATGTGGTGCATCGGACGCGCTTCGCAACGCTAGGGCAACCCACGATCAGACGGCATGTCTGGTCGTGGATCAGTTGCCCGGTCCAGACGATACTCTGGGACAATTTCCGCTGCAGAGCGGATATTGTCCTAGAGATGGCTGATTTGGCCCACCGAAGGCCG
>JBCDDQ010000164.1:0-10669 GCA_039180225.1 Pseudomonadota bacterium
CGGCAGCGCACGGCGATATAGATGATGAACATGGCCGCCATCATCAGCCCGGGAAAAACCCCGGCCAGCCAGAGCTGGCCCACGGGCTGGCGCGCAATCATGGCATAGAGCACCAAAACAACCGAGGGCGGCACGAGAATCCCAAGCGAGGATCCGGCTTGGACCACGCCTGTCACCATGCGTTTGTCGTAGCCGCGTCTTAACAGTTCCGGCAGGGCAATCGTGGCGCCGATGGCCATGCCGGCCACCGACAGCCCGTTCATGGCCGAAACCAGCACCATAAGCCCAATGGTGCCGATGGCGAGGCCCCCGGGCACCGGGCCCATCCACACATGGAACATTTTGTAGAGATCATCGGCGATCTTGGATTCAGACAACACGTAGCCCATGAAGATGAACATGGGCAGGGTGAGCAGCGGATACCATTTCATCACCTTCATCACGGCGGAAAACGGCAGATCCGATGAGCCGGTGCCCCACAGCAGCAACGCGGAAACCGACGCCACCGCCCCAATGGCCC
The DNA here is from genome assembly GCA_039180225.1 of Pseudomonadota bacterium. Classification (GTDB taxonomy): domain Bacteria; phylum Pseudomonadota; class Alphaproteobacteria; order Rhizobiales; family CAJQND01; genus JAAEUE01. The sequence continues at coordinate 521 of JBCDDQ010000164.1, forward strand.
CAAACACCCGCTGACCGGTGGCCAGCATCAGCATCATGGAGGCAAACATGAACAGGGCGATCATCTCATACGACATCAGACGGTCGCTCCGCGCAGTTTCAGGACATCTTTGAAGAATTCAGACACCGCCTGCAGCAGCATCAGGAAGATGCCGGCCACCATCATCGCCTTCACGGGCCAGATGAGGGGGCGCCAGGCGCTGGGCGTGCGCTGTTTGTATTCATAGGAATAGACCGTGGAATCCACCGCTCCGTAGAGCAGAACGCCCAGATAGAACACCAAGAAGAGCACGGTGAACGCATCGAACCAGGCCTTCTTGCGGTCCGACCAGGCCCCATAGAACAGATCCATGCGGATATTGGCTTTAAGCTGGATGGAATAGGGCCCGCCCAGGAGGTAGTAGCCCACCATGGCAAACTGAGCCATCTCCAGGGTCCACAGCGAAGGGTCAAGCTGCAGAAAGCGGATCTTGGTGATGGCGGACCACAACAGGATCGCCACCATCAGGAAGATGCCGTACATCACAACGCGCCCGACCCGGTAGTTGAGCCGGTCTACCCATTTTATGTACGACTGCATGGCAGAGGTCATGCGGCGGCGGTCCTTCCCGCGCCGTGCCGTTTCCCCATCCGGCAGCTCCACTCAAGAAATTGACAAACGGCCCTTGGCATTACCGCACGCGTTCCCGCCCATACCCCTGTTTTCACGTCTTTCGCGGAAGACTATTACCTCCAGACCGCTTTGTCACCCTAAGACCTTAAGGCAGGGCGAGCAGACCGCCATCCACCACCAGTTCGGTGCCGGTGATGAAGCTTGCCTGGTCAGACAGCAGGAACAGGCAGGCATTGGCCATGTCCTCAACCTTGCCGGCGCGGCCGAGGGGAATAGCGGATTCAAGAGCCTTGAGCTGTTCGGGATTTTCCTCCCAGCGCGCCTGCATGGGGCTGACCGTCGGACCGGGCAGGATGCAGTTGGAGCGGATATTGTTGGCGGCATATTGCACCGCCACGGATTTCGACAAGGCAATCAGACCGGCCTTGGAGGCCTGATAGGCGTCTTGGGGCTTATCATCGCCGCGCAGAGCCTGGATGGTGGAGAAATGCACCATGGCCCCGCCATTTTCCTTCATCAGCGGCACCGCGGCCCGGATGGTGTGGGCGCAGCCCGTCAGGTTGATCGAGAGCACATCGTTCCACACCTCAAGGTCGATGGTTTCCACCGACACGTCCCGGTCGAACCATAGGACCCCGGCGGCATTCACCAGATAGTCGATGCGGCCAAATTCGGCCTGGGCCTCCTTGATGGCGCGCGAGACAAACAGCCAGTCGGCCACCGAGCCCTTGAAGCGCATGAACCGCTCTTGAGCCTCGTCCAGCGCGTCGATCTTCTGGGCGTCAAGCCCGGCCACGTGCGCCCCTTGGTTCAACAGCGCCCGGGCGATAGCCAAACCCATGCCGCCCGCAGCTCCGGTGACGATTGCCGTCTTTCCCTCAAAACTCATAACTTTTTGCCCTTGTTCAAGAGGTTTGTTTGACTTCACGCAGAGCGCTGCCAAGTGTAGTGCGGCGCCCGGTCGCCGCGCAGATAGCGGATCACATCGCTCGTGTCGATCACCAATGACAGTCCATTGAAAACAATCAGCACCAAAACCCAGGCGTGAAGCCATGGGGTTTGGCCAGAATCTGGCAGATTGGTGGCAAACCAGGCCAGCATGGGAAGCCAAAGGACGTGTCCAATGCCAAGCAGGCGCACAAAGCCGAGCCTAAAGTAGATGACGATCATCACGAGGATCCCGATGAGCGCGGACACAAGCGCCATCCAGCCATAAATCGTATCCAGAAACGCCAAGGCGCCGACATTCACGGCGATCAGGGCGATCGCCCACAGTCTTGGCCAAAGCCGGAACCGGAAGAGCACGATCCAGAGGATCTCCAGGGCCTTTGCGGGTGCCATGGCAGACATACCCCTATATGACTGTCGCCAACAATTGATCAGGAAAGGACATAGCAAATGAGCTTGCTGGTTGAATACTCCCTCAAAGAGGGCAAAGCCGAAGAGCAGGCAGATGCCTTGCGTACCCTTGTTGCCGGTCTGAAGGCTCTTGGCGGTCAGGGCTTCCAGTACAGTGCCTTTGAGACCGATGATCCGACCCGCTTCATCGGGCTGCTTGAGTTCGACACTGAGGAGGGCAAGCAGAACTTCATCAAAAGTGCGCCCTTTGCCGAATATCGCGACAATGCCCAGGACCGCTTCAGTGCCGCGCCAAACGCCGTGCAAATCCGCCTGGTGGCCACCACTAGAAGATGAATTTTTTCCCTTTTTTGCCGGAATGTTCTTGACAATGATCGCTGTTTGTTCTATATCTGTTCCACACACGAGAACAGGGGATTATTGGGCAAAATGGCGAAAACGACCTCACGATTTGTTTGTCAGGCTTGCGGCGCGGAGACCCGGAAATGGTCGGGAAAGTGCGAGAGTTGCGGGGAATGGAATTCGATTTCTGAAGAGGCGGTGACCTCGGCTGTGGGCGGCGGCGTTGCCCCCAAGGGCCGGCGCATCACGCTGACCGGCCTGAAAGGGGAGGCGGAGGCCCCGCCGCGTCTTGCAACCGGGATTGGCGAGCTTGACCGGGTCACCGGCGGCGGGCTCGTCCCGGGCTCTGCCTTGCTGGTGGGTGGGGATCCGGGCATTGGGAAATCCACCATCCTGCTCCAGGCGGTGGCCAGCCTTTCTAGGACCGGGCCGCGGGTTGTGTACATTTCCGGTGAGGAGTCCATTGCCCAGGTGCGCCTGCGCGCCGAGCGGTTGGGGATTGCCGATGCGGATGTGCTCCTGGCGGCGGAGACCAATGTGCCCGACATCCTGGCCACCTTGTCTGACGGGCCGGCGCCGGCGGTGGTTGTGATCGATTCCATCCAGACCTTATGGACGCCGGCCATCGAATCGGCCCCGGGAACCGTCTCTCAGGTGCGGGCCACCTCAGAAGCCCTGATCCGCTTTGCCAAACAGCGCTCCACCTGCCTCATCTTTGTGGGCCATGTGACCAAGGAGGGCCAGATCGCCGGGCCCAAGGTGATCGAGCATATGGTGGACACTGTGCTGTATTTTGAAGGTGAGCGCGGCCATCAGTTCCGCATTTTGCGGGCCGTGAAAAACCGCTTCGGCGCAACCGATGAAATCGGCGTTTTTGAGATGTCCGACGGGGGATTGCGGGAAGTGGAGAACCCCTCGGCCCTGTTCATGGGCGAGCGGGATGATCCGGCCCCCGGCTCGGCTGTGTTCGCCGGCATGGAGGGCACCCGGCCTCTCCTGGTGGAGGTGCAGGCCCTGGTGGCCCCTTCAGCGCTCGGCACCCCCAGGCGCGCCGTTGTGGGCTGGGAAACCAGCCGCCTGTCCATGGTGCTCGCCGTGCTGGAAGCCCATTGCGGTGTGGTGATGGCAGGGCACGATGTCTACCTCAATGTGGCCGGCGGCATGAAGGTGCGCGAGCCGGCCGCAGACCTTGCCGTGGCAGCCGCGTTGGTCTCCTCGCTTACCGGCGCACCCTTGCCGCGCAATTGCGTTCTGTTCGGCGAAATTAGCCTGTCCGGCGCCGCCCGTCCGGTGACCCACGGCCAGGCACGACTAAAGGAAGCGGCCAAGCTTGGCTTTGAGCACGCCATCTTCGCCCAGGGCGGCAGCCAGCAGGTGACCATACCCGGTGAGATGACGGGCCGCCCCGTTTCCAACTTGGCTGATCTGGTGGCCATGATTGCCGCCCAAGCGCCGTCGCAAGCCCCACCTCAGGCCCAAGTTCGCGAAGATGTTTTGCATGAGTTCATGCCGTCTTCGGTCCCGGAGGCGCAACTGGCCCAGTAGACCCATTCCGGTAAACGCGCGCTGAGCAAGAGGTGTGCATCGCCCAAGTCAGCCAAAACGGGCGAAGCTCATAGCCCGGACTAATATCGGCTATCTGGTGGCACTATTGTTGCATGTGCAACGAGCGCTTGCTTTTTGCTTGGCAGTGCTTTTATTAGGCCCCAGACAACCATGCGGGTGCGGGCGATTGTCTGTGTGGGACCGATTACAGAGCGAAATTCTGGGCTAAACCACAATGCCGTTTCAAATTCTCGATATTGCCTTGATCGGCATCATGCTGATATCCGGGCTTTTGGCCTTGATGCGCGGCTTCACGCGCGAGGTGCTGGCGCTGATCACCTGGGGCGGTGCGGCGGCGGCGGGTTATCTGGCCTACCAGTCCGAACCGCTCCGGCAACTGGCGCGGCAGTATATTGAGTCTGATATTGTCGCACAAATTGCGCTTGTGGGAGCGGTCTTTCTGGTGGTGTTGATCGTGGTGTCGTTGATCACCATGAAGCTGGCCGATTGGATCCTCGATTCCGGCATCGGCGCTCTGGACCGGACGCTGGGTTTCGTGTTTGGCCTGGCCCGCGGCCTTCTGCTGGTGGCAGTTGCCTATATCTTCTTCATCTATTGGGTGCCGCCGGACCGTTCGCCCACATGGGTGAAGCGGGCACAGACCTTGAGTTTTGTGGACCAGACCAGCACGTACATTATCGGCATTTTGCCGCCTGAAATCCAAGATGTGCTGTTGCCCAAAACCATTGAGGGCCGCCGCCGTGCGGGCGCGGTGTCCACCGGCAAACAGGACAGCCAGAGCCTGGATCAGAACGAGAGCGGTACAACTGGGGACAGCCTGAATAATTCCAACCGCCAAGAGTTGAATCAGACTATAGAAGGCCAGCAATCGCAGTAAGTATGCTCAACGATGTCAACCATAGGGATGCCGGGGGGCACATCTAAATCATATGCGGAAAGGCAGCTTCTCATGAGCAGCCAGGCAGAGCCTGAAACCCCGAACAAGGGCGCGCCAACAGACTTTGAGATCGATTTTGCTGAAGACAAGCTGCACGAAGAGTGCGGTGTCTTTGGTGTTTATGGCCAGGAAGATGCTGCTGCCCTGGTGGCGCTCGGGCTTCACGCCCTGCAGCATCGTGGCCAGGAAGCGGCCGGCATCGTCACCTATGACGGCACCAGGTTCCACGCCGAAAAGCGCATCGGCCTTGTGGGCGATCACTTTTCCAAAGAAGACACCATTGCCCGCGTGCCGGGCGCATGCGGCATCGGGCACTGCCGGTATTCCACCACGGGCGTGACGGCCCTGCGCAATGTGCAACCCATGTTTGCCGAACTTTCCAGTGGCGGCTTTGCCATTTGCCACAACGGCAATCTCACCAATGCCATGAGCCTGCGCCGGGAAATGATCAAGGACGGCGCGATCTTCCACTCCTCGTCCGACACCGAAGTGATCCTGCAGTTGGTGGCGCAAAGCCGCAAGGCACGCTTTGTGGAGCGGTTTATTGAGGCCCTGCACTCCATCGAGGGCGCCTATTCCCTGGTGGCCATGACCAACAAGAAGCTCATCGGCGTGCGCGATCCTTACGGCATCCGCCCGCTGGTGCTGGGTGACCTGAACGGGGCGCCGGTGCTGGCCTCTGAAACCTGCGCGCTCGATATCATCGGGGCAAGCTTTGTGCGAGAGCTGGAGAACGGCGAACTGTTGGTGATTTCCGAAGACGGGATTGAGAGCTTAAGGCCATTCCCGCCCCATCCCAAGCGCCCGTGCATCTTTGAGTACATCTATTTCTCCCGGCCTGATTCCATTCTGGGCGGCCGGTCGGTCTATGAATGCCGCAAGCGCTTTGGCTACGAGCTGGCCAAAGAGGCGCCGGTGGATGCGGATGTGATTGTCCCGGTGCCCGATTCCGGCGTGCCGTCCGCTGTGGGCTTTGCCCAGGAGAGCGGCATTCCCTTTGAGCTCGGCATCATCCGCAACCACTATGTGGGCCGCACCTTCATTGAGCCGACCCAACAGATCCGCGCGCTGGGCGTGAAGCTGAAGCACAATGCCAACCGCGGCGCCATTGAGGGCAAGCGCATCGTACTGGTAGACGATTCCATCGTGCGCGGCACCACATCCATCAAAATCGTGCAGATGATGTACGAGGCCGGCGCCAAAGAGGTCCACATGCGTGTGGCCAGCCCGCCGATCAAGTATCCGGACTTCTACGGCATCGATACGCCAAGCCCGAAAGCCTTGATCGCTTCCACCCACACTGTTGAAGAAATTGCCGAGCATATCGGCGTCACGTCGCTGGCCTATATCTCGGTTGACGGCATCTACCGCGCCATGGGCTTTGAGGGGCGCGACAATGCCAACCCGCAATTCACCGATCACAGCTTCACCGGCGACTATCCCACCGCGCTCACCGATATGGAGGGCCCGCACGCGCCGAAACAGCTGTCATTGCTGGCCGAGGCCGGGTAAGGCATCTTTTCCAGTAAGCCGAGCCAGTCGCATCATGGGTATCCTCAAGGGCAAAACAGCCGTGGTCACCGGCGCCTCCCGCGGCATCGGCTACGCGGTGTCCAAGGCTTTGGCGGCGGAAGGCGCCCATGTCATCGCCATCGCGCGCACGGTGGGCGGCCTGGAAGAGCTCGACGATGAGATCAAGGCAAGCGGAGGCTCCGCCACCCTGGTGCCGCATGATCTAAAAGATCTGAAAGGCTTGGACCGCTTGGGAGCCGCGCTTTATGAGCGCTGGGAAAAGCTCGATATTCTTGTGGCCAATGCCGGCATCTTGGGCCGCTTGACCCCGCTGGGCCACATAGAGCCTAAGGAATGGGATGAGGTATTCGCCGTAAATGTCACAGCTAATTGGCGTCTCATTCGCTCATTCGATCCGCTGCTGAGGGCTTCTGAGGCCGGCAGGGCCGTGTTCATCACTTCCGGTGCTGCCACCACTTGCCAAGCCTATTGGGGCACCTATTCGGTGACCAAGGCGGCCCTGGATGCCTTGGCAAAGACCTATGCCGCAGAGACGAGCTCCACCAACATCAAGGTGAACCTGGTCAATCCCGGCCCCTTGCGCACGGCGCTCCGGGCCAAAGCCTGGCCGGGTGAGGATGCAGACAAGGTTGCGCATCCGTCGGTTTTTGCTCCAGCGCTCATTGACCTTGTGCGTCCGGAAACGGACACATCCGGTGCTTTTTATGCGTTCGAAAATGGAGCGCTCAAACGCAAGCCCTGAAGGAGGCAAGATGACCGCTGACACCATCGCCGCCGCCATTGTTGAAACGCGCAAAGCCTTGGGTAAGATGCAGGCCTATCCGGGTCCGGCTCCGGAAGATCTTGGCCAGGCTCTGGCCATCCAGGACGCGGTGGTGCGCCGGTTCGGTGAACCTGTCGCCGGCTGGAAGATCGGCTGTACCAGTAAGGCGGCTCAGGAAACCCTGGGCACGGACGGGCCATTCTTCGGGCCGCTCATTGGATCGCGCTTCTATGCCTCCGGGGCGCAGGTGGAAACGGCCCCCACATCGCTCCGCGTCGTGGAGCCGGAAATCGCCCTGCGCCTGGGCCGCGACATTGCGCCGAGGTCAGAGCCCTATAGCGTGGAAGAGGTCATGGCCGCCGTGGAGACAGTGCACCCGTCCCTGGAGGTGATCGACCGCCGGTTGCCCGGAGGTTTTGCCGATGGCGTTCTTTGGCACATCACAGATTGCGGTCTAAGCGACGCTCTGGTCCTGGGCCCCGGCACGCCGGGCATCGCTGCTCATGCGCTGCCCGACATTGCCGTTGAGGCCAGGGTCAATGGAGATGTGGTCAGCACAGGCCATGGCCGCAACGCACTGGATGGGCCGCAATTTGCCCTACAGTGGATCGCCAACACATTCTCCAAACTGGGCCGCACACTGGGGGCAGGGCAGGTGGTCAGCACAGGTCTGCTCACGTCCATCTTCACGCTCAATCCAGGTGACGAGATCGAAGCTGAATATGCCGAGTTGGGAACTGTCTCGGCGAAGGTGCTTTAGAGCAGTTCTTTGTCATATGGAACCGCTTGACCGGGTTTTCGCGTCTGCTGACGAGGCGCGGGTCGCGCCTTGGTCTGGCGGACCACAAGCGGCCCGCAACGACGCTCAGCGGGCGCGAAAACCCGGCCTTCGGTGGGCCAAATCAGTCCATCTCTAGGACAATCTCCGCTCTTCAGCGGAAATTGTCCCAGAGTATCGGCTGGACCGGGCAACTGATCCACGACCAGACATGCCGTCTGATCGTGGGTTGCCCTAGCGTTGCGAAGCTCGTCCGATGCACCACATCGCACTGCGCGTCGCGCCTTGGATATGGGCTGATTTGACGCCATCAAGCGTTTCCATATGACAAAGAACTGCTCTAAGGACCAAAGACCGCCGCGCTGAAGGCTTCGGCAAGCTTGGCGCTGGCCGGGCCCGGCAGCAGTTCAGGATCATTTGCATCAAAGGTGCTGCGGATGATGCTGGTAAGCTCCTCAAGCTTTCCAGGCACCGGCCGCTCGGTCACATCAAGCGCCCGCACCGCAATGGGGGCAAGAGCCGCCAAGGTGGCCTCCAGCAATTGTCCGGCGCGGTTCTGTTTGGACCAGGCCAAAAACACCGGGGAGGCCACGTCGTTCTGTCCAAAGCCTCCCGATTCGCTGCCCGGCAGCAAGGTGGCCTGGGCCAGCATCCGAAGCTCCTCCTCATAACCGGTGGCCGCCATGGGCAGGCAGCCCAGATACGGCAGATCGCTGTCCTCCGGCTCAAGATGCGGGGGCAGCAACGACACAGCTCCATCCAACAGCTTGGCCGACATGCGCTCAGCCAGGATCGCCAGGTTGGCATAAGCCGCCGTCACCTGGTCCATGGCCGCGGGGCTTTGGGCATTGTGATAGCCGCCGGTGCTGATGGCCTCGCCCAGCGGGCGCTCATGGTCTGGGGGCAGCACCACCGGGTTGTCTGAGACCGCAGCGAGGGAGTGTTCGGCAACGGCTTCGGCCTGACACACGGCCATTTGCGCCTGGCCTAGAATGCGCGGTGCAATCCGGAAGCTCACCGGCGCCTGATAGGGCCGGCGCTCGCCCTCATGGCCGCCCGCGATCAGCGTCTCAAGCATCTCCAGGGCCCAACGGTCATGAGGGTTGTTCCACAGCTCCTGGAGCGCCGGCTCATAATGGCTGAGCGGCGCGTTGAACCCTTCAATCGCCAGCGCCACCACCTGTGCAGCCAGGTCCAGGCGGCGCCGGGCGCTCAACGCACAATCGGCCACCAGGGCAGTTGCCGCAGGCGAGCCGTTGATCAGCGAGAGCACATCCTTCTCGCCAAGATCATGGGTCAGGGTGATATCCATGAAGAGGTGCGAGAGGGAGAGGATCTCGCCCGCGCCACCCTGGCCGCGGGCAGGCACCTCCGGCATCCGGCCTTCCCGCAACATCGCGGCCACGGCCCCTGCAATGTGGGGGGAGACAGCGGCATGGCCGTCCACAAAGTTGGCGAGCCTGGCGAACACCAGGGCGCGCACCACCCGGTCGGGCAGGGGCTCGCCCCACGAGGCGGCGGCAGGTCGGGGCGGTTGCTGGGCCTGGGCCTTGCGCTCTTCGGGCCCAAGCCGGACCTTGGCGTGCTGCCCATAGCCCGTCGTTACCCCGTAAATCACCACATCTGTATCTTCAATCAGCTGTTCAAAGCGGACCCGCGCTTGGGCCATGGCATCCTGCGCGGCTTCGCCCAGTTGGACATCTTCACCTTGCCACGCCACACGGAAACAGTTTTCAAGGGTAAGGTCGCCTCTCGTGTTGATCGTGACGGTCATCGGCGCCTCTTTCGGTTAGCGGTCCTTGTCCACATATGGGTTTTTGCCCTTGCGCAGTGAGAACCTAACAGGGGTTCCCCATATGTCGAAGTCCTCGCGCAATCCGTTCACAAGATAGCGCACATAGGAGGCCGGCATGTCATCGGCCCGCTGGCAAAAGCCCACAAAGGAGGGCGGCCGCGCCTTGGCCTGGGTCACATAGCGCAGCTTGAGCCGGCGCCCGCGCGGAGCGGGCGGTGGATGGCGCTGCAGCATCTCGTCCAGCCATCGGTTCAGCTGGCCCGTGGAGACACGCCGGTTCCACGCCTCATAGACCTTGAGCACCGCCGGCATCAGCCTGTTTACGCCGCGCCCGGTTTTCGCCGACAGGGTTATCAGCGGCACCCCGCGGATTTGCGGCAACAGGCGCTCTGTCATCTCTCGCAGCAATTTGAGCGCTTCGTCCTGTTCCTCCACCAGATCCCACTTGTTCACGGCAATCACAA
>JBCDDQ010000165.1:0-10577 GCA_039180225.1 Pseudomonadota bacterium
CAAGCGTGCGCTGGTTCATCGGACATATCTCCCGCATTCTTTGCCCTACATATAGAAAGATGATCGCGGCCCGCCAGATCAGCGCGCTCACAAGCGTGTCATTTCAACCGGCACGGCAATGACCGCCAAACCCTTGTTTCAGTCAGTTTGACAATTTTGAGAGACGCGCGTAATGGCAAATTTTTCTATTTTAAATTGAATCATATTTTCATGAACACCATTAAGTAGAGTTAGGCGATTTGTTTCGTTTCGCTTTCAGATAGAGTCCCGTAATGAGGCGGGAGAGTCTCGCTCAAGATTTGATTGGTTTTGGATCAATCCCGGTGCGTTTGCCTTCCGGCCTATGACAGGGTCAAGCGCAATCAAAACCAGAATTTTGCTCCGATGACGTCAAATAAGTGCAGTATCTGTCCAGCGGTTGCGCAATCTGGACAGCAAAAACCTCTAAAACGAAGTAGCCTTTGGGTTGAGTCAAGTTGCAGAGCCGGGGGGTTCGCATAGAGGACTTAACCATGAATGGAAGGTTTATATACGACATCGCGAGTTTTCTGTCGGAGCAGGATGAACGGTTGTTGCCAACAAAACTGGCAACCACTCTGGCCAGCGTAGCGTCTTTTGATGCTTGGTCGATTGTCTGTTTTGAAACTGACAAGGCTCCCGCGATCATTGATTACCGGGATCAGCGGCCGGTGAAGACCGACTATTGCGAGACCCATTATCTTGAAGACCCCTTCTATTTGGCGGCCAAGAACGAGGTGCTGCCCGGGGCCTATCAAGTGACGGAGATTGCGCCGCGCAACTTCCAGTCAACGGCCTATTGCCAAGATTATCTGGCGGCCACCAATGGCTTTTCCGATCAGATCGGCTATCTGTGCTCGGTCGGCGACGGTAAGACCGTTGCCATTACCTTGACCCGGTCGGCAACGTATAAGCCCTTCCGTGCCAGCGAACTGTCAGAGTTCCAGTTGATCGCACCGCTGGTGACAGTCGCATTGCAGCGCATTTGGACCACGCGTTATGAGACTCAAGGCACCCAACACCAACCTCAAGAAGAGGACGTCACCAAGAAACGCGCCAACGTTGCGTTTGACAGCTTTGGTGCAACCACATTGAGCCCGCGCGAACACCAGATTGTCAGACTGCTCATTTCAGGTGAGTCCGCCAAGTCGATCGCCCGGATCCTCGGGATTACGCCCGGCACGACCCAGAACCACATCAAGCATATCTACTTGAAGCTCGGGGTCTCCTCGCGCGGAGAGTTGTTCGGCCGGTTCATCGACGAACTCACCCAGTGTGAAGCTGCATGACTGTGGAACGCAGGTAACAACGACAAGTGCCTGCGGGCACAGTCGGCCTCTACCAGAAAACCGACCCTTTCGGCTCAACTGGTCCTGGCATTGCCGGGCCGGTGTGGAGATTGAGCCGGCGATTTATGACGTCAAACATGTTCTTGAGGAGGACGCAATCATGGGCCGCAAGAAGCCGTCAACAGAACAGATCATGACCCACCTTCGCGAGGCGGAGGAGTTGCTGGAGCGTGGAATGAAAACCGGCGAAGCCTGCCGGCAGATCGGTATCAGCGTTCAAACCTATTATCGCTGGCGCCGTGAGTTTGGTGGCATCAAGGTAGATCATGCCCGGCGCTTGAAAGAGCTTGAAGAGGAAAATGCCCGGTTGAGGCGCGCGGTTTCCGATCTCACCTTGGACAAGCTGATCCTGCAAGAATCAGCCGAAGGCCCGCTTTAAGACCATCGCTGTCGAAGCATAAATTGTCTGCCGGAAAGCACTCCATTTCGGCGGACGGATTTGCCCTGCCTGCGCCCTTGTGCCCTGCTGTCAGGAGCGGTCTGACACGGGATTCGGCGCATCTCTTAACAAAATCTTACCAACAAAATTAAAACCATCTGAATTCAATATTGCTTTTGTATCATTCAATATTGATGATTGTTAAATCACCCATATTCAGCAAAAATCACAATACAAATAAATATATCACTCGGCAAAAAGAGTAAACGAAAGGTCGTAATTATGGCAGAAAAACTCATGCCAGGCCCAAAATGGAATAATTTTGCGACAATATCTCAAAAAATCTCGCAAAAATTCGCAAAGTGCCCCTCAGGTGTGGCCGCGATTGAATTTGCAATCACCATGCCTGTCTTGATTATGTTGCTGGCTGGCTCAATCAATTTCGGCCATGTGATCTTCGTCAAGCATTCCATGCAGTCGATCGCCGGCGAGACCTTACGCTCGGTATCCTATGGCCTGGTTGAGCAATCCTCTGCCATAGATTCTGCAAAGGAAAAAATGCGTCGGCTGGTGCGCGAGGGGACCACCGTTACCATCAACGAAAACGTCGGCGCCAACGAGATCACGGTCACCATCACCCAAACCGCAAAGGCGGCCACTTTGATGCCTTTGCCTTTCGTCAGCGCCGATGTGTTCGCCGACAATCTGACCGTGAATGTGGTGGCGCCGCGCATCACCGCGTTCGATCAGAGCCCTAATCCGACCTAGATCAACACCTCCACCCCGAAGAGCCCAGGTAAGTGAGTTTGAAAATGAGTAACGCGCACAACACCAGCCATAGCTTTTGGAAGAGCAAATCCGGATCCACCGCCATGATGGCGTCGATCTTTCTGCCCGCCATGATTGGCTTTGGCGTGCTGGCCGTGGACGTGGGCCATTTCTATTCGATGAAAACGGAGATGCAGCAGGCCACCGATATCAGCGGACTGGCCGTACTCACCGAGATCAGGGATGCCGGCGACACGGATTTACTGAGCGTTGCGCAAGCCGCCATCGACTATGGCTCCAATGTGCAGGTCTTTGCCAACCGGAACATGCCGAAAGCGGCGAAGAACAAAGCGGTTCAGCCACAAGATGTACAGTTTGGCCAATGGGACTTTACCCACAAAACATTCAACGCCGCAGCCAACGCTCTTCCGGCCAACGCGGTCAGAATCAACGCAAAGCTGAGCGAAGATCGCAACAACGCGGCGCAAACCTTCTTCGGCAAAATGTTCCAAGACAATGTGGACATTGCCGTCAGTTCCTTGGCGGTGCTTCCGTTGCCAGCCAGCTTTCACATTTTGTCAGAAGACGCTGACGGCGCACTGGTCCTGCGCAACGGCGACATTGATGTGCCCCGCACCATGGTGAATTCCCGCTCCGAACACGCAATCGACGCCAGCGTCGGATCAAATGTGGTGGGCGGCTTCATTCGCACCACGGGCCAGACCCCCGACCTCTCCCACGCGGCGGCGATCGGCCAGCTTGCTACAGGTGTGGACCCGGTTGCCGATTTTCTGCGGCACATGCCTGAGCCCTCGCCCAGGACCGGTTGCAGCTCCGTTATCGAATTCGATGAATTGAACCCTGTAATCCCAGCCGGCCGTTATTGCGGCGGCCTGTTCATCCGAAACTTCGCCAACGCAACGCTCGAGCCGGGCGTGTTCATCATCGAAGACGGTCCGTTTGTGATGGAGAACCCCGTGAACTCAAAGGGCGCCAACAATAAACCGCTGATCGGCACCGTACAGGGAGACGGTGTGATGCTCTTCATCAGCGGTCGCTCTGCATCCATGCAAGTGCTGGGCGGCGTCTTGAACCTCCGTGCCCCAACGTCCGGTGTGCATGCGGGCGTGGCAGTATTTGCCGCCCGCGGATCCAACGCGCCGCCCATCATGATGATCGATGATGCCTCGGCCTATTTTGCCGGCATCTTCTATGCCCCAGACAGCCGGGTGGATTTCTTTAACTCAAACGTTGACGGCATCTGCACCCAGGTCTGTCTCGTGGCGCAAACTATGCGGATCGCCGGCGCGCCGACGGGTTCGGGCGCGTCTGGAGGCTCTAACTCTGCCGGCCGAAATGGCTCAACACGCGTCAATTACGGCTCAATCCTGCAGGAGCAATCCAGCCCATTCACCCCAAACGGCACCGAACCATTGCCGCCGGTACCGCCTGCTCTCAAGCGCACGTTCCGGCCCTACATCATCTCCGAATAGCCCGGCAGCTCGCTCACAATTATCCGTAACAACTCCAATCAAAAAGGCTTTCCAAATGTCTCAAGCAGCCGCTCAATCCGACACCTGCCAACTGCATGTTCTGAACCCCCCACAAGGCGCACCGAAATCAAATCTGCGCCGGGTCAGAGACCATGATGACTTGATAGATGAGTTCATCGTGGAGACCGAGAAACTGACGGACCTGGTGTTGCAGATCGCCACGCACAAGAAGACCGGGCGGCTGACCGAGCCATCACAGAAACTCTATACATTGGTCAAACTCGTCCATGCCGACGTGCTGGCGAAGCTTTCCGTCCTGGTGTCCTCCGATCTCAGGCCCAATGAGATTGTGGACATTGAGGAGGGTGTTCAAAAGCTGGCCCATCAATGTATCCGCACGATTTCCGCGCTGCGCAGCTATCAGTGCACCCACAAGAGCCCGTTCTCGCCGGAGAGCAATCGCAAGAACTGATCTTTCAACCAGGATGGCACCCGGCGGCCCCACCCAGGCCCAGGCGAAAGATCGACCACCCCCCACATAAGTTGAGTGTAGACCCATGACCGTAGTACAGAAACTGAAGAGCAGATTTTGGAAGAATGAGGACGGCGGCACCGCGATTACCGTATCGATGGTGCTTCCCATCCTTCTAGGCTTCGGCGTGTTGGCTGTTGATGTGGGTCACTTCTACGCAGAGAAGTCCAGGCTTCAACAAGCCGCCGACTTGGCAGGCCTATCGGTTCTGGCGAAAATGCGGGACGATGGATTTGCGCATGTCAACTACGTCTCGGATGCCAACGCTGACTACCGCGCCCCGCTGCGGGAGTTTGCTCAGAACAACCTGCCGACCGGCGTCGGCGCCAAGGCTATCGGGCAGTATGACGTCTGGTTCGGGAAGTGGAACTTCGAGAAGAACTGGCTGGTTCCCTTCCAGAACCGAGCGCCGGCAAACGCCGTCTGGATCAACGCCAGTTTGAGCGAAGCCCGCGGCAATCCGGTCCGCACCTTTTTTGGCAAAATCTATCAGGATTTTGTCGATGTCAGGGTGCAGACAATGGCGGTAATGCCGGTCCCGCACAGTTACCATATTCTCTCACCCGACGCAGAACCGGCAATGGAACTGACCAACTCGGCCGACCTGGACACCTTCACGCTTCAGGTCAACTCCGATGCCAACAACGCCCTCAGCCTTGTCCGGTCATTTAACTATGGCGGGTGGCGAGCAGATGTTACGGGCGGGGCTCCGGGCACATCCGAGTCGAGATTCGTCACAGGCGTGGACCCGGTCGGAGACTTTCTGGCAAACTTACCCGAACCGCCCGTGCCCGGTTGCTCGCAGATCGCCTACGTGACAACCGGCGCAACGCCTGAGCTGGAACCCGGTGTCTATTGCGATGGCCTGACCATAACGGGAGCGGAGAGCGTGGTCCTGAAACCGGGCACCTACGTCATCAAAGGCGGGCCGCTCGTCATCGATGCCACCATGGCCGGCAAAACAATCCTCGGCGAGGACGTTTTGATTTATCTTGCCGATGAGCAGGCAGAATTGCAGTTGAGCGCCGGGATATTAGGCTTGCGTGCCAAGAAGACCGGAGATTGGGCCGGTGTGGCCATCATGGCCGCCCGAGGGAACAACGCGCCGAAGCTGCACAGGATCACAGACGTTAACGTTCATCTTGCGGGCATATTTTATACGCCCAGCTCGCGGGTGGAAATCACCGATGGCGGTTTTAACACCGTATGCAGATACCTGTGCTTCGTTTCGGATACTTTGAGAATATCCGGCACCTTAGTGAACTCTGGGTCCTCCGTGTCGACGCGGCCAAGCCCGCTCGGAAACACCTCTGACGTTCCAGCCGAACCGCCTGCGTTGAGGCATAACATGCGCCCCTACTTGGCAGACAAGGAAAGGTTCGGGTTTTACTGACCCATCGATTTCATCCCTGTGATGAGGTGTGACTGGCCAAAGGCACCGTATTGACGGACACTTGCCCCAAGTGCGCCCAAGGTGGGCGGCACAGCCAAATTCCGCCCTTTGGGTGGAAATCAGGCTGAGGCCGCCCTATATTATGGCGAAACAGAGGCAAATCAGGGCGCTTTAGTGATAATCCGCGCCCGGACGGGTCTTGCCACAATTTGCCCTTGATCCACCCCTAACGCCTTTCGGAGGTTAAATAACAGTATGGGGAAACGGATGGCTACGATCGCCCTTGTGGATGATGACCGGCACATTCTGACATCAGTCTCGATGGCCTTGGAAGCAGAAGGTTACGGCCTTCACACCTATTCGGATGGCGCAGCGGCCTTGCAGGGCTTGTCTGACAATCCACCGGATATGGCCATTTTTGACATCAAAATGCCGCGCATGGACGGCATGGAACTGCTGCGGCGGGTACGGCAAAGCTCCGACATGCCCGTCATTTTCTTAACGTCCAAGGACGATGAGATTGACGAACTGTTCGGCCTCAAAATGGGCGCCGACGACTTTATCCGCAAACCGTTCTCGCAACGGCTTTTGGTGGAGCGCGTTAAAGCGGTGTTGCGCCGTGCGGCACCTAAGGATGCCGCGGCCGTCATCGAAACCAGCACCCGGGCCATCGAGCGTGGCAAGCTGGCCATGGACCCGGACCGCCACCTGTGCACCTGGGGCGGCAAACCGGTCACGTTGACCGTAACCGAATTCCTCATCCTGCAATCCCTCGCCCAGCGCCCCGGCATCGTGAAAAGCCGCGATGCGCTGATGGATGCAGCTTATGATGACCAGGTCTATGTGGACGACCGCACCATCGACAGTCACATCAAACGGCTGCGCAAGAAGTTCAAAGCCGTTGACGACAGTTTTGACGGGATCGAGACGCTTTACGGCGTGGGATACCGTTTCAAAGAGGCTTAAGCCAGTGAGACGGCCCGGCCGGCCCGCCGGCCGGGCCGTCATTTTAAAATTGTAACGCCTTGAGTTCGGCGTTATGGGGCGGGAATGGTTGCTGACGCAGAACAGGACACAAGCTTTCAGAAGGGCGACCTGAAAGACTTGAGCGCGACAATGGGCGCGGCGGGCACGAAGGCCGCCTCGCGCTTCGGCAACATATTGACCAAATTTGCTCCCGGCAGCCTCACCGCGCGCATCATTATCATCAACTTTATCGGTCTGATCATTCTGGCCTCGGGCATCTTCTACCTCAATCAGTTCCGCCAGGGTCTGATCGATGCGCGGGTGGAAGCGATGATGAGCCAGGCTCAGATCATTGCCGGCGCCATCGCCTCGTCCGCGACCGTGGACACGTCCGACAGTGTGGTGCTCAACCCGGAACGGCTTCTGGAGATGCACAAGCAGAACGCCTTCCCTTCGGCGGAAGAGCAGTTCGGCAACTTTGATTTTCCCATCAACCCGGAACAAGCCGGCCCGGTCCTGCGCAAGTTGGTGGCCAGGACCAAGATCATCGCACGCATGTTCGACCAGGAGGGCGTGCTCCTGGCCGATTCCAACTTCCTCAATGCCTCCGGCGCTGTACTGCGGTTCGAGCTGCCGCCGCTGGATGTCGAAGCTGAGAGCATTTTCAAAACCTGGTGGACTACGGCCCGAGACTGGTTCTCCGCCAACGACTATCCGCTGCAAAAAGACTTCAACAGCGAGAACGGCAAGGAGTTTCCAGAGGTGCTGGCCGCCTTGAACGGGGCTTCGGTCAGCGTGGTGCGGCAGAACAAAAAGGGTGAGGTGATCGTTTCCGTGGCGGTCCCGGTTCAGCGTTTCCGCGCCGTGCAAGGGGCACTGGTCTTGTCCACCCGCGACGGGGAGATCGATGAAACCCTGGTCAATGAGCGCTGGCACATTATCCGCATGTTCGTGGTCGCCGCCTTGGTGGCCGTGTTGCTGTCTCTCGTCCTGGCCAGCACGATTGCTGAGCCCATGCGCCGGCTTGCCCGCTCTGCCGATCAGGTGCGCAAAGGCATCAACAAACGCGTTGAGATCCCGGACTTTTCCACCCGGCGCGATGAGATCGGCGATCTCTCCGGGGCGCTGCGCGACATGACCAACGCTCTCTACAAACGCATTGATGCCATCGAAGGCTTCGCGGCGGATGTGGCCCACGAGCTGAAGAACCCGCTGACCTCGGTGCGCAGCGCCGTGGAGACGCTCGACTATGTGAAGGACGATACCCAACGCTCCCGCCTGATCGAAATCGTCAAAGACGACGTGAAGCGTTTGGATCGGCTCATTTCCGATATCTCCGACGCCTCCCGCCTGGATGCCGAGCTGGCGCGCAATGAGGCCGAGCCGGTGGATATCCGCGATCTCCTGGAGACGTTTGCGCAGCTTGCCAACGAGACCGCCAGCGAAAACGGCTCAACGGTTCATCTTAAGGTAGAGCCCGCACAATCTCAGATGCGCCAGAAATCTCAATCGGGCGAAGACGACAAGGACGGTTTCTTCGTCATGGGCCATGACAGCCGCCTTGGCCAGGTGGTGCGCAACCTTCTGGACAATGCGCGCTCGTTTTCCCCGCCCGGATCGGATGTTTGGATCACCCTGCGCCAACTGCCAGGTCAGGTGGAATTCCGCATTGAAGACAAAGGCCCCGGCATTCCTGAAGAGAACCTGGACCGCATCTTCAACCGCTTCTACACGGACCGCCCGGAAGACGCCTTCGGGGAGAACTCCGGCCTTGGCCTCTCCATCTCAAAGCAGATCGTTGACGCCCACCGGGGCCGCATCTGGGCGGAGAATTGGTACACCCAGCCCACCGGGAGCCAGGCACCGGAGATCGGCGGCGCCCGCTTCACCGTGCGCCTGCCTATGCGGCCCACAGAGCGCCGCCGAGGTTCCAACCAGAACGCTGACAAGGCTTGATGCCAGACCAGAAGCATCTGCACGGCACCTGCCTGGCGGTTGGAACGCGCGGCGTCCTGCTGATCGGTCCTCCCGGCAGCGGGAAGTCAGACCTTGCTCTCAGGTTACTGGATCAGCCTGGCCGCGGAGCGGGTGGAGATCTCGTGACAACCCGCCTGGTGGCCGACGATCAGGTGATTGTCCGCCGGCTGGGAGAACACCTTCTGGCCAGCGCCCCGCCCGCCTTGAAGGGCCTTATAGAGGTGCGCGGCCTTGGGCTTTTGTCGTCGCAAGCTCTTGACGAGGTGGTTCTTAAAACGGTCCTTCGACTGGTCCCGGACGGCGAACCGGAGCGCATGCCAGGACCAGATTTTGAGCGTATGGAGGTTCTGGGTCTTGCATTGCCCGTTCTGGAAATCGCCCCCTTCCAGGCCTCGGCCCCGGCCAAGGTGCGCAGCGCGGCGGCGCTGAGCCAAACTCTGTTTTCCAAAGAGCGGTAAGTCTCACCTTGCGAACCGAGCGGCTTCACCGCATGATATTGCCTGGGAGATAGGGAGTGATGGGTGGATGAAAGGACAGTTGGGCCAATGATCGGACTGGTTCTGGTCACGCATGGGCAACTCGCGTCCGAATTCCGGGCCGCCTTGGAACATGTTGTCGGGCCTCAGGAGAACATGGAAACCATCTCCATCGGCGCGGACGATGACATGGAACAGCGGCGCAGCGACATTCTGGACGCCGTGGCCCGGGCTGACAGCGGCGCCGGCGTCATCCTTCTGACCGACATGTTTGGCGGCACGCCCTCAAACCTCGCCATTTCCGTCATGGACAGCGCCAATGTGGAAGTGGTGGCCGGGGTCAACCTGCCCATGCTGATCAAGCTGGCCAGTTCCCGCACGGGCAAATCGCTCGCGCAAGCGGTGGATGATGCCCAAGAGGCCGGCCGCAAATACATTAATGTGGCCAGCCGCATTCTCTCCGGTGAAAACAGCTGAGTTCGTCTCCCCATGCATCGCCGGACCCTGAACATCTGTAACGCAAAAGGTCTGCACGCCCGCGCGTCTGCCAAGTTCGTCAAATGCGCCGAAACGTTCGATGCGGAGGTCTCCGTTTCCCGCGATGGGCTCACGGTGCCGGGCACGTCCATCATGGGCCTCATGATGTTGGCCGCCGCCAGAGGCTGCGATGTGGAAGTGGAAGCCACCGGACCGGAGGCCGAGGAAGCCCTTCAGGCCCTCAGCGACCTGGTGGCGCGGAAGTTTGATGAAGCTGACTGAGTTCACGATATAAAGATTAGTTTATATCAGCTTGCAAAACATCCATCCGGCTGATAAGACGCCTCCACACGATCGGTGAACGCGCCTGACCATGCGCGCAACAATTCCAGGAAATTTGAAAAATGGCTGACGCAAAAGATTACAGTGTGGCGGATATTTCGCTCGCCGAGTTCGGGCGCACGGAAATCACCATGGCCGAGCACGAAATGCCGGGCCTCATGGCGGTGCGCCGGGAGTATGAAGGTTCCAAGCCCCTAAAAGGCGCCCGCATCGCGGGCTCCCTGCACATGACCATTCAAACCGCGGTGTTGATTGAAACTTTGGTGGCTCTGGGCGCAGAAGTCCGCTGGGCCTCCTGCAACATCTTCTCCACCCAAGATCATGCTGCGGCTGCAATCGCCGCTGCCGGCATACCCGTTTTCGCCGTGAAGGGCGAAACTCTTGAAGAATACTGGGATTACTGCGAC
>JBCDDQ010000166.1:0-10475 GCA_039180225.1 Pseudomonadota bacterium
CGAAGTTGCCGAGCAGCTTTGCCCCGTCGGGTGGTCGAACTACCCGAAGGGTTCGAAGTGTTCGCCTCCTCAGATGGCGCACCGTTTGCGGTCGCGGGCGATGAGGCTCGCCGCTACTTCAGCTTCATGTTCCATCCGGAAGTGGTTCACACACCCGACGGGGCAAAGCTGCTCGGCAACTTCGTGCACAAGATCTGTGGCTGCCCGGGCGACTGGACGATGGCCTCCTTCAAGGACGAGGCGGTGGAGCGCATTCGCAAACAGGTGGGCGATGGCAAAGTGATCTGCGGGTTGTCCGGCGGGGTGGATAGCTCTGTTGCGGCTGTACTGATCCACGAGGCCATTGGCGATCAGCTGCACTGTGTATTTGTGGACACCGGCATGATGCGCGCCGGCGAGGCGGAAGAAGTCGTCAGCCTGTTTCGGGGCCACTACAACATTCCCCTCATCCATGCCGATGCATCAGATGAGTTCCTTGGCAAGCTCAACGGGGTGAGCGATCCGGAACAAAAGCGCAAGATCATCGGCTCGACGTTCATCGACGTGTTCGAGCGCGAGGCTAAGAGCGTGGGTGGAGCCCAATTTTTGGCCCAGGGGACCCTCTACGCGGATGTTATCGAAAGCGTCTCGTTCACCGGCGGACCGTCTGTGACCATCAAGTCCCACCACAATGTGGGCGGGCTGCCAGAACGCATGAATATGGATCTGGTGGAGCCCCTGAGAGAGCTGTTCAAGGATGAGGTTCGTGTGCTGGGCCGCGAGCTTGGCCTGCCGGAGCCGTTCGTTGCGCGCCACCCCTTCCCCGGCCCGGGTCTCGCGATCCGCATCCCGGGCGAGATCACCCGGCCCAAGCTCGACATTCTACGCAAAGCGGATGTGATCTATCTGGACGAAATTCGCCAGGCCGGGCTCTATGACGCGATCTGGCAGGCCTTCGCAGTGTTGCTGCCGGTCCAAACTGTGGGCGTCATGGGTGATGGCCGCACCTACGACTATGTGTGCGCGCTCAGAGCGGTCACATCGACCGATGGCATGACGGCCGATTACTATCACTTCGATCATGAATTCTTGAGCCGCACGGCCACGCGGATCATTAATGAGGTCAAGGGTATCAACAGGGTGGTCTACGACATCACGTCAAAGCCGCCGGGCACCATCGAGTGGGAATAGGGCCTCACTGACCTTCGAGAAACTGCGTGAGCAGATCAGCCACCGCTTCAGGCTGCTCCTGCTGCACCCAATGGCCGGCGCCGTCCACCAGATGGCACCCGCGCATATCGGTGCAGAACTCACTTTGCATACGTTCAAAGTCACCGGGCTTTTGATAGATGCCCCAGTCGGAGCTGCCGGCGATGTACACGGACGGTGTGTCGATGGTGCGGCCGGCAAACAGTTCCATCTCGGGGGCAAAGCGGGTCGTCGTGGCGCAGCGATACCAGTTGAGGCCACCTTGAAGGCCTGTGCGGGCAAAGGTGCTGCTGTAGACCTCAAGCTCCGGGTCGCTCAACCACGTGCAGGCTGCAATCTCGTCGGCGGAAGGCATCTCTTCAGCCACAGTCTCCGCCATGCCCTTGTCTAAATCCATGATGTAGTAGGTGGGCAGCTTCGCAAGTTCGTCTGCCTGCCAGCCATTGAGTGGAAAGGGCTGGTTCCCTGCCCAGTCAGCGCTCTTGTGGTGGTAATAGGCGCGCAGAAACGCGTGCATCCCTTGCGGGCAATGGACCATGTCGTCGTTGGCCTCAGGAGTGGAGTAGTACCACTGATAGTGCTTGCGTGGCCTCGGCAGGACCGCCATCGCTGCGTGTACATCCTCTCCGGCAGCGGCGTTTGCTATGGAGGCCGCCTGGCCGATCGGTGCGCTCATGAGGGCAACTGACTTGAAAATGTCCGGGCGGATGACAGAGCACCAGGCCGCCACAGGCGAGCCGAAATCGTGTCCGAAGACGCCGGTCACCGTTTTATACCCGAGGGCGTGAACCACACCCATAACATCACGCACCAGGTTGAACATGCGAAACGGGGCGATGTCGCTGTGATAATCCCCGTCCCACCCCGTGGTGAGACCATAGCCGCGCTGATCGGGTGCCACCACGTGATAGCCTGCTTCCGCCAAGGGCACCATCACCTTGCGCCAGCTGTAGGCCAGTTCTGGAAATCCATGCAGCAGGAGAACAAGATCTCGGCCTTCCGCCTGATAACCTGATTCCAGAACGTGCATGTTCAAACCATTGACATCGCTCAAATAACGTGACCTCACGCCATCCGGCAACTGGCTTTGCGTGAGCCCGGGCATCAGTACAGTTTCAGGTCCAACAGGGGGATTTCCGAGTAAAGGAAATCCATCTCATGCGCCTCCAAGCCGGCAGATTGAAAGCCCCGGTTAACCGGCAATTCCAAGCGCTCATCCGGTTTCGCGTCATGGCCGGAAAGCAGGCGTGCATCCACCGACATCAAGGCCTTCTCGCCTGGCAGGATGGCGTCGGCCAAGGCGCGGGCATTGGCAGCGAAGAGGGCGCGGTCGGAGATGTACAGCGCCTCGTGAAAGGCGATGTCGTCGCCCTTCTGTTTGATGGAGAACACCGCAACGCACAGGTCGCCGTTCTCGGTGCGAAAGGCAAGCGGGTGGACATTCAGCCCGGCATGATCAAGGATCGCTTTATGGGACGGCGCTTCCATCAGGTGGGCGACAGCGTCCATATCGCGCATCACCACCAGCTCACCTTTGGCCGGCTGCGCACGCGTGTGCCACACCATTCTGTGGGTCTCCAGTGTGGTCATGCCGGCCTTCAGGCAGACGCTCAAAGCAGGTGGGTTGGATGAATAGGTCGTGAAGGTCACATCCGGCTCAGAGAGGGCCGTGCTCATCATCTTAAAACCCAAACCGCCGCCGCGGTGGGATTTCAGAATGTACCACGATGATAGATTGCAGGTGCGCACATCCCGGCCGTTTATGGTGCGGTCAGCGTAGACACCCGACAGCACACCAACAATCTTGCCCGCGTCTTCGGCGATAAAGGCATAGCCCGCATCATCTGCCGCCCAGCGCCCGTCTAGAAAGCCCTGCCAGCGCTCAAGAGAAATCTTCGGGTTCATCTCCTCGTGCAGAAAGCGGGCGACCTCGCCCCTGAGCTCATTTTCCGCCTTGCGCACGGTGACCATCTCAGTTCTCCTCAAAGAGCTCATCAAAGTGCACCCAGCGGGTGGCGGGATGGGCGTTCAACACCGTGGTGAGTTCGTCCACGAAGGCCCATATGTGCGCGTCGTGGTCGATATGGTGCGTGAGAAGGCCGGTTGGTTCGTCGGGATCTTCGGCCGCGGTGCGCCGGTCACGCAGGTGGCTCACCACGTCATCCAGAGCCCGCTCGGTCCCGGTGAAGCGTGCCCCGCCCTTCCATTTGATCGGCTCGCAGCGTGCATTCACCTCCAACAGGCCCGGCGCCGCATATTTGGCCTTGCGTGTCGCCACAAGCGTGAGCCCCTTGAAGCCGATGCCGGCCAGTTCGGCGGTGACCTCAGGGGCAATCCGCGTCCACGGGGGCGCCATGACGGGACTGAACTGCGCGCCAAACACGGCGTCAAGCTTGTCCAAGCCAGCGCGCATCTCGGTCAGAACAACGTCCATCGGCCGGTGGGTGCCGAGCTCCCAGGCCCCCTGCCCCTTGGGCGCATGGTTCATATGGGCAAAGCCGTGCTGCAGCACGCGAACATGGTCATTGGCCTGAAAGAGATCCACCACTTCCTTGGTCAGCCAGGCAGGGATCGTGGCCATGTGGATAGGCGCCTCTGCCCGCTTGGCGGTCTCCAACAGACGGTTCAGATTTGGGTGCGGCAGACAGGCATCATCATCGCGCCACCAGATGGTGGCATCGCGCCCCTCAGCGCTCCAGAGATCCAGCTCGGCTTGAAGGTCGTTCCAGGTGGCCATTTTACCCAGCCCTGCCGGTTGGTATTCTTGGTAGAAGAATGAACATAGAGCTGAACACACCACGCGTCGTCAAAGGATTGGTCCCATGTCTGTGCAAAAACAAGCGCGCCGCATCACTGCACCAGAAATCACGGCAAGAAAAGGGGGTGAGCCGATTGTCTCGCTCACATCTTATCACGCTCACACCGCCTCGATCGCGGACAATTATGTAGATTTCCTTCTGGTGGGCGATTCTCTCGGCATGGTTATGCATGGTTTTGAATCCACGGTGCCCGTTCCGCTGGAGTTGATGATCATGCACGGCAAGGCTGTTGTGCGCGGGGCGAAGCGGGCACTTGTGGTGGTGGACATGCCGTTCGGCTCCTATGAAGAAAGTCCGCCTGTGGCCTTCCGCAACGCCGCCAAGATCATGAAGGAAACCGACTGCGGTGCGGTAAAGCTTGAGGGCGGCAAGCATATGGCTGAAACCATCAACTATCTGGCCATGCGCGGCATCCCGGTGATGGCCCATATCGGGCTCACGCCCCAGTCCATCAACACAATCGGCGGGTTTAAAACCCAAGGGCGCAGCAAAGACCAATGGGCAGCCATCGAAGAAGATGCCCGGGCAGTGGCAGAAGCTGGCGCCTTTGCGGTGGTGCTGGAAGCCATGGCGGAGCCGCTGGCCGCCCGCATCACCAAGGCGGTGCCCATTCCCACCATCGGCATCGGGGCCTCCGCTGAGTGTGATGGTCAGATCCTGGTGATGGAAGATATGATGGGGCTCTCCCCGCGTGTGCCGAAGTTCGTGAAGGAGTTCGGTAAGGTGGGCGAAGCGATCGAAGGCGCGATCAAATCCTACGCCGAAGAGGTGCGCGCCCGATCGTTTCCAGCCGCTGAGAACACCTACAGCGTGAAGGAGTAAGACCATGAATATTGGAGCTGCGGCCGAAGCCAGTGGTCTGCCGGCCAAGACCATCCGCTACTATGAAGACATCGGTTTGATCACCCCAGACCGGAGGGCCAACGCATATCGCGACTATTCCGATGATCACATACACAAATTGCGCTTCATCCAGCGTGCACGCTCACTGGGATTCTCGGTGGAAGATTGCCGCCAGCTGCTTTCGCTTTATGAAGACACCGGACGCGCCAGCTCTGATGTGAAGCGGCTCGCCCAGGAGCATTTGACCGAGATTGAACACAAGATTGCCGAGCTCACCAGCATGCACGATGTGCTGAGCCACCTGGTGAAGGCCTGCCGCGGAGACAACAGGCCCGATTGCCCGATTATTGACCGGCTGGCGAAGTAGGAAGGCTTCGACGATGACAGCATCAAGACTGTTCTTCTTGGCCGTGTGCTTTGCCCTTTTGGGCACCGGTGCCGTTTGGGCCCATAGCGGCGCCACCGGCATTGTCAAAGAGCGCATGGACGCCATGAAGGCCATCAGCAAAGCCATGAGATCGCTGGATGCCATGGCCAAGGGCAAGACCGCATTTAGGAAAGCGACGGTGAAGGTTGCTTCGAGGACAATCAAAGAGCACGCAACTACCTTTGACCGTCTCTTCCCGGACACCAATCACAGCCGCAAAAGCCACGTAACCGAGGCTGCTCCTGCCATTTGGGCCGACAAGCCGGTCTTCCTGGCTTTGGCTCAAAAGATGGCAGACGCCGCCAAAGGGTTAGACGCGGTGTCGGCGCACACTCAATTGCCACAGCACCTGAGGGCATTGGGGGCCACCTGCAAAGGGTGTCATGAGAAGTTCAGGATCAAGAAGAACTGATCGCCGTGGCGAACACCGAAGGCCGCTGCGCGCAGGGCAGCAGCGATGGAGAAAGGTGGTACAGCTCTGGTCCATTGCCGTATGCTTGAAGACCAGGCCGCCGGAATGGCCACGTGGTTTGCCGTCGCCAAACTGGTTGCCCGCACATTTGATTGCGGACACGCACAAGAGAGGGGTTGGACCATGAGCTCTTCCGCGGAGACTGCAGGCAGCTCTTTGGCTGCCGGTGGCGCAGAGCGCACTGAGGCCATCGAAACCGACCGGTTCGCGGCAAAAGCGCTGGAAGATCACAAACGGGAAGGTTTGTATCTGGCCGTGCGGGCGCGTTGGGTCGCGCTGGCGGTGATCGGCGTGATGTTGCCGTTCCTGAACCCGAACCCGGAAGTGATCTATTATCAGGTGCTGCTGGCCCTGTTTGCACTGAATGGATGGGCGCAGCTGAAGGTTTGGCGCGTGGGCCAGTCGCGCGCTGAGCTCTTGGTGATGTTCATCGACCTGGCCCTGATGACCCTGGCGATCATTGTACCCAATCCGTTCAGCGCGGTGGACTGGTCGACAACCATGCAATACCGGTTTGGGACCTTCATCTATTTCTTCGTATTCCTGGCTGGTGCAACGCTGTCCTACTCTTGGCGGACCGTGGTGGCTATGGGCACATGGACAAGCGGACTTTGGGCCACCGGCGTGGCCTGGGTTTATCTGCAACCGCTAGAACAGAGTGCCGTTTCTGAAAAGATCAAAGCGGCCACGGGCGGCGATGCCCGCCTATTTGGGCTGTTGGATCCGCACGCCATTATGTTCGATCAACGTGTTCAGGAAATCGTTGTGTTCCTGATTGTAGCCATCACTCTGGCTCTGGGCGTGAGACGGGCCAATGAGCTTGTTGCCAAACAGGCCGCGGCAGAGCGGGCACGGACAAACCTCTCGCGCTATTTCTCACCGAACGTGGTGGCAGAGCTTTCCCAAAACGACGATCCGTTCAAGCGTGTGCGCACACAGGACATCGCCATCCTGTTCGTGGATATTGTGGGCTTTTCAAGCTTTGCAGAGGACAAAAGCCCCGAGCAGACCATCGCCACCTTGCGGGACTTTCACGGGCGCATGGAAACAGAAGTGTTTAAACACAGCGGAACCTTGGACAAGTATTTGGGCGACGGTCTGATGGCGACGTTCGGCACCCCGTTCACCAGCGAGCACGATGCCAGCAACGCATTGGCCTGCGCCAAGGCGATGGTTGACGCGGTGGACCAGTGGAACGAACAACGCACAGCCCGCGCTGAAGAGCCCATCCGGGCCAGCTTCGGCATCCATTACGGGCCGGCTACTTTGGGGGACATTGGCGCAAACAGGCTTGAATTTGCCGTGCTCGGCAACACAGTGAACGTGGCCAGCCGTCTGGAAAACCTGACACGCAAGCTCGGTTGCAAGCTGTTGGTCAGCGAAGATGCGTTGCAGCGCGCTGGTCAGGAAACGGCGGCGGGACCGTCCGAGCTTGGCGACTTTCGCAAACAGAGCGCGCAGAAAATCAGAGGTCTGGAGAAACCCATTACGGTTTGGGCCTATGGAGGTGTAAGCTAAAGCTCGAAGATTTGCCTTGCTATTGCCATGGCGATATTTTACGCCGCCCACAGTATGGTGGTATCAGGTGGGCGTTTCTGGGTAGATTTGGCCAGATCTGGGAGCTGATTGGTGAGCGAAGAGTCGATTTTTCGCGAGGTGGACGAAGAAGTCCGCGCGGAGCAGTTTAAAAATCTTTGGAAGAAGTACGGCGCCTACATAACGGGCGGCGCCATTGGCGTTGTGCTCGCAGTAGCCGGTATTCAGGGCTGGCGCTACTACGAGGTGCAACAGGCTGAGACCGCCGGTGAGCAGTACCTCACCGCCACAACTCTTCTGTCCAGCGGCAAGAAGGACGAAGCCGACAAGATCTTCGCCGAAATCGCCTCCGCTGGCCCGGCTGGGTTTTCCGCGCTGGCAAAATTCCGAATGGCCGCTGAACTGGCTAAAGCCGGCTCTCAGGCCGATGCGCTGAAGGCTTTTGACGAGATCTCCAACGCGAGCGGCGTGGACGAGGCGCTGAAGAACCTGGCCCGGATCCGCGCGGCGCTCCTGGCGGTGGATAGCGAACCTTTGGACGCGGTCGAAAAACGTCTGGCGCAGCTCAACACCACCGATGGAGCGTGGCGCCATTCAGCCCGCGAGATTATCGCCATTTCGGCCTACAAGAACGGTGACATCACCAAAGCCGACCGGCTTTACAACGAGCTGGCATCAGACACCGCCACACCGGCCGGGTTGAGGCAGCGCGCGCAGCTGATGATTGGGGTGATCGCACCAATGCTGCCGAGCGGCGCTGGGGCAACGTCGGAACCCGCCTCATCTGGCGACACCTCATCTGGCTCATCCCAATAAGGGTTCTCATGCCTGTGCCCCGCCCTAGTTCACAGATGCGCCTGAAACCGGCATCAACGCTGAAGCGGGTCACGGTCGCCGCCGGCCTTGCGCTGGCGCTGGCGGGCTGCTCCGGCTCTGGAGTGGATCTGGGCGGATTGCTGGGCGCCGATCAAAAGCCCTTGGCCGGCACGCGGGAATCCATCAACACGGAAGGCGGTGTGCTGGCGCCCGATCCGGAACTCCTCACTCAGGCGAACGTGATCCCGGCAGCCCGCTCAAACGCCAGCTGGCCACAATCGGGCGGCAATGCCAGTCATGCCCTGGGCAATCTCAGCGCCTCCCGCCAGCCCAAGTTGGCCTGGTCGGTGAATGCGGGCGTGGGGTCCAGTGATGACGGCCGTTTGACCGCTCAGCCCATTGTGGCGAACGGGTTGGTTTATGTTCTCGATGCTGCGTCCAGATTGACTGCTTTTTCCGCCTCCCGAGGCCAGAAAGCCTGGTCGGTCTCGCTCAAGCCCAAAGATGAAGAAGCCGACAGCGGCGTGGGCGGCGGGCTGGCGTATGAGGGTGGTCGGCTGTACGTCACCACAACATTCGGTGAACTGGCCAGCTTGGATGCGGCGCGCGGCAGCATATTCTGGCGCAAGCGCTTGGAGGTGCCAGTGCGGGCCGCGCCTACGGTGAGTGGTGGCAAAATTTTTGTCGCCGGGGTGAACAATGAAGTTCAGGCCCTCTCCACGAGCGATGGCAGCAGCTTTTGGAAGTATACCGGCGTGGGCGAACAAGCGGCCCGCGCGGCCTCCACCAGTGCGGCTGTCTCTGGCAACACAGTTGTGGTTCCTCTGACCACCGGTGAAATCCTGGCGTTTGACGTAAATTCCGGTCTCTCCAACTGGGGTGATGCGCTGAGCGGATCCAGCCGCTTTAGCGGTGCGTCCGTTCTGACCGACATTGCCGGACGGCCGGTAATCCAGGATGGCCGGGTCTATGCGATTGCCCATGCCGGCTCCATGGGCGCATTTGATCTGCGCTCCGGTGAAATCTTGTGGAACCTGGCGGTTTCTGGAACAGAAACGCCTTGGCTGGCCGGGGATTATCTCTACACCATCGTAAACAAGAACGTGATGGCTGCCATCTCCAAGACCAAAGGGCGCGCCCGGTGGAGCTACCGGATGTCGGAGCGCGGTTCATGGGCGGGGCCCGTAATGGCCAGCGGCCTGCTGGTTGCCGCGTCCAGTGAGGGCAGCATGATCTTTGTGTCTCCTGAAACCGGGCAGCCAGCCAGCAACATCACCATCGGCGAGCCCACGTTCATTGCGCCACTGGTGGCCGGTAACACGATCTATGTTCTAACCGACGAGGCCACCCTGAAGGCCTTCCGTTAGATCCGCGAGTTGATTGTCAAAAAGGTTTTGAAGTCCCATGAGCCTGCGCGTGGCGATTGCCGGGCGGCCGAATGTCGGTAAGTCCACCTTGTTCAACCGCCTTGCCGGGCGGAAGCTGGCGCTCGTGCATGACGAGCCGGGCGTGACCCGCGACCGCCGCGAGGCGGATGCAAAGCTTGGCGAATTGCGTTTCACCATCATCGATACGGCAGGCCTGGAGGACAGTCCGGAAGGCTCGCTTCAGTCGCGCATGCAAGAGCAAACCGAAATTGCCCTGGCCGCCGCGGACGTGATTTTGTTTCTGGTGGACGCCCGCGCAGGCATCATGCCCATGGATCAGCAGTTTGCCGAGCTGGTGCGGCGCCAGCATAAGCCGGTGCTGGTGTTGGCCAACAAGGCGGAAAGCCAGGTTGGCCAGGACGGCACGCTGGAGGCCTATGCGCTGGGTCTGGGCGATCCGGTGGCGCTGTCTGCTGAACATGGGGATGGGATGTCGGACCTCTACGGCTTCCTGCGCCCGCATGTGGAGCGTTATGAGGAAGAGGCCGGAGAGAAAACCGATGAAACCGAAACCCTCGGCCCCGACCGGCCCTTGCGCCTTGCGGTCATCGGCCGGCCGAACGCGGGCAAGTCCACGCTGATCAATCAGATCTTGGGCGATGAGCGACTGCTGACGGGGCCTGAAGCTGGGATCACGCGCGATTCCATCTCTGTGGACTGGAACTACAAAGATCAGCCTATCAAGCTCTTCGACACCGCCGGGATCCGCAAGAAGGCCCGGGTGAAGGAGAAGCTGGAAAAGCTCTCCGTGGCCGACGGCTTGCGCGCCATCCGGTTTGCCGAGGTGGTGGTGCTGCTGATTGATGCGGAGATCCCCTTTGAGAAGCAGGATCTGCAGCTGGCTGACCTTGTGGCCCAGGAGGGCCGCGCCATTGTGATTGCCGTGAACAAATGGGATCTGGTGGAGGAAAAGAGCGAAGCGCTCAAGTCGCTGCGAGAGATGACCG
>JBCDDQ010000167.1:0-10458 GCA_039180225.1 Pseudomonadota bacterium
GGTGGACGTACCTCTGGTGGACCTGTTGTCGCGCCAGCGGCATAGCAGGGTAGCTATGTACGGAAAGGATAACCGCTGAAAGCATCTAAGCGGGAAGCCCCCCTCGAAACCAGTTCTCCCTTGAGAGCCGTGGAAGACCACCACGTTGATAGGCTGGGTGTGGAAGTGCAGCAATGTATGAAGCTTACCAGTACTAATAGCTCGATTGAACTTTATCGCCCTCATTTTCCAGTGCGCATCTGACCTTTATGGGTCGATGTCGCATGTTGGAATTGATGATCAAATCCAGTTTGCAATAATTCGTGCCCTTCGCTTGTCTGGTGGTTATAGCGGAGTGTCCAAACCCGATCCCATCCCGAACTCGGCCGTTAAACGCTCCTGCGCCGATGGTACTTCGTCTTAAGACGCGGAAGAGTAGGTCGCTGCCAGGCATGCCAAGGGCACGAAAAACAACAGAAATTCCTTCTTTATGATATTACGAAAAACCGCCGGCACCCTCTGGGTCCGGCGGTTTTTTGTTGTCCTCACGCAATTTATTGAAGCTACAAAAATAACTTCAACCAGCCTGTTAAGCTGGTAAAATTCCCACGTGTTAACAAGGTGTTAACTGGTGCAAAGGAGGCAGAATCAGAAGGCTCATTAAGCGTAACGCTTAAATCTCAAATTCCATAAGATGTTCATCTGCGGTGAGCGGAATGCGCTCCGGCTGAATGCCGTCCAAGATCACTTTGCGCGTACGGGCGATCACGCCCACCAGGGCCGGCTGTCCATCCGGGAAGCGGCAGCCCAACAACAAGCGTTGATAACTGTAGGGGTGCAGCGCATCGTCCTGGCGTGGAATGCAGGTGGCCACGTGATCATATCGCGCCTGGCCGCCCAGGAGCGCGCTGTCATAGGCTTCTGCCACAAACTCATCGGACGGTGAGCGCATCTTGTCATCGTGCAGGGACCGGCCAATGGCGCTTCGGGCCCAGGTGGACCCCAGCCAGGTTGCATAGGCCGATTGTTCGCCAATGCGCACGCACAGCCAATCTCCGTGAAATTTGCGGTAAGCCACCAAATAGGGGTCGATGGTCTGCATCGCAGGATGTTCAATCTGCGCCTGAGCTTCCACCCAAACCTGCAAGGCCCGCCGGATCAACGGCGGTCCATATTGCCAGATGGTGTTGACCGGGTGCTGCTGGGCGTAGAACGGGCGCTCCAGATCTTCTTCGAACATGACCCGCGCAAGGCCCGCCACATGATCCTTATGCCCGGCGATCCAGGCATCTGTGCGCGACAGGATCATCTCGGCTTCCCGCACAGAGCGGCTGCCCGCTTCGGTCAGCACATATTGCCGATCATGCACTTCAAACAGCTGCTCGCCGCGCAATTCTTCCAATTGCTGGATATGGCGCCGGACCGTTTGCCGGGTGCTGCCCAGGGCAATCACGGCACGAGAGAGATTAAGGGTGCTGGCCAGGGTCGTAAACGACCGCAGCATCTCGAACATAACACCCGGACTGTGAGGCACAGGCGCCCGTTGCTGCGCCCCGGATGAGTTTGCAAATGCGTCCACTGATTTTATCCCCGGTTCCTCATCAAACCATCCCCGGGTCTGATCCCATACAGGCGGGGATGGTAAAATAATTTACCTATGCAGGATCATTATTGCCCTAAAGTGTGAATTCTTTGCAACCGGAATCTGGCAATTTTAAGCTGATCCACTGTTTCGGCTCAAGGCGAGCCAGTGTATTTTTCCAGGAAATCCCTCATTTTCTGCCAGGATTGAGGGGTCAGCGGCGCCACATGCCCAACCCCTGGAAGGCGCAGCAATTCCTTCGGCGCAGTGATCGCATCATAGAGCCGCTGGCCAAAACTGAACGGAACAATGCGGTCTTCATCCCCATGGAAGATGAAGACGGGCGAGGTGACCTTGCCCGCATAGGCCATGCTGTCGAACTTATCTTTCATCAACAGGCGCGTGGGTACAAACCAATAGGTCTTCTGGCCCACATCCGCAGCCGAGGTGAACGGGGAATCCAGCACCATCGCAGCAGGCGGATGCTGCGCGGCAAGCGGCACGGCAACCCCGGACCCCAGTGATTCGCCAAAATAGATCAGATCCTTGGGCTGAAGCCCTTTGACTTCCAGGAAGCGCAATGCGCCTTTTGCGTCCAGATGCAGGCCTTGCTCGGTGGGCGAGCCCGTGCTGCCCGCATAGCCCCGCCAGCTAACAATCAGAACGCCGTAGCCATGCTCGGTGAAAAGGCGCACCCGCTCCCAGCGGTCCTGAATGCCTTGTGCGTTGCCGTGAAAGTAGAGGAAAGTCGGCCGCCCGTCCTGCGCTTGGGCGTACCAGGCGTTGAGGCTCTCGCCGTCTTCGGTGTCAAACGACACGGCCTCAACATGGTTCAGCCCGTAATAGGACGGCGAAACCTGCTCTTTGGTGGGGTGATACTGCAGTTTGCGCTGAAACAGATAGAGCGCCAAAACCAAGGCAAGATAGATCAGGCCAAGGGTGTAGAGAGTTTTCATGGTCGCATCCTGAAGAGCGGCCGGTGCGCTGTTCACCCGGCCTCACGGCCTGCAACCATCTGGTTCATGGGCCTGCCAAGCAGGTTTAGGTGACCATGAAAATGGCGATAATCGCAAACACAATCCAACAGATCAAAGACGTCAGATAGTTCGAACCGGCCTTTGCTTCAACGGCGATCACCGCAAAGCCCAGGAACATGCCGCCAACGCCCACAATCAGATTCGTGATGTAGTGGGTTTTTGCCAGGCCGCAAATCATCAGGCACACCAGAATGAAGAAGGTTGCAATGGTGAGCGCAATAGAGCCGGAGATGAAGCCATCGTAGGTGGCCTTGTGATCATCGTAGCTTTGTACTTCTGTGCCGTTGTCTGCCATGTGCGCGCCCTTCCGCCAAATTCTGTGGCAACGATTAGCCGAGGGCGCGAACCAGTTGCAAGCACCAAGGCCAAAAATGCTTACGGATGCGGCATTAGGTTACAGAGCCGCGCCCGAAAGCCCAACCCTGTCCAAAGCGGCAGCTTGCCGGTCCCCAACGTTCTCCAATGAGAAGTTGTCGATCGCATCGTTGAACAGCCGGTAATAGTTGAGCTCTGAGCGCAGGTGAATGAAAACACCGCCAAGGCCGATCGCCGCACGATCCATAAACACAAATTCCCGCGGGATCGTGATCGGCCCCTTCTCTTTGAGCTGTTGATGGACGGTAAACGCCTGTTTGCGGCCATATTCCGCGGCGCTCACACCCTCTGCCAGGGCGCGGACCCGGTCCTCCATGAGGGGGCCGTAGATGAACTTGGCCCAAATGTTCAAGATATCAATGAGTTCCTTGGTCAGACCCCGAAAGCCCCAAACCTCATAAGCGTGCACCACACGCTCTTCATCTTCGGTCCTCAGCCCGTGATAGAGGTCCACAACCCCTTGAACGAACTTGGTGGGAAAGATCCGGATACAGCCATAATCCAGCAAATTCAGCCCAACCGGCCGGCCGTCACCATCCACGCTTGCTGAATAATTGCCCAAATGAGGGTCGCCGTGAATCACACCCTGCCGGCAGAACGGCAGCCACCAGGCATTGAACATGTGTGTGGCCAACAGGTTCCGCTCCTCCAGCGAATGATCCTTGAAATCCAAAAGCGGGCGCCCGTCCAGCCAGCTCATGGTGAGCAATCGCTGGGTGGAGAGCGCATCGTCAACCTTAGGGATAAGGATGGTCGGATGGTCTTCCAGCATGTGGGCGTAGAGCTTGGCATGGCGCGCTTCGCGATCATAGTCCAGCTCCTCGCGCAGGCGGGCGCCGATTTCCTCGCCCATCTGGCTGGTGTCGATGGCCGGATCCATGCGCTTGTGGATGGAAAACAGGATCTTCAACTGGCTGAGATCGGCTTCCACGGCCGACTGCATGTCCGGATATTGCAGCTTGCAGGCCAGAGGCTCGCCGCTCAGGCTGACCGCCCGGTGCACTTGGCCCAGCGAGGCCGCCGCCGCTGCCTCACGCTCAAAGCTGGAGAACCGCTTCTGCCAGTCCGCGCCGAGCTCAGCGGCCATTCTGCGCTTCACGAACGGCCAGCCCATGGCGGGCGCCTGGGACTGCAGTTGCTTGAGCTCGTCGGCATATTCCGGCGGCAGCGCGTCGGGAATGGTGGCCATCAGCTGGGCCACCTTCATCAACGGACCTTTAAGGCCGCCCAGAGCCTCTCTCAGCGCCTTTGCGTTGCTGGCCATGTCTGAGCTGCCGAACACGCGCTGGCCCGCCAGGCGGGCCGCCACGCCCCCCACATCGGTGCCCACTTTGGCATAGCGCTTCACCCGGCCCGACAACCGGTTGCGTTCAGGATCGTCGCCTGAAGGTTTCTCTGTGCTGCTCACATCATCCATGCGCTTACCGGTTCAGGCTCCGGCCTTGAGTTTCTGCTCCAGCGTGAAAATGTCCCCCAGAACCCAGATGTCCGAAATCTTGCCGTCACGAAAGGTGAAATGGGTGCTGCCCTCCCACTCCAGCTCATCTCCAGTGGGCGCATAGCCCAGAAACTCGCCTTTGTGGATGGCCTGGAAGCGGAGCTTTGCGGCAATCCGGTCGTCCTCTTCGATCATATCGAGGATCTCCGCGCGAAAATCGGCAAAAGGCCCGGCCACCTTGTCCATGTAGCCGGCATAATCATCGCGCCCCTGAACCACATCGCCGATCAGTGTCCGATAAGTGACGTCTTCCAGCATCAGCTCCGGAACCAGGCTCTTGTCCAGCGCATTCCACATGCGCTCATAGAACGCCGCGATCATGTCCTTCTGCGCACTCATGCCCCTTCCAGAGCCTCCAGATCGTCGATCATGCGCTCAATCATCCCGAGGCCCTTCTGCCAGAATGTGGGATCGGCAGCGTTCAGGCCAAAGGGCTTGAGCAGTTCAGAATGGTGCTTTGAGCCGCCCGCCTTGAGCATGTCGAAGTACTTTTCGGCAAAGCCAGCTTCGGCATCCTCGTAGACCGCGTAGAGCGAATTCACCAGACAATCGCCGAAGGCATATGCATAGACATAAAACGGCGAGTGGATGAAGTGCGGGATGTAGCTCCAGAAGCACTCGTAATCCTCATCGAACGTGATGGCCGGCCCCAGGCTGTCTCCCTGAACGCTCATCCAGATTTCGCCCAGCTTTTCTGCCGTCAGCTCCCCGTTCTTGCGCTCGGTGTGAACCTTGCGTTCAAAGCTGTAAAACGCGATCTGGCGCACCACGGTGTTCAACATGTCCTCCACCTTGGACGCCAGCATCTCCCGGCGCCGGGTCGTGTCGCTCGCATCATCCAACAGGGACCGGAAGGTGAGCATCTCCCCAAACACACTCGCGGTTTCCGCCAGGGTGAGCGGCGTTTGCGCCATGAGAAGGCCCTGGTCGGCGGCCAGCACCTGATGCACCCCATGGCCCAGCTCATGGGCCAGGGTCATCACATCGCGCGCTTTGCCCTGATAGTTCAAAAGCACATAAGGGTGCGCCGACGGCACGGTGGGGTGGGCAAAGGCGCCCGTCTGCTTGCCCTCGCGCACAGGCGCGTCGATCCAGCGGTCATCGAAGAAGCGCCGGGCAATATCGGCCATTTCAGGCGCAAAGCCGCTGTACGCGTCGAGCACAATTTCCTGGGCCTTGGGCCAGGCAATCAGCGTGTTGTCTGAATCGGGCAGGGGCGCGTTGCGGTCCCAATAGGGCATGGTTTCGGCCCCCATCCACTTGGCCTTCAGCGCATAATAGCGGTGCGAGAGGCGCGGATGGGCGTCCGTCACCGCGTCAACCAGCGCATCCACCACGTCGCGCTCGACCCGGTTCGACAGGTGCCGGGCATCGGCAATATCCTCAAATCCGCGCCAGCGGTCCGAGATCTCCTTGTCTTTTGCCAGCGTGTTGGTGATCAGCGTGAAAACCCGGGCATTATCCTTCAACGTGGCGGCCACCGCCTTGGCGCCCTTTTTGCGCGTTGCGGCATCGGGGGAAACCATCAGGTTCAAGGTAGGTTCAAGCGTCAGTTGCTCACCGTCCACGTCAAACCGCAACGCGGCCATGGTCTCATCGAACAGCCGGATCCAGGAATTGCCGCCCGTCATGGATTTCTCGTGGAACAGCTCCTCCAGCTTGTCGTCCAGCTGATACGGGCGCTCCTTGCGCAGATCCATCAACCACGGCGCATAGTGCGCCAGCGCATCGGCCGAGAGCGCGGCTTCCAAAACCGCATCATCAATCCGGTTCAATTCCAGGCTGAAGAACAACAGGTTGGTGGAAATCCGCGTCAGCGCTTCCTGGGTGTCGCCGAAGAACTTGGCGCGTTCAGGATCGGCATTGTTGCCCGTATAGCGCAGCATCGCGTAGGCGCCGATGCGCCCCATGGTGTCATTCAGCACCTCAAAAGACGCAATGGCCGCGGCCAGTTTCGCCCCGTCTTCGCGGGCCAATTCTTCCAGCTGACCTTGAAACGTTTTGGCGAACGCCTCCGCGTCCGCCTCAACCTTCTCCAGATCGGATGTGAACTCTGCGCTGTCCGGGCCGGGATAAAGGTCGTCCAGGTTCCATTCCGGCAAAGCGCCCAGATCGGCCTCCTCACTCTTGGCATCTTGGGCGGCGGATTGAGGCGGAAAAGCTGTGGTGTTGCGGTTCATTTTTCTGGTTGTTCCTTCAGATGCGCGGTCTCGCCGGTAAGGAGTACGTTCCACTTAGATGGACGGATGTGTGCCCGTGCGCAAGCCCTGGGCCCCGTGACGAATTGGTCATTTGAATTTTGGGACAGCGCCTTAAGGCACTCTTTACGCTTTCCGCCGATGATCCGATTTGCGTGCGGGGACGAAATCTCAACGGGATTTACGCCGCACAAGACAGACATTGTGAGTTGCGGGTAATGAAGCAGTACGTTCTTATCGTTGAAGATGATCCGGCGCAGCGGCGCATTCTCGAAGAAATGATCAAACGTCTCGGGTTGGAGACGATGACCGCAGACGGTGGCTATGCCGCCATTGAAATCCTGGACAGCCCAAAAGCTGAGCACATCAGTGCCATGCTGCTCGATCTGGTGATGCCGGAATGCGACGGCATGGATGTGCTGTTGCACATGGAGAAGAAATCCTCCTCCGTCCCGGTAATCGTGCAAACCGCTCAGGGCTCCATTGAGACCGTGGTGAAGGCCATGCGGGCCGGAGCCGACGACTTCGTGGTCAAGCCGGTCAGCCCGGAACGCCTGAAAGTTTCTCTGCAGAACCTGTTGAAGGTGAACGCGCTCACCACCGAGGTGAAGCGTCTGCAAAAGAAGGCCGAAGGGGTTCTGACGTTCGAAGACCTGATCGCCTCCTCGCCGGCCATGTCCAACGTGGTCCATCTGGGCCGCCGGGCGGCACAATCCAACATTCCCATCCTGATTGAAGGGGAATCCGGCGTTGGCAAGGAAGTGATTGCGCGGGCCATTCAAGGCGAAAGCGACCGCAAGGGCCGCCCGCTGATCACAGTGAACTGCGGCGCCATCCCGGAAAATCTCGTGGAATCCATCCTGTTTGGTCACGAAAAGGGCAGCTTCACCGGCGCCACATCCAAACATATCGGTAAATTCCAAGAGGCCAGCGGCGGCACGCTGTTCCTGGACGAGGTGGGCGAGTTGCCGCTCGACATGCAGGTCAAGCTGCTGCGCGCCATCCAGGAAGGCGAAATCGACCCCGTGGGCTCAAAGCGCCCGGTTCAGGTGGATATCCGGCTGATTTCCGCCACCAACCGCAACATGATCGACATGGTCAAAGAAGGTCAGTTCCGCGAGGATCTGTACTATCGGCTCAACGTGTTCCCGATCATGGTACCGCCGTTGCGCGAGCGTCCTGAGGACATGACCAGCCTGGTGGAGCACTTCATCACCCGCTTTGCGGCGGAAGAAGGCCGCAAGATCCGTGGGATCCACCCGGATGCGGCGACCATGCTTCAGCAATATGAATGGCCCGGCAACGTGCGTCAGCTGGAGAACACGGTGTTCCGCGCAGTGGTGCTGTGTGAAAGCGATTTCCTGACCATCTCCGATTTCCCGCAGATTGCCGCCCTCGTGGACGGTTTTGATGCGGAAGTACCGGCCGCTCCGGTGGCGCCGGCTCAGGTGGACCAGAACGTATCGGCTATGATCGGCGGCGAGCTGCCGCAAACCCACAACACGGCAGGCATGGTGTCCGATGGCGTCGGATACGGCATTCCTGCAGTGACCGAAGGCGGCCATATCCGCCGGCTGGAGGATGTTGAGGGCGATATGATCCGTCTGGCCCTTGACCGGTATCGCGGTCATATGTCGGAAGTGGCCCGCAAGCTGGGAATCGGGCGTTCAACACTCTATCGTAAGGTCAGGGATCTTGGGCTGGAGGACATCGAAAGCGATCAACACGCTGTCAACAGCTAAGTGTTGCATCCTTGCAAGATCACAAAGTTTTTTGATGACGCTCGGTTGTGTTGCGCCTGGATCACCTATAATTGTGATACGACTGAGGAATCAGGGGTGAGTACGCCCTGATTTGCGCCTGCAAAGGGGAGAGTTAGCGGTGAGAAAAACAATATTCTTAATGGGTGCCGCGCTGGCCCTGACAACGCTTTCCGTCAATGGTCCGGCTGCCCAGGCAACCATACTGGAGCGGGGTAACTTCTCTCAGTGGAGCGAAGAGCGCGTAAAACGCCGCGATAAGCTGCGGCGCGAACGCGTCCGCACCCAAAGCCGCAACCATGATGGCGGTTTTTTCGGCAATCTCTTCCGCTTCCAGCGCCGCCGCTGGACCGAAGACGGCAATTATGACGGTGCCGTTCGGGCGACAACGAGCAAGCCTGAGTTTTACACCTACCAACCGGCCGCTTTGTTGGCCCTGTCCGACAAGCGTCTGAACGGCGAGATATCGGAAAACAGCTATGCGCGCTGGGTGTTCGACACGCTGCGCGTGGGCTCAGAGCCCCGGATGCGCGCCGTGGCCGCTGAGCGTAAGGCCATTCTGGCGTTCTACAAAGAGCGCAAGTTCGAGCCGGTCTGGGTGGGCGAGTATGGCCTGAACCTGCGCGCCAAGCGCCTGATCGATGCCCTCTCCCGGGCCAATGAAGACGGGCTGATGGTGTCGCGCTACTTACCGCACGTGCTGGCGTCTTTCCAGGACATCCCGGAGGAACTGTTCGACAATCCGCGCACCGTGGCTGAACTGGAGGTCGGGCTTACGGCGAAAGCCCTGAAATTTGCCCGTCATGCTTCGGGCGGTCAGGTGGACCCCAATAAGATCGGCCGCAGTTTTGATTTGACCCCGCCGCGGGTAAAGCCGGCGGAGGCTCTTAAGGCTCTTGCGGGCACTTTGCATCCTGAGGAGTATCTCGACGCGCTGCACCCGACCCACCCGGTCTATGTGAAACTGAAAGCGCGGCTCGCGCGC
Source organism: Pseudomonadota bacterium (assembly GCA_039180225.1). GTDB lineage: Bacteria > Pseudomonadota > Alphaproteobacteria > Rhizobiales > CAJQND01 > JAAEUE01. Next base: position 9,415 of record JBCDDQ010000167.1, read on the forward strand.
GAGCGCGGCGCCACGAGCGAAGGGCAGCCGGAGCCGATTTCCACTGAAGGGGGCACCATACGTTACGGCCGTCAGGATCCGCGCGTGCCGATGATCCGGGCCCGCCTGGAAACTTTGGGCTTTTTGGAAGCCAACGTTGAGAGCAGCGAACTGGGCTACGAGCTGAATACTGAAGACAGCAGCGGCTCAGAGGAGAAAGACCCGTATTTCTTTGACCGTGCGTTGTCAGACGCGGTTCGGGCCTTCCAGGGCTCCAAACGGCTCAGCCGTGACGGCATTGTGGGCCGGCGCACCATTGCGGCGCTGAACGGCCAGTCCAATGAGAACTTGGAAGAGAAGATCGAACTCAACATGGAGCGCATGCGCTGGCTCACCCGTGATCTGGGGACACGCCATATCTTCGTGAACCAAGCCGCATACATTGCCCAGATGATCGACAATGGGCGCAAGATTCATCAGATGCGCGTCATTGTCGGCAAGCCGAAGCATCCAACGCCCCTGTTTTCTGATGAGATGGAAAGGGTGGTGTTCAACCCATATTGGAATGTGCCGCGCTCCATCGTCGGGGCGGAGTACATGCCGCGCCTCTGGAACGATCCGGGCTATCTGGACCGCAAGGGCTTTGAGGTCATCGACCGCAGAGGTAAACGCGTCAGCTCGTACAATGTGGACTGGTGGTCCTACAGCGGCAAAACTCTGCCCTACAACGTGCGCCAACCCCCAAGCCGGGGCAATGCGCTGGGCGAGATCAAGTTCATGTTCCCCAACAAGCATGCCGTCTACATGCACGACACGCCGAAGCGGAACCTGTTCAACAATGCTGAGAGAGCCTACAGCCACGGTTGTGTACGCGTACAGGACCCGCGGAAGTTTGCGGAGCTTGTTCTGGGATGGAGTTCAAACCAGGTCGCGAACGCCGTCGAAGCAGGTGAAAACCGCCCCGTGGAGCTGTCCCAGACGATCCCTGTGCACATGACCTACTTCACCATGTGGCCGGATGATTCGGGTAAGCTCACATCGCGGGCTGATTTTTATCAGCGCGAC
>JBCDDQ010000168.1:0-10257 GCA_039180225.1 Pseudomonadota bacterium
GAGCTTCCGCTACATTCGCAAATGCCACAGGGTGAAAGTGGGCCACCGCAAGGTCTGGGACAACTACGCCTACGAATACCGCTACAGAGCCATCTACAAGCGCCGCTGCCACCGGGTGAAGGTGCACTACTAAGCGTTTAAGTCAGCCAAGCAAATGGCACGGAAAGCGGCTCCCCCGGGGGCCGCTTTTCTTGTGCGCACCCGGCTTGAGCGCGGATAAGGCGTCTTGCTCTGGTTGATTTCGGTCAAACGCACCGGCTGCGCTTTGGACTAACGTGGAGGGATAAAGCCACGCGACGTTCACAGGAGGAGGGCGCAATGTTCAATCAGATTATGGTTCCGGTCGATCTGGCACACACAGGTGAGCTGGCAAAATCGCTAACCGTCGCCTCGGATCTTTCAAAGCAATATGGAGCGCCCGTGTGTTATGTGGGCGTGGCCACATCGCAGCCAAGCGAGATCGCTCACAATCCGGCTGAGTACCAGGAAAAGCTCGCCGCTTTTGCCGAAGACCAAACCGCGCAGAACGGCCACACCGCCTCTGCCCGCACCTTTATCGGCCATGACCCTGTGGCGGATGTGGACGACGTCCTGTTGGGTGCTGTGGATGAGATTGGCGCAGACCTGGTGGTCATGGCCTCCCATGTGCCCTCACTTGTGGACTATCTGTGGCCGTCCAATGGCGGCAAGATCGCGGCCCACTCAAAGGCCGCCGTGTTTGTGGTCAGGTAAAGACGGGAGCGGGTGGCCCCTGGGTCCCCGCTTTCGCGGGGATGACGATGTTTAGAGCCTAGCCCCACTCCGTCACCCCGGAATTTGCGCAAGCAAATATCCGGGGCCCAGAACGGGGTGCCCCGGGGGCGTGGAGCCCTCACATCAGCGGATGCGCCGGCGCGGTCCAGGCGGCTTGGAACAGCATGATGCCGGCGAGCAGGATGATCACCCCGCCCATGGCGCCGGCAATATCGATCATCAGGCCGATCCGGCTCCCCTGGCCGGGCAGCATTTCCGCCAGGCGCAAGGATGTGGTGCGGGCATAGACCGATAAGGTTGCCAATGCCGACACGGTGATCGCCGTGCCGATGGACATGGCCACAACGGCGCCCACACCGGCCCAGCTGAGCTGCAGCGAATGGGCAACCAGAAGCACCACAATGGCCCCGCTGCACGGGCGCAATCCAACCGACGCCACCATGCCCAAAAGGCCGCGCCAAGACAAAGGTTGGTCCAGCTCTTCGCGCGTGGGCCCATGCGCATGACCGCAGCTGGAACACGCGTCATCGTGCGCATGAGCATGCGCGTGAGAATGGTCGTGTGAATGATCGTGGGCGTGGCCGTGGGCATGATCGTGCGGGTGATCGTCCGCGTGTCCATGAGCGTGAGCGTGTCCATGATCGTGCGCGTGGACATGAGCGTGCGCCGGAGGGCGGCGCTTGAACAGCCGCCGGCCCCGGCTCCACACCAGCATGAGCCCCACCAGGGCCACCAGGGCATAGCTGATCGTTTCCAGCTCACCTGCCGTGCGCTGTGCCTGGCGCATGGAAAACCCAAGCAGGGTCACACAGCCCGTCACCGCCACAATCGCCGTGAGGCCCTGGGTGAGCGAGGCCAGCACGGAAAGCAGAATGCCGCGGCGCAGCTGGCTCTCCTGGGTCAACAGGTAGGTGGAAATCACCACCTTGCCGTGGCCCGGTCCGGCGGCATGGAAGATCCCGTAGAAGAAACTCAAAAACACAAGGCTCCAGGCCGCGGTGACGCCATCTGCCTTAATGGCGCGCAGCGCTGCGGCAAGCTCCTTGTGCAGATCGCGCTGTATGGCCTGGATCTCCAAAACCATGGCCGACCACTGGGCGCTCAAAACGCCCTGTTGCAGCACATAAAACAGCACCCCCAGCCCGGCCAACGCGGTAAGCCAGGCGGCCGGGGAAACCTTTGCAACCGCAATCCTCACCGACATGAGATGTCGACCCTTTCTGCAAACAGTTTACCCAACCCATCGTTCGTCTTGGCGTTGTCATCGATGGCCTGGGCCAGCAACAGCATTTCGGTTGTGGGTGTGGGCGTCAGGATATGCCCGCGGCACGAGGTGGCCGACGGCCCGCGGAAGGCCACCACATCGCCCTTCATATGCAAGATCTCAATATAATAGCTGGGATCAAACACCGAGAAGGAGAAGTCCGTGGCCTTGGGGTCTACGGGGCTTTCGAACGGCACCACGAAACGCATCCAAAGCCGCCCGCCGCGCACCTCGCTGTCATAGTCGGTGACCGTGCCCAGCGTGACCTTCTCGCCGCCGGAGCGTATCTCGGTGAAATAGTTGTACGCCTTCAGGCTGTCCAGGTTGGTCTTGGCCAGCTCCATCCAGTCGGTCTTCTTGCCCTTGGCGCCGTCGGAAGCTTCGGTGGCCACGGCTGTGTAGAAATCGTCGAACAGCCATTCCTGTTCCAGAGCAATCGCCTGGCCGGCCTTGTTCAGCACGACGGTGCTGCGCAGATCGATCCACGCATGGGGGTGAGCACCGGCCGGTGCCGCCATCCAGACCTGCACAACCAACGCCAGAGCCAGAACTGCGCACAGTCCCATCTCTCTCAGCCGGCGAACCATCATGCTTTGATCCTTGTTGTTTGATTCGTGCCTAACACGGAACGCGCGCGTTCCGTTTATCAAACATCATTTGTCTATTCTATGGCAACGCGACCTATTCTTGAGGACGCGCGATGGGATCAAGAACCAGCATGAGGCGGGTTTGGCCGGTACCGGCGATGGGGGGAGAGCGGTGCACAAGGCCCGAGACCGGCGGTTCCGGCCAGGACGCGCCCCGCAGAAAGATGGGCGCGCCGGTGGGAACGGAGCTCACCGGGTCTGGATCTGCGCCCTCTTTAGCAATGCCATATTGCGTCCCCGGCCCGCGGTAAGTGCAGATCAGACGGGCGGTGACCGCATCAAGATGAAACTTCCGGCAGGCATCGGTGGTGATCACATCGAGACGCACCCTGAGGTATGGCGCCTTCATAAGATCTGCAAAGACATCCGCGAGCACCGCGATATCGGTAACAAACCAATCGCGCCAGGTGCTTTTTGGCAGGCCCACCTCCTCGCAGATCTCGTCCACAGCCTCAAACACCGCGTCCGGCCTGACGATGATGCGGCAGGACGGTAGCTGGCCGGGCGCAAGCTCATCGATCCAAGCGTGAAACCCGCGCTGCAGCCGGCGTTCCCAGATCGCGGCCGCGACGCCGGGCTCCAAAAACCCGTCCAGCTGTTCGGGCCGCTCCACCACGCTTACACCGATGGCGGCGTCCTCGACGAAATCGCGGACATGATCCATCCGCCAAACTCCTGCCAATTGTTGACTTGAGAAAGTGATCTGCAATGTTATAACATTACGTTTCTGAATCGCAAGCTGCGACAACACCGGCATCTTTAGGACAATTGAACGATGGACGAAGCACTGGACACGCTCGCGCATGAGCCCTTGGCGGACGAGGCACCCGACAGATCGGACGGGCCCAGCCGTGCTGAGGCGGAAGCGGCCGTACGCACGCTGATTGAGTGGGCGGGCGAGGACCCTGACCGGGAAGGATTGGTCGGCACGCCCGCCAGGGTCGTGCGGGCGTATGAGGAGTTCTTTGGAGGTTACAAGGAAGACCCGGCGGATTTCCTCACCACCACGTTCAAGGAAACCGCCGCCTATGACGACATGATCGTGCTGCGCGATGTCCGTCTGGAATCCCATTGCGAGCATCACATTGTGCCCATTCTGGGCAAGGCCCATATTGGCTATTTGCCCTCTGACCGGGTGGTTGGCATCTCCAAGCTGGCGCGGCTGGTGGAGGTATTTGCCAAGCGCATGCAGATCCAGGAAACCCTCACCGCCCAGATCGCCGACACCCTTCAGGAGGTCTTGCAGCCCCGCGGTGTGGGCGTGGTCATCGAGGCCGCGCACCAATGCATGACCACCCGCGGCATCCGCAAGCCGGGCGTCAGCATGGTAACGAGCCGCATGCTGGGCAGCTTTCGCGACGATCCGGCAACCCGCCGGGAGTTTCTCGACATGATCGGCAGGCCAAAGTAGACCGCATCATCTTATCGGCACCCTTGCGAACGCGAGGGCCCATAGCCGGGACCGATCTCCATGGCTCAGAAGGTCCTCGCTTTCGCAAGGACGCGGGAACTGCAAACACCGTCATCCCCGCGAAAGCGGGGACCCAGGGGCATCCCTCTGTGGGCCCCGGATATTTGCTTGCGCAAACTCCGGGGTGACGATGAGAGGCGGTTTTGCAAGGACGCGCACCGTCGATCAGCTCTTACAAATCGGCAAAGGCCGCCAGGGCACTTTCGGCAGGCTGTCGCGCCATTCGTTGATGATGGACTGGAGCTTTTCTTTCGGCCAGAACTTCGGCTTGCCGATCGCCCGCAAACACGCAGCGTTCCAATAAAGCCCGGCCTTGGCCATGGACGTCTTCGCCTTCACCGCTTTGGCCACAGCATTGATGTCGCTGGATTCAGGATAGATGTAAAGCGAGGTGGGATTGCCCTCCACCAGCGCGAGGATCTTCTTGGATTCCTTGGGCGACCAGGTCGTGCAGCCATTGCTGCGCCCGGCTGTATAGTTCACCAGGCGGCCATAGGGCGTGAAACCCTCCTTGTCCGCATACTTGCTCTTGGGGTTCTTGTAGCGGCAGCGCCAGCGCAGGAACACAGCCGGATGCCCGCCAATGGCCCGCTCGCGGGCATTGGCCGTATCGCCCTCTCCGTCAAACAACAGGAAAGTGCGCAGGAACGGCGTCCGCTTGCCGGCCTTTCGGTAATAGCCCTTGAAAGAGGTTCTGGTTTCCGCCGTCACGTAGGAGCCGCCCGTGGTGAGCTTTGAGCCTTCCGCATTGGAGAAGTTCCGCGCGCATTGGCGCCCGTTGGAGAAGTTGGCGCGCTTCAGTTTGCGCCCATTGCCATAGCCTGAGGAGACGGCGCTGAACGTCTTGTCCTTCTCGCAGATGGTGTAGAAACGCCGGCCCACCTTGCCCGACGGCAACAAACTGGGGCGGGTGGCGTCCATGGCGAAATAGCAGGCGTTCTTGATGGCGCCCTCGCCCAGCTTTCTGTAGTAGAGCGCACGGGCCCGCTTTAGGACCACCGGAGCGATCTTGCCATCACCGGTCCCCATATGAGACTTCAGCCAGCCGGGGATCTCCGCGGCATGCTCGGCGCCCACGCTCTGCGCCTGGCCAAACACGAGGCATGGCAGCGCGACAGCGAGCGTCAACATAAAGGGTCTTAAGGGCATTGGGCGGGCCTCCTGCGCAATCATCCCTGGGTTCGCCTTAGCATATGTGGCCGGTGCGCAAAAGAACCCGGGTGAAACCGCGCCCACGTCCTCTTGCTGCCACAAAAGCGATGTTATAATATAACACACTAAGAATGAACGGTCTGGAACCGTCTTTCTTTCAAATTCCAACGGCGCCGCGCCCGGACACCTCTTTCACCCGCAACACTCATCAGGACATCACGCCCATGTACGCTCGTTTCGCTTCCTGCATCTCTGCGTTTTTCATGGCCTTCTTCCTCTCAACCGCCGCGTTTGCACAGACGGTGACCGTCACCGACGTGCTCGACCGGAAGGTTGAGGTGCCGGCGAACGCTGAACGCATCCTGGTTGGCTTCTACTTTGAGGATGTCTTCGCCGTCGGCGGCAAGGATGTTTATGACCGCGTCGTCGCCATCTCGCGCGAAGCCTGGGAAGGCTGGCGGAATTTCCAGTGGAAAGCCTATACGGCCGCCGTGCCCAAGATCAAAGACATTGCCGATGTGGGCGAGGTGGACAGCGGCACGTTCTCCCTGGAAAAAGCGCTCGCCGCCCGCCCTCAGGTCGCCCTCTTCGCCGCCTGGCAGTTCAACGCCCTGAAAGACACGATCGGCCGGCTTGAAGCGGCCGGGGTGCCTGTGGTCGTCCTCGATTACAACGCGCAGGTGGTGGAAAAGCATGTGAAATCCACCCTGGCGCTCGGCACCATTCTGGGCCAGCCGGAGCGCGCTAAAAAACTGGCCGACACGTATGAAAAAGCGGTGGCGGACGTGATCGCCCGCGTGGCCAAGATCAAAGACCGCCCCAAGGTGCACTTTGAACTGGCGCGCAAAGGCGCCGAAGAACCCGGCAATTCCTGGGGTGACGTGATGTGGGGCCGCTTGGTGGAAGTGGCCGGCGGCCAGAACATCGCCAAGGACCAGATCGCCAAATGGGGACCGGTGAACCCGGAATTCGTGCTCGCCCAAAACCCTGAGGCCGTGTTCCTCGCCGGCTCAGGCTGGGTGGGCAAAGACAAGGCGGTGATCATGGGCCCCACGGTCGATGTGAACGACACACACGCGCGCATGAAACCCTATAAGGAGCGCCCGGGCTGGGCTCAACTTGATGCGATCAAATCCGGCAAGGTCTTCGCGGTCTACCATGGCGGCACGCGCACCATTTACGACTATGCCTTCCTCCAGTTCATCGCAAAGTCGCTGCACCCTGAAGCCTTCCAAGACGTGGATCCGCAAAAGAACCTTGAGACGTATTTCGAAGAGTTCATGCCGATCTCCTTAAACGGCGCGTTCATGACCCAGCTGCCCTGACCCGGCAGCCTTGAGCGATCATCCGCAAGCGGTCCCGGGCGCCTCCAGCTATGCCAGGCTGGCGGCGCGGCGCCTCGGCTGGCTCATCGCCGGGGCGCTGGTTCTGGTGATCAGCGCCATCGTCGACATTCTCACCGGGCCGGCCTTTTTGAGCGTCGACCAGGTGCTCACGGGCCTCTTCGCCCCCTCTGAGGTGGATCAGACCACCGCCGTCATCGTGCGCCAGATCCGCCTGCCCATGACCCTCATGGCCATACTTGTGGGCGTCGCATTGGGCATTGCCGGGGTGGCTATGCAGACCATTTTGGGCAACCCGCTGGCGAGCCCCTATACGCTGGGCTTTTCAGCGGCCGCCGGATTTGGCGCAGCGCTCGCCATCATCACCGGTCTCTCGGTGCCGCTTCTGCCGTGGATGACGATCCCCGTGGCCGCGTTTGTGGCCGCTTCGCTCGCGGGCGTGCTGGTCTACGGCTTTGCCCACCGCAAAGGCATGACCCCTGACGTGATGGTGCTGGCCGGCATCGCCACCTTGTTTCTGTTTCAATCGCTCCAGTCCATGGTGCAATACCTCGCCTCGCCTGAGGTGCTGCAGGCCATTGTCTTCTGGCTGTTCGGCTCCCTGCTCAAATCCAACTGGGACAATGTGCCGATCACCGCCGCCATCGTCATTGTCTGCACGGCCCTGTTGGTGCCGGATGCCTGGCGGCTGACGGCGCTGCGCCTGGGCGATATGCGGGCCGCCTCGCTAGGGGTTGAGGTGGAGCGGCTGCGCGTGAAGGTGTTTGTGTTGGTCGCCCTCCTCACCGCCGGCTCCGTGGCGTTTGTGGGCACCATCGGCTTTGTCGGCCTGGTGGCGCCTCACATTGCCAGAATGCTGGTGGGCGAAGACCAGCGGTTCCTGATGCCCATGTCGGCGCTCGCCGGCGCCTGCATCATGACCGGCGCATCGATCCTCTCCAAAATGATCTCGCCGGGCTCGGTCATCCCCATCGGCATCGTGACGGCGGTGATCGGCGTGCCCTTCCTGTTCGGCCTGATCTTGCGGCTGAAGGGCAACCGCTCGTGACCTATGCGTTCAACAACATCACCGTGCACTTGGGCGGAGCCGCCATTGTCAGGGAGGCCTCCTCAGAGCTGACCGCCGGCAAGATCACCGTCATTGTCGGGCCCAACGGGGCCGGCAAGACCACCCTGCTGACGGCGCTTGCAGGGCTCCGGCCCGCCCACGGCACCCTGTCGGCAGAAGGCAAAGATCTCGACCGCCAGGAGCGGCGCAGCCTTGCCGCCTACATGCCCCAGGACATTGGCGCGCAATCCTCGCTCACCCTGTTGGAGGTGGTTCTGCTCGGCCGGCTGAGGTCTTTAGGTCTTCGGGTTCCGGCGGATCTGGAAAGCGAGGCGGTGCGCGCGCTGGACCGCTTTGGCCTGGCCGCCCTGCAGGAGCGCACGCTTGATGCGGTGAGCGGCGGCCAGCGCCAGCTGGTCTATCTGACCCAGGCCCTTTTCCGCGAGCCCCGGCTGCTTTTGCTGGATGAACCGACCGCCTCGCTGGATCTGCGCCATCAGCTGATCGTCATGGACGCGGTGCGCGCCCATGCGGCAGAGCATGATATCGCCGTTCTGATCGCCATCCACGACCTCTCTCTGGCGGCTCAGTTTGCCGACCAGGTGATCTGCCTGGCCGGCGGCAGGATCCAGGCCGATGGGCCGGCCGATCAGGTGCTGACGCGCGAACGCCTGCGCGCCCTGTTCGGGGTGGTCGCTGAGGTGGACCAGGCCCCGTCCGGCCACTTGCGCATCACCCCGGTGAAGGCGGTTGAGGAGCCCTCCGCCTAGCTTTGCGGTTGGGCCTGAAGCTGAGACCGCCGGCGCGCTTCGCCAAGCAGGATCACACCCGCGGCCAGCGCCGGCCCGCAGAACACCAGCCCGCACGCCAACAAAGACAGGATCTGCGAGAGCCCGGCGGCGGGATTGAAGACCATGGCCGCATAGATCAGCGCCGCGGCACTGAAGAGGACGGCCAAGGCGTAACCCAGAGCGGCGGAGGCATAGTCATCCCGGTTGATCGCGATGGCGCTGTAGATGGCCGCACACAGTTGCACCATCATGAGAAACAGAACCATGGACCGCGCCGCGGTCCACCCGTCAATAAGCATGGACAGCGGAAGTGCGATCATCGCGAGGCCGGCAAAGTAGCGCAGGCAGGAGCCGATCCAGAACACCACCAGGCCTTTGGGCCAGCGGTAGCGGGATATGGGCATCTTTGCATCGAACATCGGTCTATTGGTCCTATGAAGGCACTGCGCGCCATCATCATAGCAAAAATCCCCTGACAGTCCGTTACCCGCTACGGCTTGACGCTGTAATCGATGTCAACCGGCGTCGGCCCATGCACCGGGCCTATGAGCTGGATCATCTGCAGGCGGAACCGCTCCACCAGATCACGCTTCAGCATCCACCTGTGAAAGTCGCCGGGCGATGTGTTGTGGTGCAGGACGGACTTGGTCCCGCCCGGAGCCTCCACATCCCTGCGCACCGGGAACTGCAGCCAATTGCCCTGAAACTCCTTCGACAGCATCCAGTTCAGGTAGAGTTTGGCGGCCGCCTTGTTCTTCGCCTGAGAGGGAATTGCGCCGGTTTGAAACCAGGTGAGAAAGTAGTCTTTCCTGGGAAAGCTGAACCGCGTGTTGCTGCCCGGAAAAGGCTCAAACGCCCAAAACGTCGTAAAGCTCGCCGCATACCAGCCTTTGTTGATGGCCACATAAGGCATCGCCGTGCCGCGCACCCATGTGGGTTTGGTGGCCACCAGCTTCTCAAGATAGTCCCAGCCATACGCCTGCTTCAGGTTCCAGAACTGATAGAGCACCGCATCGTCATCGTGCGGATAGGTCAAGATCACCTTGCCCTTCAGGGCAGGATCCAGATAGTCCATCGCGTCCCTGGGCGCTTTGTCGGCGCTGATCATGTCGGTGTTCACATAGTTGGTGAAGGTGACGCCGTACAATCCGGTCCAGCGCCCGTGCGGGTCCTTGTGGTCGGGAAAGACCTTGTCCCAGTTCTTGGGCTTGTAGGCGTCCAGAAGGCCTCGTTCGGCATAGTGGTTGAAGTCGTGCAGCGTCTGAAACTGGATGACGTCGGGGATGTTTGTTGCCCCGCCGGCGGCCCGGGCATTGTCGTAGCGCGGCGCATGGTTGAGGCTCACATCGACACTGTGGGTCACCTTGAGCTTGGGGAAGCGCTTCTTGAACATGTCCAGGTAATAGTCCACCTGGTCCGGCTTATCGCCGCCGGCGCGAAGCACAAATTCGCCGCCCTCTTCAAGCGCCGCGGCGTAAAGCTCATCGAGGGATCTGGTCTCCATCTCCACCGCCATGGCGGGTCCGCACAAAAGCCCAATCGCCAAAACGGCGGAAACCGCACCGGTCATCACTGCGCGCATGGTCCGCATGAAAGCTCTCCTTTTTTGCAACTGCAGGGGAGGAGGGTTCTGGAACGTCCCGGTCTGCGAGGGAATTGGCAGTTTGTGCAAGCGCACCTTGCGCAAACGCAAAGGCACCGCTTAAGGGGCCTCGCGGCCCAACAGCGCCTTGCTGATATGGCCTGAGGCAAACTGGTAGAACGCATTGACGCGCGCGCTCTTGCGAA
>JBCDDQ010000169.1:0-10247 GCA_039180225.1 Pseudomonadota bacterium
GCCCACAAGTCCGCAGAGCCGGCGCACATGCAGATGCTGGAGAAGATCGGCAAGGCGCCGCTGCTGGATCTGGGCATGCGGTTGGGCGAAGGGTCCGGGGCCGCGCTGGCCGTGGCGGTGATCAAGGGCGCGCTTGCCACCCATAGCGGCATGGCGACCTTCGCGGAGGCGGGGGTGTCCGACAAGGATTAGGCCGCCATGCATGTTCGCCTCAAAGTGTGCTGCATCGCCTCGCGTGCGGAGGCCGACATGGCCATTGCCGCAGGCGCGGACGCCTTGGGGCTGGTGGCCCATATGCCGTCCGGACCGGGGCCGATCAGCGATGAAGAGATCGCTGAGATCGCAGCCGCAGTTCCGCCGCCCATTGCCACGTTCCTGCTCACGTCTGAGTCCCGGTCAGAAGAAATTGCCGCCCATGTTGAGCGCACCGGCGTCAACACGATACAGATCGTCTCGCAGATCAGCGCCGAGGAGGTGGCCAGGCTGGCGGGCCTTTGCCCCAATGTGCGCCGGGTTCAGGTGATCCATGTGGAGGACCGCTCCGCGCTCGATCTCATCACGGACTATGCACCTCACGTGCATGCCTTCCTGCTCGATTCTGGCCGGCCCAGCGCGGCGGTGCCGGAACTGGGTGGAACGGGCCGGTCCCATGACTGGGCGGTGAGTGCTGAGTTTGTGGAACAGAGCCCGCGCCCAGTGTTTCTGGCCGGCGGCCTGAAGCCAGGCAATGTGGGCGAGGCGGTCCGGCAGGTGTGTCCGTTCGGGGTGGACCTGTGCACGGGCGTGCGCACAGATGACGGGCTCGATGCGGAAAAGTTGAACGCCTTTGTGGCGGCGCTTAGAGCCCCTCAGCCTTAGTGCTTCGGGGGACGTGTGCCTGCAGGCTCTCCAAAATGGCCTTGGACTGCCGGCATTCGGCAAGGGCCGGCTTGCAGACGAAGGTGAGAGGTGTGCCGCCGGGTTTGGCAAGCGCGGCCACGGTCAGGTCTCCGTAGGGGCCGCCGCCGAGCTGGATGAGGCAGTCGATCTCGCCCGTCCTGACCAGGTCCACGTTGCTGGTCTGGATCACCTCGCGCACATGGGCGCTGAGATCATCGCCGCCGTTTGGCCATCGCGCCGGCAATGCGGCCTTGGCCCGGGTGCACAGACCGACCGTGAACTTCTTGGCGTTCAGTTTAGGGGCGATCTCCTCCGTGGCTTCGGTCAGGTCCTCAAACAGCTGCGTGATGCGCGGTAGATAGGTCTCGCCGGCCTCTGTGAGCAGCAGGCCGTGCGGCAGGCGGCGAAAGAGGTCAATGCCCAGGGAGGCCTCCAGCTTCTTCACTTGCTGGCTGACGGCGCCGGGGGTGACCCCAAGCTCCTGGGCGGCGGTCTTGAAACTGAGATGGCGCGCGGCGGCCTCAAAGGCCCGCAAGGTGTTGAGTGATGGCAGCCGGTAGGTCATGCGCTCGGAGCTCTCCTTGCGCCAACAGTGCCATGAAACGGGGGCGGGGGAGACTCAGAATTTCTCATCCTTCCAAAATGGTTTTTCTGCAGCTGTCGGCGAAGCGCTGGCCTATGGATTTCGCCCGCCATAATGGCTAACGTTCCGTCTCGGAAGGCAGGGTTTTGAAGTTAGAGGTGCGCACCATGGCGGAAGTTCCGGTGATTGACGTATCTGCTCTGTTTGCCGCCGGCGCCGCTCCTGAACTGGACGGCCGGATTGCCCGGGCGCTGGAGCGGGAGGCAGGGTTCGTGGTGGTCGGCTCTCCCTTGGCCGAAGGGTTGGGTGCGCGCATGGATGCGTTGAAGGCGGTGTTTGACCTCCCGCAGGCAGAGCGCCTTCAGTTTGCCATTCAGAAGCGCCAGGCGGGGAATGTGAACCTTTACCGCGGCTACACGCCGCCGCCTGAACGTTCGCACTTTGCCTATAACGAGACGTTTGATGTGGGGCCCGAGCCGCCCTTGGCGGCGCCAGACCTTCCAAGCAAGCGGGCGTTTGAAGAGGCCAATGTGTGGCCGGCGGAAGCGGCCTTGCCGGGTTGGCGCACAGCGGCGCTGGCGTATGTGGATGGCTGCCGTGCCCTGGCCGGCGCTCTGCTGCGGTCTGTTGCCCGAGGTATGGGCGTAGACCCGAGTAAGTTCGGGGCCTTTAGCCAGAGCCGGAACTACACCCTGCGCTTGCTGCATTATCCGGAGGTGCCGAAGGGGTTTGAGCTTCTGGAGGCGGACGGCTCCAAGCCGCAGGCAGCGCCTGAGGGCCAGCGGGCGATTGCGCGCGAGCACATCGATACCGGCGTGGTGAGCGTGCTCTGGCAGGACGGTCAGGGCGGCCTGCAGATGCTTGGGCGCGATGAGGTCTGGCGCGATGTGCCCGTGGTGGCCGGCGCGGTATCTGTGCATTGCGGCGACCTTCTGGCGCCTGTTGCCGGGGAAAGCCTGGCCGCCACACCGCACCGGGTGATCGGCGGCCTGGCGGAACGGTTTTCGGCCGGGTTTTTCCTTGAGCCGGAATGGCTGACCACGGTGGTGCCGCCGGGTGGAGTTGAGGCGAAGACCTATGCGGCCCATCTGACCGATGAGTTTCCCGAGCGGTTCGTGCCGCGCAGGTAGGGGCGATGTCGCGCTGGCGCAGTCCAGGCCTTCGCTCTAGGCGCGCCCGGCCGTCCAGATTGCCACCTGTTCGAGGCGTCCCCGGACTGTGATCGGGTCTTCGTGGCGCAGGTCTTGCACCAGTTGGGATGGATCGGCGCCCCGGGCCCGGACCGCAGCAAGCAGATCGTCGCTCACAACCAATCGTGCGCTCATCTGCCGGGTAAGCTGTTCCAGCCGGCTGGCCACATTCACCGTATCTCCCAAGACCGTGTATTCCAGCCGATTGGCATCGCCGATGTTCCCAACAACGACTTCGCCGAAATGGACACCAATCCCAATCTGTATCGCTTCGCGCCCTTCGCTTTGGCGGACAGAGTTCCAGCCATCGATCTCTTCGATCATCTGGGCCGCGCAGTTCAGGGCACGGATGGGATCATCGCGTTTTGAAGAGGGCGTGCCGAAATGCACCATGATTGCATCGCCGATGTACTTGTCGACCGTGCCGTCGTGGGAAAACGCTGTTCTTGCCAAACGCCCGTGGAAGTCGCGCAAGAGCTCGATCAGGGCATCCGGATCAAGGCGCTCAGAAATGGCCGTGAACCCGACCATATCGGCAAACAGAACAGCGACGGGCTGAACCGAGGGGCGATCCATTGCCGGGTTTTGCGTTGCCAGCTCACGTACGATGTTGGGAGAGAAATAGCGCGAGAGGGCAGAGCGTTGGGCCTCTGCCGCCACCTGCCGGCGAACAAGACGTCGCGAGCGCCACACCGTCACGGTCAGTACAACGGTTACAAGAACCAGAAACACGATCTGAGTGGACAGCCGGGTTAGAGCCACCGCATTGGGGTCCAGATATCTCTGCAACACCTGCTGGAGGCTCAAGCCAAGCCCCAAAACGTCGCGCGCGGAAAACACAATGGATTCTGGAAGACTGACAACCCACAGATAGCCCGTGCTCCAGGCGATGATAACGGCGCATCCGGTTGAGAGAACAAGGGAAGGCTTATAACTCAGCGACATTCCCACCAGGAACACACCCAGATAGAGAAAACTCGGCAGGCGCAGGTTGAGCTGGGGCGTCCACCCCTCGACATCAAAGGGCGTTGGAACGATGAGAATGTAACTGAGCAGCACGGCATCCAGCATCAAGAAGAAGGCCACCAGTGGCGTTCCGCCAATGCAGTTGCGCATCAGCAGGTAGGGTGGCGCCCCGAGCAGGGCAAATGCCGCGATCGCCGTCAGATAGACGCCGGAGCGCTCGAGCGGTACGGTCAACAACGCCCAGGCCGCAAGCAGCCCCAGAACGGTGAACCGACCCCAAAACATGTATGCAAGACCGGACAGCTCTTCTTTTGCGATCCCTTCGTTGAGATCAGCCGTGGCCGTTTGAAACGGTGTTTTGGACACGCCGCGCATGTCGATTTCCTCCGGTTGACCGCGGCGGCCTCAATCGGTCTCTGCCCGCGCCGCCCTGCTAACTGGCAAGTGCGTATCGGCCCCGGGTGCGCACGTAGATCAGGCACTCATCTCCCTGTTTGCAGGCCAATGTGTGCTCAGCATTACTCTTGCCGGCGAAATAGCTTCCCGGTCCCAGATCCTTTGCACCAGCTGAAGAGGTGTGTGTGAGATTGCCCTTGATGAGCACCGCCCGGAGCCACGTATCATTGCCGAGCAGTTTTCCTGAGTAGCCACCCGGCAACTTCAGGAACGTTCCGTTTTGTCTGCGGGTGTTCAGATCACCCCACAGGAAGGCCACCTTCGCTCCCTCGCTTTGAGCGGCCCCGGGGGATGTGTTCAGCCATTTGATGTCCGATGTTTTCAGCCAGACGATATTGTCTTTGGCCAGGTTCACCGGTCTTTCCCCATTGTCGAAACTCTGAGCGGCCGGCCGCACCAGGTAAGGGCCTTGAAAAATCTCCAGGAACGCGACGGCGCGCGCGCCCTGTTTGGCGGATGTGATGTGAATTTCGCCGGCTGGCTGGGTCCAGAATGAGCCGGGCGCCATCCACATTTTCTCCGCTTTGGGATCGTCATTGTGGACCATGCCGCTGATAACCACAGCGCGATAGGTGATGTTGTGAATGTGTGGCGGTGACGAGAACCCGTCCACAAACTCTATGATGGCCCCCGACGCCACGTTCTTTTTGATGTCGCCCCAAAGCACGCCTGCTTTTGGGCTCGAGTCTCCACGAAGGGGGTTGAGCGGTTGAAACGCAACCTCGGTTCTGGGGATGACTTCAATGATTGGTTCTGCCCAAGCAGACTGCGTCCCTGCGGCGATGGCAAGCAGCCAAACGGCAAGTGTTCGGCAGACTTTCATGACCAACTCCTTGTTTTGAATAAATTTCGCACCCGTAAGTTTTCAGTCCCGGCTCATGTAGGCGGCGAAGGCCGGAGTTTAATCAGCGTTGAAGTGAAGGCACTATCCGCTAAAGTGGGATAATGTCATTTGATCTTAAATCGCTTGAGCTTTTCGTGCGTGCCGCAACACTTGGTGCCATCGGCAAGGCTGGTGCGGAGTTCGGGTTGTCGAGCACGGCTGCCTCACAACGCATCCAAGCCTTGGAACACGCCGTGGGAGCGCAACTTCTGCATCGCACCACGCGGGCGGTCTCTCTGTCGAAGGAGGGCGAGGTGTTCTTGGCCCATGCCAAGCGCATTATCGAGAATGTGGAAGATGCGCTAACCGATGTGCAGAGCAACCGAAGCGCCATAAAGGGCGACCTGCGCATCGCAAGCTCCGCCTCCTTCGGGCGGATGCACATCGCGCCTCACATGGCTGAGTTTCTGGAGCTGTATCCAAACCTGTCGGTGCAATTGCATTTGAGCGATTCCGTGTTCGATATTGTGGAGAACGGGTTTGATCTTGCCATCCGCCTCGGTGCGTTGGCGCCTTCCTCGCTAAAGGCCCGCAAGCTGGCAGACTGTCCGCGAATCCTGGTCGCCAAGCGCGAGTATCTCAACTCCTTCGGAACGCCAAAATCGCCCGCCGACCTTGAAGCGCATAAGTGCCTGATCCGGGGAGACCAGCGGTCCTGGAAGCTGCGTGCGCCGGACGGCAGCGTGATTGATGCCAAGATTGACGGGCCTTTTGTCACCAATCTTGCAGAGGCCGTCACGGAGGGTGTTCTTTCCGGGATCGGAATTGCCCGAAAGTGCGAGTGGGAGATTTCAAGCCATCTTGCTTCCGGCTCACTGGTCGCGGTGCTCACCGACTATATCGTCATGCCGGAGTGGAACATCTATGCCGTGCGGCCTCCAAGCCAGAAGACGCCTTCACGGGTTAAGGCTTTCACGGAGTTTCTGGGTGCCAAGCTCAAGCGATTATCATGAGGGCTGCGCGCCAACCCGGCGGTCAAGTCCGCGTCACATCGTGCGTCAGACAATAGTCGATGTCGCGCACCGTTTTGATGTAGGTCGGTTTGGCCGGATCGGGCTCGATCTTCTTGCGGAGCCTCATCACATGCACATCCACGGCGCGGTCACCCACCACCGTTTCCCCGCCGCGCGCAAGGTCCAGCAGCTGGTCGCGGCTGAGCACCACCCGCGGATGCTCGGCCAAGGCGCGCAACAGGTCAAACTCCATGGCCGTCAGATCGGCCTCCTCGCCGCTTTCGGCATCCACAACAATCCGCTCACCCAGTTTGATCAACCATCTGCCCATGGTGATCCCGCCAGGCGCTTGATCACCTGATCCGTCGGTCGATGTATAGCTTGATCGCCTGAGCACGGATCTGATCCGTGCGGCCAATTCGCGTGGCTCGAACGGCTTTGTCACATAATCGTCTGCGCCATATTCCAAACCGAAAACACGGTCAAAGGCCTCATCTCGCACGCTCAGGACGATGATGGGCAGACGCGAGGTTTCTCTGAGTTCGCGCATAAGGTCAAAACCGTCCGCGTCTGGCAGCCCCACGTCCAGCACACACAGATCAACCCGCTCTTTTGTCAGCGCGTCTTTCATCTGCTGGCCAGTGGCCGCGCAGATGACGCTGAACCCTTGGGTTTCCAAATAGCGCTGTAAGAACGAAGTGATCTGGGGGTCATCATCGACCACAAGAATCTGCTCAGTCATCTGGCACGTTGCCCTCCACTGGCCCCCAGCCTCCACCCAATTGCGGCCTCTTGTCAAAAGGCAATTGAGGGTGTCAATTGAAAACGTGAACCAAAAACCACATCGAAAGCGCGTTCCACTGAGCTTGGCGGTGTCCACCATAGGGGCTGCCGTGCTGTTGGCGGCGACCGTTTTGATGGGGCTCTACCTTGGCCAAGAGACCCAGTCGCGTCTGGTGGAAATCGACAAGGGATGGCGTGCCTACTCAGGTGAAGCCGAGCGGCGCGGCGAACTCCTCAGCCGGTTGCGCGGTCATCTGGGCTATGGCGGCCTGATCCACAGTTTCAAGAACTATGTGCTGCGCAAGGACCCTGCGTACTTGGAGGCTCTGCGCCGTCAGCTAAAAGATTTCTCCGAGACGGTGACGGAGTACCAGTCAAGCGGCGCGACGCCGGAAGAATTGGCGAATTTGCGCGCTGTCGCCGCCGCGGTGTCCGCCTACGAAGCCAAGATCCCGATTGCCATGAGGGCGGCCGAGGAGAACTGGCCGCCCGAGCGCACCGATCAGCTTGTGAAGGTGGACGACAGCGCCGCCGTCAAGGGTCTTGACGGGCTTGATGCGTTCTGGCGCGGCAAGCGGCGCGAGACCACTGAGAACATTGCAGCGAAGGTGAGGGACGGTCTGACCCTGGTGGACGCCGGTTTTAAGTTTTTGGGTGGACTGGTGGTCGTTGCGCTGGCGCTCTACGGACTGTTTTACTGGTTGCAGCGGCAACTGCGGCAATCCATCTTGCAGCTGTCGGACGAATTGGCCGAACGCCGCAACGCGGAATACACGGTCAAAAAGTTTCAGCGGGCGGTGGACCAGAGCCCGGCGACGATCATCATCACAGACACCAATCACGTCATTGAATATGTGAACCGCAAGTTCTCCGATCTTACCGGCTACAGCTCCAGCGAAGTCATAGGGCGCACCCCCTCGTTTCTTCAGTCTGGCGATCAGCCTCCTGAGATCTATGCCGATCTGCGCTATCAGCTGGCGCAAGGTGAAGAGTGGTTCGGCACCTTCCAGAACAAGAAGAAGAGCCAGGACACTTACTGGGCCCGCACGGCCATTCTGCCGCTGCGTGACGATGAGGGGGAGATCACCCACTACATCGGCTTAGGCGAAGACATCACGGAACGCCGCAAGGCCCGCGAGCAAATGTACCGTGCACAGAAGATGGAAGCGGTCGGATTGCTGGCAAGCGGCGTGGCGCACGATTTCAACAATGTGCTGACCACAATTCTCGGCAACGTGTTCCTGGCCCAGCAGACGCCCTCCCGCTCGCCGGAGCTTGCCGAAGAGCTGGAGCAGATTGAGATTGCCGCAAAGCGGGCCCGCAACCTGGTGAACCAGGTGCTCACATTCGCCCGGCGCCAGCCGGGAGCGGCCGACACGCTTTGGGTTGGGGATGTGCTGCAGGAGGTTTCGCGGCTCATGCGGGCGTCGGTCCTGCCCAACGTGGAGATCGTCTGCGATGAGGTGGCTGAAGCCCTTGTGGTCCACGCCGATGAAACCCGGCTGCATCAGGTTGTGATGAACCTGTGTTCAAACGCGGCGGAGGCGATCGGCACAGATGGGGGGCAGGTTGAGCTCTCCGCAGAGCTCTCCAGCGATGAAGGTTCGGACACCCCTCTTGTGGTCATCCGCGTTAAGGACACCGGTCCAGGCATTCCCGATGAGGTGGTGAGCAAAATTTTCGATCCGTTCTTTACCACCAAGCAGGCCGGGAAGGGCACCGGTCTTGGGTTGTCGGTGGTGGCCAATCTGGTGAGTGAGATGGGGGGAGATGTGAAGCTTGCCGAAACAAGCCCGCACGGGACGGCGTTCGAGCTGGTGCTGCCTTTATCCAGTGAACCGGTGCGAGGTGAAGATGGCCCGGCCGAGCTTAAGGAGGGAAGCGGGCGGATCCTGCTGGTGGATGACGAGCCGGAGGTGGTTGCCACCTGCGCGAAGATTTTGCGGCGGCTCAAATATGAGGTGGATGTTTTCACCGAACCGAAGAGCGCTCTGCGCGCGTTTGAAGATGATCCGCGCAAATATGCGCTGGTGATGACGGATTACGTCATGCCGGAGATCAGTGGCGAGGAACTCTGCAAGACCGTCCGCCAGGTGGAACCGGCCCTGCCGGTCATCATCTACTCCGCCTATCAGCCGGACAATCTGGATCTGGACGCGCTGGCGCCCATCCGCCTCATCGATAAACCGCTGGACCCCAGTCAACTGGCGCGTGCTGTTGCCGGCCTGCTGTCGCAAAGCGATGCGGCTTGAAACACGCAAGTTACAAAACTTCACAATTCTTCATACATACCGGCCTTGCGCGAAATATGGGCGTTACATGACCTCGCTAGTCTTGGCGTTGTGAAGTTCCGGATCTGACTTCCCTACCAACGGGCACGCCAGCGCGGAACGTCTCCCTGAATGAGCCAGATGAGGGGACGGTAGATGGCCTTAAAGCAAAATGGACTTTCCCGGAAAGTGTTGGCAACAACGCTGCTCGGCATTGGGTGTTTGACCCTCACCCCAGCCAGTGCGGCTGAGGACTTTGGACCGGTCAAACCCTTGGAGGTGAAGCCTGAGCTCGCAGAGCTCGGAAAGCGGTTGTTCTATGACACCCGGCTGTCCGGCGACACGTCGCTTGCCTGCGGCAGTTGCCACCAGCCCGACAAGGCCTTCACCGACGGTGAGGCGCTCTCTTCTGCCTATGGGGGATCGGGGCATTTTCGCAATGCGCCGACGCTCGCCAATGTGGGCCACCGGGCGGCGTGGTTCCATGACGGGCGGCTTGGCACAAATCTCAACGACGTGACCCGCGAATCCATTACGGAAACCTATTTCATGAATATGGATATGCGGATCATGCAGGAGCGCCTGAAACAGGATCCTGTGTATGTGGAGATGTTCAAGAAGGCCGGGAAGGGTGAGCCGTCAAATGGCGGGGCCCGGTCTGCCATTCAGGAGTTTCTGAAGTCGATCACCTCCAGTGGCGCGCCGTTTGACACCGGTGATCTGTCCGACAGTGCCAGTAAGGGCTTTGTGCTCTTCAAGGGCAAAGCGGGCTGTGCGCAATGTCACAGCGGGCCGCGGTTTACCGATGATCAGCCGCACAGTATCGGGGTGCCTGAAAATCCGGCGATCTGGTCGGATCCCGACAGGCACGTGACGTTTGTGACCTATGCAAAGTTCATGGGCATTGAAAACTACATGAACGTCCGCCGGGATCTGGGCGCTTTCATCCGCGACCACAAGCAAGAGAGCGCAGGCACGTTCATGACGCCCACCTTGCGCGAGCTGACCTACACGGCGCCATATATGCACAACGGCATGTTTGCCACGCTTGAGGACGTTGTGGCGTTTTACAACCGCGGTGGCGGCAACGCGGCAAACAAGGACAAGAGGCTTCATCCGCTCAACCTCAGCGCCGAGGAGCAGGGCAATCTTGTGGACTTCCTGAAGTCCCTCTCGGGCAACAGCTTTGATGTGCCCACCTACAATCCTGGTGAAATCGATACAAATGCGCCGGTGATCGCCAACTGGCGCGCGCAAAAGAACTGAGGAGCGGCCCATGAAAAC
>JBCDDQ010000170.1:0-10131 GCA_039180225.1 Pseudomonadota bacterium
GCCCCGCGCCCTTGCGCACGCGAGGGCCCATAGCTCACACCTTTCCCTTGGCTCAGAAGGTCCTCGCTTTCGCAAGGACGCAGGGGGGAACAGCACTGCACCCACTCGAAAGTAAACCATCAAGGCCAAATAGCGCGAATCTGATTGTTAGATCAGCGCTTTACGCGAAATTGGGTTCGTTTTGCAAAAAAGTGGTTTTGGCGGATTTTCGCGAATAAATCAACTAAAAAGTGGCATTCAAGCCGGTACGATCTTCGACAGGAACCCCGCCAGATCATCGGTCACATGATGCACATGCTCGGTATTGCCCGTGTCATCATTCAGCTTGTTGATCATGGCCGCGTCTTCATTGTCGTTGTCGTGCACCAGCACCGTGGTCATGCCCATATCGTGGGGCACTTCCAGATTGCGGACGATGTCCTCAAACATGGCCGAGCGGTTCGCCGCCACGCCTGTGTGAGACAGAAAGGCCTCATAGGTGGGCCGCTGGGGCTTGGGCACATAGTCGGCGGCCTTAATGTCGAAGATCTCTTCAAAATGATGGGTGATGCCGATTTCCTGCATCACCCGCTCCGCATGAGCCACCGTGCCGCTGGTGAAGATCAGCTTGCGGCCCGGCAACCTGGAGATGGCCGCATCCAGATCCGGGTTTGAGAGCAGAACCGAATGATCGATGTCATGCACGAAGCCCAGAAAGTCATCGGGCTTCACATTGTGCTCCAGCATGAGCCCGCGCAGGGTGGTGCCGTGTTCATAAAAGAACTGCTTCTGGATCTTCCGCGCTTCAATTCGGTCGATGTCGAGCAGGTCCGCGATGAACGTGCCCATGCGCACATCAATCTGATCGAATAGACGGCTGCGGGACGGGTAAAGGGTATTGTCCAAGTCGAACACCCAGGTGTCCACATGCTCAAATGCTTGCCTCGAGGCCATTCTTCCCTCAATCCAAATCGAGCGTGCTCAGGCGCGTGCCCACGCCATGCTCGGTAAACAGTTCCAGCAACACAATATGGGGCACCCGGCCATCCAGAACCACCACGCCGTCCACCCCGGCATCCACCACAGACATGCAGGTCTCGATCTTGGGGATCATGCCGCCCTTGATGGTTCCGTTGCTGATCATATCGCGCGCGCCCTGCAAGGAGAGCTCACGCACCAGCTCGCCTTCCTCATCCAGCACGCCGGCCACATCGGTGAGCAGCAGGAGGCGCTTGGCGTTCACCGCAATGGCGATGGCGCCGGCAAACGTGTCCGCGTTGATATTGTAGGTATCGCCTTCCTTGGAGACGCCCAACGGCGCGATGACCGGGATAGCGTCGGAGTAGACCAGGGTTTCCAAGACGGTTGCATTCACCTCAGAGGGCTCACCGACAAAACCCAGATCGAGGATGCGCTCAATGTTGCTCTCAGGGTCCTTGCGGGTGCGGCGCAGTTTGCGGGCCCGCATCAGATTGCCGTCTTTTCCAGAGATGCCGATGGCATAACCGCCGGCCTTCTGGATGTCGGCCACCACCTGCTTGTTGATGGACCCGGCCAGGACCATCTCCACCACTTCCACGGTCTCCCGGTCGGTGACGCGCAGGCCATCCTGGAAGTCAGACTTGATCTCCAGGCGCTCCAGCATGCGGCCGATCTGCGGTCCGCCGCCATGGACCACGATGGGGTTCACCCCGGTCTGCTTGAGCTGAACAATATCGCGGGCAAACTTCTGCGACAGTTCCGGGCTGCCCATGGCGTGGCCGCCATACTTTACGACAACGGTCTCGCCGTCATAGTTCTGCATAAACGGCAGCGCTTCAGACAGAATGCGCGCCTGATCCTCGCGGGTGATGAAATCCGGCAAGCCCTCGGTTGCGCTTTCGCTGCTGTCTTCTTCTTCAATTGCCATGGTTTCGTCCGGCCCACACACTTCACTCAACTCCTGCTTATAACCGAAAGTGGCCCGCTGGGAACCTGATGATTTTTGATAGGCCCGCTTAAGCGACCAGAAGCCTTGCCACCTCGGCGCGCAGCTCGGCAATGCCGGTGCTCTTCTCCGATGAGGTCAGATGTAGTTGCGGGTGCGCCGCCGGGCGCTTCAACAATTGGTCCGCCGTCGTCTTGAGCAGCCGGTCGCGTTCCGCCTGTTTGATCTTATCGGCCTTGGTGAGCACCACCTGATAGATGACGGCGGCCTCATCCATCAGGTCCATGATCTCAAGATCGTTGGGCTTAATGCCATGACGGGAATCCACCAGCACAAACACCCGCCGCAAGGTGGGCCGGCCGCGCAGATACGCTTTGATGAGCTTTTGCCAGGCGGCCACCAGGGTCTTCTGGGCGCGGGCATAGCCGTAGCCTGGCATGTCCACCAGGTGCAGCGCGGGGCCGATCTGGAAATAGTTGAGTTCGCGGGTGCGCCCCGGTGTGTTGGAGGTGCGGGCAAGCGCCCGGCGGCCGGTGAGCGCGTTGAGCAACGACGACTTGCCCACATTGGACCGGCCGGCAAAGGCCACCTCGCACGGGGCCGCCTCGGGCAATTGGGCCAGGCTGGTTGCCCCCATGAGAAAATCGCACGGGCCGGCAAACAACAGCCGCCCGGCTTCAAGCTCGTCTGCGGTGAACTCTTGATCTTCTGACATGACGGGGACGCGGGCGCCGAGCAAGCCCAGGCTACTCAGTTTCCTTCGCGCCCTTCTTCTTAAAGAAGTTGAAGGTGTCCGACATGTTCTTCCAGAGCTCCACCTCGACCCCCTGCCGGCGCATGATAATGTACTGCTGGGCCACGGACAGAGTGTTGTTCCAAGCCCAGTAGATCACCAAACCGGCCGGGAAGCTGGCCAACAGGAAGGTGAAGAACAGCGGCATCCAGGCAAAGACCTGCGCCTGGATGGGATCCGGCGGGGCCGGGTTCAGCTTCATCTGAATGAACATTGTGATGCCCATGATGATCGGCCACACACCGATGATCATGAAGTCCGGAACCCCGAACGGCAAAAGCCCGAACAGGTTGAACAAGGTGGTGGGATCCTTGGCCGACAGATCCTGGATCCAGCCGATAAAGGGCGCATGGCGCATGTCGATGGTGCCGAACAACACCTTGTAAAGCGCAAAGAAGACCGGGATCTGGATCAGGACCGGAAGACAGCCGGAGATCGGGTTCACCTTCTCCTTCTTGTAGAGCTCCATCATGGCCTGCTGCTGGCGCTGGCGGTCATCGCCGAAGCGCTCTTTGATCTTCTGCATCTCCGGCTGCAGCTTTTTCATCTTACTCATGGAAACGTAAGACTTGTTGGCCAGAGGGAAGAAGATCAGCTTGATGACCACGGTGGCCAGGATGATGGCAACACCAAAGTTACCCACCAGGCCGTGGAAGAACTGCAGCAGGTAGAACATGGGCTTGGTGATGAAGTAGAACCAACCCCAGTCGATCAGAAGGTCGAAATTCTGGATCTTGAACTTCTCCGCATAGCCGTCCACCAGATCCACAACCTTGGCACCGGCAAAGAGGCGGCCCTCGGTTTTGACCGTTGCGCCAGCGGCCACCGTGATGCCTTCGCTGGAAAGATAGTCCACACGGTAGATGTCCTTGCCGGCCACGGGATAGTCGCCAAAGCGGGCCTTGAGCTTTTTGGTCTGATCTGGAACCAGCACGACCGACCAATATTTGTCGGTAATGCCCAGCCAGCCACCGGTGGACTCAAACTGTTGCGGCTTGGTTTCCTCCTGTACGTCGGAATAATCGATCTCTTCCAGAGTGCCGTCCAGGACGCCCACAAGGCCTTCGTGCAGGATGAAGAAGCCTTCAATGTCCGGGGTGTTGTGGCGGGTGACCTGCGCGTATGGGAACAAGACCGCCGCCTGGGCAGAGCTGTTCTGGACCTCCCGCGCGATGGTGAACATATAGCCATCATCGATCGAGATGGTGCGCTTGAACGTCAGGCCCTGGCCATTGTTCCAGGTCAGGGTGACCGGGGTTTGGGGCGTCAGCTTTGCTCCTTGCGGTGCCGTCCACACGGAGGTGGGGCCCGGCACGTTCGGTTTCTCGGTTCCCGCAGCGATCCAGCCGGCGTCCACATAGTAGGGATTTTGCGACGTTTCCGGGCCCAGCAGAGTGATCACGGGACTTTCGGGGTCGACCTTCTCGCGGTACTTGATCAGCCGCAGATCATCCAGCCGCGCACCTCTGAGGTTCAAAGAGCCCGAGAGCAGAGGGGTTTCGATCTCAATGCGCCCGGCTGCTTTGCTGTCTTCTGCAGTGAAGGTCGCTCCGGGCAGAGCACCGGCACCGGGCTGGGGCACGGCCCCGTCAGGTGCCGGAACCGCAGCATTCGGCGTGGCGGCAGGAGCAGAGGGTGTTCCGGCCTCACCTTGCGTTTGTTGCTGCTGCTGCTCGGCAATCTCTGCCTGGCGCTGCTGTTCGCGCATCTTCGGCAACCCATAGAGCAGCTCCCAGGCGATGAGAACGCCGAGGGAGAGAACAAGAGCCAAAATCAGATTCTTGTTTGTGTCCTTATCCATCCTGCCGCCTGTCATTGCCCCCTAGAGGGCACCCTCTCTCCGGTTCGTCTCCATGTGGACCTTACGGACCGCTTTGGCAAGGTCATCGCGCAACAGAGCGAAATCACGGTTTATGGTCGCCTTGCGCCCAATCAGGACATAATCAACGCCCGGACGGCCCACCTGGCTGAGCTCGAGCCGTGCAGCCGCGCGCAGCCGCCGCTTCACCCGGTTGCGCACAACCGCGTTGCCGACCTTCTTTGTCACCGTAAACCCAACCCTGTGGCCGCGCTCATCATCGCGCACGCGCGCCTGCAACACCAGACCGCGCTGAGCGGAATGTGCCGCACGGGCAGCCGCCAGGAAGTCGGCGCGCCGTCGGATGGTTTCAAGCTTTTGCGGAGAGGATTGGGGCACGGTCTTGGAGGCCGGCATCTGCATGTGAACCCGGCCCTTCAGGCCGGCCTTGCGTTAACAAAAACGGCTACGCGGACAGACGCTTACGGCCCTTTGACCGGCGCCGCGCCAATACCTTGCGGCCCCCTTTTGTGGCCTTGCGTGCCATAAATCCATGACGGCGTTTACGAACCAGCCGGCTCGGTTGAAAAGTTCTCTTCACGGGTCTTCTCCATGAGTTTCGGCGTCTTGAGGGCCCTGCCTCTTTCGCCATGCCGCGAACATCAGCAAAAAGCCGAACAAAACTGCCCGGCAGGCTCTAATTCCGGCGAGTGATCCAGATCGTGCGGGCTTATAGGGAGAAGAGGGCTTAAAGTCAATCAATCCCAGCGAAATCGGTGCATTTTCCCAGCCATGGCCATCTCACTTCTGCTGACGTATCATCACTTCCGCTTGAGAGGGTATTTTCCGTACACGATCTTTGCGTATTTTGGCACCACGATGCGGCCTGGATGCGAGACCGGCCAGCTGGTGGTGCGGGGGCACTGGAGAAAACGAAGCATGGATAACGGTACAGAGACCAAAGCAGGCAACGCACAAGAGGCTGCCCCTGGATTTTTAAAACGATGGGGGCCGATCCTTGCGATCGTCGTGGCAGCCCTGATCGTCTACCTGAACGGCTGGCATGAATATCTCAGCCTGTCCAAAGTGGCAGAAAACCGAGAGTTCCTGCAGAGCTACGTGAGTTCCAATCTGGTGCTGGCCGTTTTGATCTACGCGGCCATCTACATTGCCGTTGTCGCCTTTTCGCTCCCCGGCGGGGCAGCCGCCACGATCACCGGCGGCTTCCTGTTCGGCTGGTTGCTCGGCGGTTTTGTGACGGTTTTCGCAGCAACCGTGGGCGCCACCCTGCTCTTTCTGGCGGCCCGCACATCGCTGGGCGAGGCGTTGCGCGCCAAAACCGGCGCAACTTTGCAGAAACTGGCCGATGGCTTCCAGGAAAACGCGCTGAGCTATCTGTTGTTTTTGCGGCTTGTTCCGGTCTTTCCCTTCTGGCTGGTCAACCTGGCGCCCGCCTTCCTGGGTGTTCCCTTGGGCACCTACGTCATCGCGACATTTGTCGGCATTATTCCCGGCACCTTTGCTTTCGCATTTCTCGGATCTGGTCTAGGCAGTGTAATAGATGCACAAAAAGCGGCCAATGATGCCTGCATTGCGGAAAAAGGAGCTGAGGCCTGCCCGTTTTCGATCGATCCAGGCTCCCTGGTCACCAAGGAGCTGTTGCTGGCGTTTGCCGCACTGGGCGTTGTGGCGATCCTGCCTGTGATCATCCAAAAGGTGCGCGGGCGCAAAGCGGCCTGAGCGTGACGATTTTGACCAAGGACATTTTATGAGCGACACATCAAACTATGATCTGTGCGTCATTGGCGGCGGATCGGGCGGGCTCTCCGTTGCGGCCGCATCTGCCCAGTTGGGCGCATCGGTGGTGCTGCTGGAAAGCGGCAAGATGGGCGGCGACTGCCTGAACTACGGCTGCGTGCCCTCCAAAGCGCTCATCGCAGCCGGAAAGGCGGCCTACGCCCAGTCTCATTCAGCCAAATATGGCGTGGCGCCTGTGACGCCGAAGGTAGACTTTGAACAGGTGCACCGGCATATTCACGGGGTCATCGCCTCTATTGAGCCGCTGGATTCCCAGGAACGGTTCGAAGGCCTCGGGGTGCGCGTGATCCGCGAGCCGGGGCGCTTCAGGAGCGCCAAGAGCCTCGTCGTGGGCGATGAGGAGATCAAAGCACGGAAGTTTGTGGTGGCCACGGGGTCCTCGCCCGGTACGCCTCCGATTCCGGGCCTGGATCAAGTGCCCTACCTCACCAACGAGACCGTCTTCAACAACACCAAGCTGCCAAAGGATCTGATCATTATTGGCGGCGGCCCCATCGGGATGGAGATGGCCCAGGCCCATGCCCGCCTGGGCTCGAACGTGACGCTGCTGGAAGCCTTCACGCCATTGGGCAAGGATGATCCTGAGCTCACCAAGTTCGTGCTCGACCAGGTGATCGAGGACGGCGTGCGCATCCTCTCCGGCATCAAGATCAACAATGTGACCCATTCCAAGGACAGCTATGCCCTTGAGTGCGAGTATCGCGGCAAGGCACAAACCATCACCGGCACCACCCTTCTGGTGGCCGCAGGGCGGGTGCCCAACGTGGAGGGACTGGATCTTGAGCGGGCGGGGATCGAATATTCAAAGCGTGGCATCAAGGTGGACAAATATATGCGCACCACCAACAAGAATGCCTACGCCATTGGCGATGTGGCGGGCGGGCTGCAGTTTACCCACATGGCCAACTATCATGCCGGGCTGGTGGTGCGCAGCGCGCTGTTTCCCCTGCGCGCCAAAGAGAGCACCGGCCACATTCCCTGGGTCACCTACACCGAACCTGAACTCGCCAATATCGGCCTCACCGAGGAGCAGGCCAAGGAACAGCATGGGGACATCCGCATCCTGCGCTGGCCGTTTGCGGAAAATGACCGGGCCCAGGCCGAGCGCAAGTCGTTAGGTCTGGTGAAGGTGATCATCACGCCAAAGGGCAAGATCCTTGGCGCAGGCATCGTTGGCCCCAGTGCCGGAGAGTTGATCCATGTGTGGTCGCTTGCGATCTCGTCAGGGCTTAATATCAGGGCATTCACGGGATATGTGGTACCTTATCCCACGCTTGGCGAGGTGAGCAAACGCGCCGCCATCACCCACTATGCCGGCCTTGCCGAAAACAAATGGGTGCAGATGGCCATGAAGGTACGCAGGTGGCTCGGGTAGAGCACCGAATGCAAGGGAAAATTGTCTAAATTGGATCAGAGGGCCGAACCTCAGAACTCGATCGAAGGTGATAGCGCCACAGGCCTGGCGCCGCGCACGGGCTATTTGCGCGGCCTGTCCACCAAGCTCCTGGCGCTCACCATACTGTTCGTAATGCTGGGTGAGGTGCTGATCTTTGTGCCGTCCATTGCAAAGTTCCGTATTGACTGGCTGCAAGACCGGCTGTCGAGCGCCAAGATTGCATCGCTCGTGCTGGAAGCTGCTCCTGACAACATGGTGCCCGACACCTTGCGCACCCAAATCCTGGAGAGCGCGGGCGCTGTCGCCATTGCCTATAAACGCGGTGAGCAGCGGTCTTTGCTGCTTAAGCCCAACACGTCCATCAACGTGGTGAAGCATTTTGACCTGCGCACCACATCGGGCATGCGCGCCATTATGGATGCATTTGACGCCCTGTTCGCCGGCAATGGGCGGATCATCCGGGTGATCGGCAACAATGATATGGCGGACATTGAGTTCATGGAGATCGTGCTGGATGAGACGCCTCTGCGTATGGCCATGATCCAGTTCGGGTTCAACATCTTGGCCCTGTCTATTGTCCTCTCCCTGCTCGTGGCCACAAGCGTCTTCCTGGCGCTCAACTGGGTGATGGTGCGGCCCATGCGCCGGATCACCATGAACATGCTGCGGTTCTCAGAGAACCCCGAGGATGCCAGCCGGGTGATCCAGCCGTCCATGCGCCAGGATGAGATCGGAACCGCAGAGCGCGAACTGCAGAATATGCAGGACGAGATGGTGCACATGCTGCAGCAGAAGACCCGGCTGGCCGCGCTGGGCCTGGCGGTGAGCAAGATCAGCCACGATCTGCGCAATATGCTCGCCTCCGCACAGCTGATTTCCGACCGGCTGATCCTGATCGATGATCCCACGGTGAAGAAATTCGCGCCGAAGCTGATCATGTCCCTCGACAGAGCCATCGACTTCTGCGCCCAGACGCTCAAATATGGCCGGGCTCAGGAAGCTCCGCCCAGGCGCGATCATTTCTTCTTGCGCATGATTGTGGACGACGCAATCGACGCCACAGCCCCGCAAACATCACACAAAGTGGTGCTCTATAACGACGTGCCGCAGGACGTGAAGATTGATGCGGACCGCGAGCATATCTTCCGGATCCTCAGCAATCTGATGCGCAACTCCGTGGAAGCCTTGCAAGAGCATGTTGCGGCGAATGACACAGAAGGCGAGATCCGCCTGAACGCCTGGCGAAACGACGACAGGGTGACCATCGAGGTGGGCGACAATGGCCCCGGCGTGCCGGAGAAGGCCAGAGCTCATCTGTTTGAGGCGTTTCAGGGCTCCGTGCGGGCGGGCGGAACGGGCCTTGGTCTGGCCATTGCCTCCGAACTGGCGCGCGCGCATGGCGGGTTTGTGGAACTGAAGGACCGCCCCCAAGGCGCCCATTTCTGGGTGGTCATTCCGGACCGCTCCGAAGAGAGTTCAGATGGCCGGCGCGGCGAGCTGGAGATCGCTTAGAGCGCCGGGACCTTCCCTCACTCAATCCGGATCACCGTCCCCTCGCGCCGCGGATCTGCACCGCCATCGAGCCCTTTTTCCATCACGCGAATTCCGTGTAAGCCGCTGTTGAGGCTACGAATTTGCACCTGATGACCACGCTTTTCCAGCTGGCGCGCCAGCTTTGCCACGCTCGTGCCTTTCTCAAGATCGGTCTTACCGTTCCGGTTGATATGGTGGGGCAGATTGATTGCCTCCTGGGCCGTCAGGTTCCAGTCCATCAGCCCGATCATCGCCTTGGTGACAAAACCGATGATCCGGCTGCCGCCCGGAGACCCAATGGCCGCGAACAGCTCGCCGGACGGCTTCAGGATCAGGCTCGGGCTCATGGACGAGCGCGGCCGCTTGCCCGGCTGCACCCTGTTGGCCACCATCATCCCATCACGCTCGGGCGTGAACGCAAAGTCGGTGAGCTGGTTGTTGAGCAAGAAGCCACCGGCCATGAGATGGGCCCCGAAGCCGCCCTCAACCGAACTGGTCATGGAGACAGCATTGCCCTCAGCATCCACAATGGACAGATGTGTGGTGCCCGGACGGGTGAGATCGTCGACCGCCGTCTTCTTCTTCTCCACGCCGGGCGGCGTTCCAGGTTCTGCTCGCGCCATGGCCTTGGCCGGATCGATCAGAGCGCTTCGGGACGTCAGATATTTAGGATCCAACAGACCCTTCACCGGCACATCCACAAAATCGGCGTCAGCCATGTAGGCGCCCCGGTCGGCAAAGGCGAGCCGGCTGGCCTCGCTGATCAGGTGCACTGCCTCCAGTGATCCTGGTTTGAGGGAGGCCAGATCGAAGCGCTCCAGCATTTTCAGGATCATCAGGCTGGTCAAGCCGCCTGAGGTGGGCGGGGACATGCCGCAGACCCGGTA
>JBCDDQ010000171.1:0-10127 GCA_039180225.1 Pseudomonadota bacterium
GTTGGGGGCATGGCGCACCATAAGACGGCGAAGGGCTCTGGCCTCGCGGATTAATTCCGGCGGACCGACGAGGAAGCCGAGTCGAAGCCCGGGGAAAAGGGTCTTTGACAGCGAACCAATGTAGAGCACGCGTTCTTCATCATCCAGTGACTTCAGAGCCGGGCAGGGCTCATTCACATAGTTTGTTTCAAACTCATAATCATCTTCGATGATCAAAAGATCGTGGGCGCGGGCCTTTTCCAGCAACGCCATGCGGCGCTCAAGGGGCATGGTCACCGTGGTGGGAAACTGATGGGACGGCGTTACAAACGCCACATCGCAGTCTTCCAACGGGCCATCGGCCGGCATGCCATGCTCATCCACCGGCACAGGCTTGATATGATTGGTGCGCAGCTGGAAGATGTTGCGCACATCCGTATAGCCGGGATCTTCGATGGCCACGCGGGTGTCTCGGGTCACCAGCAGGCTAGCCAAGATGTAAAGGGCATTTTGGGCGCCGAGCGTGATGAGAATCTGGTCATCGGAGACGCGAATGCCTCGGCGAGGCAACAGACGCCGACGAATCTGCTCCACCAGCAGCGGATCATCATATTGCCAGGTGTCATTGGTCCAGGCGCCAAGCCAGCGCTTGCCAAGGGCCTGGCGCGAGCACTCCCGCCATTCGGTAATGGGGAACAGTGTGTGATCCACCTGGCCGTAAATAAAGGGGTATGGGTATGACTGCCAGTCAAGCGGCTTGGAGATGTTCTCCTGCTCGGCTGGTTGCACGCGGAACCGGCTTTTCCAATCTGGTCCGGTGTTGGCGCTCTTGGAGGTCTCGGGCTTGGGAAGGTCGACCACGCCTGGCCGCGCCGCATCAGCGATTGTGCCGTTAACGTAGTATCCGGAGCGCTCGCGCGAGACCAGGTAGCCATCATCAATCAGGCTTTGGTAGGCAAGCACCACTGTGTTGCGGGAGACGCCAAGGATCTTGGCCATTTTCCGGGTGGAGGGCAGGGGCTCCTCGTGACCCAACTGACGGTCCAGTATGGCTGATACCAGGGTTTCGCGTATTTGAGCTTGGAGGCTGTTGACCTCACTTTTGCGGATGTGAAAAAGCGTGTCTCGCATAAAATGCTACTCCTCTGGGCCAGAATGTGGTCCAGATAGGGCTGAAAATATCTCTGATTGGCTCTAGCTTAGGTCCAATTTGCCGGGTAGTATAGAGCGAACTCGCCAAATTGGGGCCAACTGCGACAAAATTGGTCGCATATTGGCCCCAAAAAGGGGTATCTCTCAGTTTAACGCAGGTCCACCAGCGCCGTGCGATCCTGCAGCAACAACTTGGGTGGCATTTTAGGAAAGGGCCCATGCCATGAACGCACCAGTCGCAAATGTATCCGTAAATTCTCTTGAAGCTCATTGGATGCCGTTCACGGCCAACAAGGACTTTAAGGCTGAGCCGCGCCTGCTGGTGAAATCAGAAGGTGTCTATGCGTGGGACCACAAGGGCGGGAAGGTCATTGACGGTTCTTCGGGCCTGTTTTGCGTTCCGGCCGGCCATGGCCGCAGAGAGATTGCCGATGCGGTGCATGAAGCACTTCTGACCAATGACTACTGCTCACCTTTCGGCACAGGACAGCCCACCTCCTTTACTCTGGCCCAGATGGTGGCCAATATCACGCCGGAACCCATCAACCATGTGTTTTTCGTGAACTCAG
Source organism: Pseudomonadota bacterium (assembly GCA_039180225.1). Classification (GTDB taxonomy): domain Bacteria; phylum Pseudomonadota; class Alphaproteobacteria; order Rhizobiales; family CAJQND01; genus JAAEUE01. Next base: position 1,701 of record JBCDDQ010000171.1, read on the forward strand.
GTTCTGAAGCTGTCGACACAGCCCTCAAGATCGCCATGGCCTACCACCGGGCCAAGGGCGATGGTCAGCGGACACGCTTTGTGTCGCGCGAAAGAGCCTATCATGGCGTGAACATCGGCGGTGTGTCCCTGTCGGGCATGGTGCGCAACCGGGAGACGTTCACTGGCGTGATGCCAAACGTGGTCTGCATGCGCCACACCTGGAGCCCGGAAGAGCGCTTTGTGCGCGGGCAGCCGGAAAGCGGCGCAGAGCTGGCCAATGATCTTCAGCGCTTCTGTGAAACCTATGGCGGGTCCACTATTGCAGCGGTGTTCGTTGAGCCGGTGGCAGGCTCCACCGGCTGCCTGGTGCCGCCGAAGGGGTACCTGGAACGCTTGCGCGAAATCTGTGATGAGCACGGCATTCTCCTGGTGTTCGATGAAGTGATCACCGGCTTCGGCCGCATTGGTGCTCCGTTCGCGTCTCAGCTGTTCGGTGTCACGCCGGATATCATGACCATGGCCAAAGCACTGACCAATGGTGCGCAGCCCATGGGTGCAGTTGGTGTGAAAGACGAGATCTACGACACCGTGATGGAGGCCTCTCCGCAATCGGCAATTGAGTTCTTCCACGGGTACACCTATTCCGGCCATCCGGCCTCGTGCGCTGCTGGTGTGGCCACCCAACAGATCTATATCGACGAGAATCTGTTCGGTCGGGCCGCGGAAATGTCAGAGTACTTCCTCGACGGCATCTTCAGCCTTCAGGACCTGGATATTGTCACCGACATTCGCGGCATCGGCATGATGGCCGGCGTGGACATTGCAGCCAAAGGCGCTCCGGGAGCTCGTGGTGGCGGCGTGCAGAAACGCCTGTTCTGGAACGGGATGCATGTGAAGTTCACCGGCGATTGCGGTATTGTTGCCCCGCCCTTTGTATCTGAGAAGAGCCATATCGATGAAATGATCGAGAAGCTCCGCATGACGCTGGAGCAAGAGCAAGCAGCCAGCTAACGCACGTGCGTTTGTTATCTGGGCCCGGAGTTTCAGACCCGGGCCCATTTACATCGTCTCAGACCTAAATGAGGTGTCGGTGACAGGGGGCAAGGCGCGACCATTGCGCTCTGTGCGCCGCTGTCGCGTTTGCGTAGCTCAAGGGAACTGCCAGTAAACGGAAGCGCGCGCGATCGCTCGGGCGCTGAAAGGAAGGATATCTTGCCTAAGCAACCGCAGGTAGACACCTCGCCCAAGACATGGGACGAGATTAAAGGCACCACGTGCTACATGTGCGCCTGCCGGTGCGGCATCAAGGTTTATCTGAAGGACGGCACAGTCACCTACATTGAAGGCAACCGGGACCATCCGGTGAATGGCGGCGTTCTGTGCGGTAAGGGCTCTGCGGGCATCATGCAGCACTATTCGCCGGCACGGCTGCGGAAACCTCTGCTGCGTGTGGGACCGCGCGGGTCCGGCGAGTTCCGAGAGCTGGATTGGGAAGAGGCGCTCAGGCTGGCAACCACGTGGCTGTCGCAGGTGCGTAACGAAGACCCGCGCAAGCTGGCGTTCTTCACTGGCCGCGATCAGTCGCAATCGCTCACCGGTTTCTGGGCGATCCAGTACGGCACACCCAACTATGCCGCTCACGGCGGGTTTTGCTCAGTGAATATGGCGGCCGCCGGGCTTTACACCATTGGGGGAGCGTTTTGGGAGTTCGGCGAGCCGGATTGGGAGCACACCAAGTACTTTATGCTGTTTGGTGTGGCCGAGGAACACAGTTCCAATCCCCTAAAGAAGCATCTCGGCCAGCTCAAGGCGCGTGGCGCCAAGATTGTTTCCATCAATCCTGTGCGCTCAGGTTATTCGGCCATTGCCGATGAATGGGTTGGGATCCGGCCGGGCACGGATGGCTTGTTTGTCGCCGCGCTGATTCATGAGTTGCTCAAAAGTGGCAAAGTCGATCTGGATTATCTGGCGCGGTACGCCAATGCCGCCTGGCTGGTGATTGATGATCCGACTTCCGATGATCATGGCTTGTTTGCTCGTGATGAAGAGGGCAAGCCCCTTTGCTACGACAAAACGTCCGGCATGTTGGTCAGCGCGCTTCTTCCAGACATCACTCCAGCGCTTGTCGGGCATTTTGAGCTTGCAGACGGGCGCAATTCGGTGACCGCTTTTCAGCTTTTGTCCGAACGGTTTCTGGATGCCAGCTACTCGCCCAACGCGGTGGCGGAGCAGACTGGAGTGGCGCCGGAAACCACCAAACGGATCGCTGCTGAGCTGGCTCACACGGCATTTGAACAAGAGATCAATCTGGATATCGCCTGGACTGACTGGGCCGGACGCAGGCACGAAAAGACCACCGGCCGTCCGGTCTCCATGCATGCCATGCGAGGGATTTCGGCCCATTCCAATGGCTTCCACACATGCCGCCTCATACACATTTTGCAGGTGTTGCTGGGCACGATCGATTGCCCCGGTGGGTTCCGTTACAAACCCCCATATCCCAAGCAAGCGCCCCCATGGCTGAAGCCCTCGGGCAGGGGCGAAAGCAACCGCCGCGCCGAACCACTTGGCGGCCCGCATCTTGGTTTTCCGACAGGGCCGGAAGATCTTTTGGTTGAACCTGGCGGCGAGGCGCAACGGATTGATAAGGCGTTCAGCTGGGAGGCTCCTCTGGCCGCCCACGGGCTCATGCATATGGTCATCAACAACGCTGCAAAGGCGGATCCCTATCCCATAGACGTGCTGTTCCTCTACATGGCGAACATGGGTTGGAACTCGTCCATGAATGTCGCAGCAACGCTGAAGAACCTGACGGCGACAAATCCGGAAACGGGTGAATATGTGATCCCGAAGATTATCTATTCTGATGCTTACTATTCGGAAACTGTACCGTATGCCGATCTGATTTTGCCGGATACAACCTATCTTGAGCGCTGGGACTGCATCTCGATGCTGGATCGGCCGATCTCAGAGCCTGACAGTGCGTCCGATGCCATTCGGCATCCGGTTGTGGAACCCGACCGAGATGTGCGCCCCTTCCAGGACGTGCTGATTGAACTCGGTGCGCGGCTTGGTCTGCCGAAATTCTGTGATGAAGACGGATCGCCGGTTTATCCGGGAGGATACCCGGATTACTTGGTAAACCACGAACGCAAGCCCGGCATTGGCCCGCTCACGGGTTACCGAGGTGAGGATGGACAATCGTACGGTGTAGGCGCGCCCAATCCGGAGCAACTTGAGCGTTACATCGAGAATGGATGCTTTTACCAGCATCACCTGCGCGATGATCAGCGCTACTACAAGCATGCTAACCGCGAATACAGTCGGTGGGCAGTGGAGATGGGACACCGCGGGGTTGGCGAACAAGTTGTTTTTCAGCTGTATTTGGAGCCGCTGCAGAAGTTTCGTCTGGCTGCCCAGGGCAAACGGAACGAGGTTGTTCCGGAGCAATACAAAGAAAGGGTGGAGACTTACTTCGATCCGTTGCCCCTTTGGTACAAGCCATTGGAAGAAGAATTGGCAGGAGGAGAAGAGTATCCGCTTCACGCCGTTACCCAACGCCCTATGGCGATGTACCATTCCTGGGGATCGCAAAATGCCTGGCTTAGGCAGATCCATGGGCGAAACTGGATCTATTTGAGCAGAGAACGAGGTGAAGAGCACGGCATTGCCGATGGCGATTGGATCTGGATCATCAGCGCCCATGGCAGGGTGAAGGCGCAAGCCAAACTGATGGATGGTGTAAACCGTGACACCATCTGGACCTGGAACGCCATTGGCAAGCGGTCTGGAGCGTGGAACCTCGATCCAAAAGCCCCCGAAGCAACCAAAGGCTTCCTGTTGAATCATGTCATCTCTGAGCTTCTGCCGGAACGGGGCGGGTACCGCTTTTCCAACTCAGATCCGGTGACTGGTCAGGCCGCCTGGTACGACCTTCGCGTGCGGATCGAGAAAGCTGACCCGGAAGAGCAGGGCCGGACGTCTCCTGAGTTTGAACCGCAAAACAGAGCGCGGGGTTTGCGCCGGCCCCCTGAAGATGTGGCTTTCACCGGGCCCAAGCGGAATGGGTCTAAATGACGTCACTCCCCACTCCAGAAGAACGTTCCGGCAAAAAGCTTGGCCTTGTCATTGACCTGGACACGTGCGTGGGCTGCCATGCCTGTGCTGTCAGCTGCAAGGAGTGGAACACCCAAGGGTATTCGGCGCCGCTGACCGATGTGGATGCATATGGCAGCGATCCAATCGGGGCCTGGCTGAACCGCATTCACACCTACGAAGTGGAAACGGGGGAGGGCCAACCCAACAGAACCGTGCATTTTCCAAGGTCTTGCCTGCATTGTGAGGAGCCGGCGTGTGTGACCGTCTGCCCCACGGGGGCAAGCTACAAGCGGGCGGAAGACGGGATTGTGCTGGTCAACCCGGACACCTGCATTGGCTGTAAGCTTTGCTCGTGGGCCTGTCCCTACGGTGCACGGGAATATGACCCAAGCCATGGTGTGATGAAGAAGTGCACCTTGTGTGTTGACCGGATCTACAACGAACATCTCGATCCGGAAGACCGCCAGCCGGCCTGCGTGAGAGCGTGCCCAGCCGGTGCCCGACACTATGGAGATTTGGGCGATCCCGAAAGTGCCGTGTCCAAGCTTGTGGCCGAACGCGAGGGTTATGATCTGTTGCCGCAGTCTGGCTATAAGCCGGTCAACAAGTACTTGCCGCCGCGCCCGCGCCGGGCGGGTCCAGACGGTGAAGCGGCGGATCGGCCAAAGGCACTGGAGCCACTTGGGCTCGGCGATGGCAGCCTCACCGAGCAGTTCTTGATGTGGGCGGACAAGGTGCTGAGCCGGTAAGCTGCAATGCATCCTGCCTACTCCGTCATATTCTTCACCACGGCTTCCGGGGCCGGTTACGGGCTTCTTGCTCTGCTTGGGCTAGGGGCCGCATTTGGCGCGGCGTTCCCGCAGGGCCCTGTGTTCTGCATCGTTGCATTTGGACTTTCGCTGGGACTGATCACGCTTGGATTGCTCTCATCCACGTTCCATCTTGGCCACCCTGAGCGGGCTTGGCGCGCCTTCTCGCAGTGGCGCTCGTCCTGGTTGTCGCGCGAAGGGGTGGCGGCTGTAGCGACCTACGGTCCGGCCGGTTTATTCGGTCTGTTGTGGCTGGTGGGCTTTGACGGTGGTGCGGTTTGGAAGGCACTTGGGCTTTTGAGCGCCGTCTTTTCGGCGATCACCGTTTGGTGCACCGGGATGATCTACGGTTGTCTGACCACCATCCGACAATGGAGCAATCCTCTGGTGGCGCCCATTTATGTGGTTTTAAGTGGCTCGACTGGTCTCGTCTTGTTTGCCTTGCTGATGCAGGGCTTTGGAGCCGGCCAAAGCTGGCATGTGAGCCTCGCGATGGCGGGCCTTGTTGCAGCGGCGCTGATCAAGACGGTTTACTGGATCAGTATCGACAAGGAGCCGCGGGAGCTGACGATTGGGGATGCCACTGGCCTTGGCCGCATTGGAAAGGTGCGCCAGTTTGAATCCCCGCACACCCAGACCAATTTCGTCCAGCGCGAAATGGGCTACAAGGTGGCCCGGAAGCACGCGCGCAAGCTGCGTCTTATGTGCCTGTTTTTGGGCTTTGGCGTGTGCTTCGTGGCCTGCGGGCTGACCTTCATCCTGCCACCATGGGCTGCGACCGCATGGCTGATCATTGCGACCGGCGCGGCTGCCTTCGCGGTTGTGCTTGAACGCTGGCTGTTCTTTGCCGAAGCGGAGCATGTGGTAAACCTTTTTTATGGCACGTCTCAGGCTTGAGCTCCCGCGGCAGGGGGTTGTATCCTTCGCGCTATGGCCAATTTCCTTGAACCCCTTCACCCTTGTGTGGGCGTTGAGATGGCGGAGCTTCGGGATGCGGCGCCGGACTTGCTTTGCCAAATAGTGGCGGAGCATGGGTGCGTGCTGCTTCGGGGCCAGGATCTCAAGCCTGGTGACTTGCTCGATTTGGCCAATGGGCTTGGCACTCCGCTACCACCGTATCGCCCGCAATACAGCGTTCCAGGATATCCGGAGGTTGTTCAGGTGGGTAACCTTGTCGAAAATGGCCAGGTCAGGGTTTACCTCAACAAGGGTGGGGTGGAGTGGCATTCAGACAGTCCTGGGTCGTCTCATCCGGCCGGCTGCAGCTTGCTTTATTGCCTAGAGAGCGAGATTCCCCACGGTGGCGGAGAAACGGGATTTGCCTCAACCGTGTCCGGCTATCGCGCGCTGCCGGAAGAACTGAGAATACGCGTCGATGGGGTGAAGCTGGTGCACAGCTTTAATACGTTCAACGACAAGGTGGCAACTTACGTTGACAGCACAGTGCCTGCACAAGAAGGCGAGCTGCGCACGCGCAATGCCGATACGATCGATCCGCTGGTGCAAAGCCATCCCGTTACCGGCGAACGCCTGATCTATTTGTCCCATGCCATGGTCAAAGGCTTTCTGGGGGTGGAGGCGGCGCAGGGCAGGGCGATGATCACCCGTCTGGTGGAGGAAATTACGGCGCCGCAGCGCATCTACAAGCACCGGTGGCGCCCGGGAGACCTTGTGATTTTCGACAACAGATCGTGCCTCCACACGCCTTTCCCATATGCGTATGATGATTATCCACGTACCCGCCGGTTGCTTCACCAAATCATCATTGGTGGACGCGCGTAACATCGAGGATAGACAATGAGCACAGCGCCACAGTTTGACATCGATTTGGCCGCATTCTGGCATGATCCTTACCCGGTGTTGGCTGAATTGAGAGCCAATGCACCCATTGCGTATGTGCCTCAGTTGGACGGTGTGGTGATGACACGGCGCGATGACATTGCCGTCTCCGAAAAACAGATCGATGTGTTCTCATCCCACCAACCTGAGGGGCTGATGAACAAGCTGATGGGTCATAATCTGATGCGTAAAGATGGGGAAGACCACCAGGCCGAACGCAAGGTGATTTTCCCCTCCGTCTCTCCCAAAACCGTAAAGGCCGTCTGGCGCGAGAAGTTTCAGGCCCATACGGACCGCATTCTGGACGCGCTCTCCCCTGCAGAACGCGGAGACCTCTTCGATGCATATGCGCGCCCGGTGTCCGGCGAAGCCTTGAAGGAGATCACTGGTCTCACCAACATCACCTACCGCCAAATGGACAGCTTCTCGCAAGGGATGATCGACGGCATCGCCAATTATGCCGGCGATCCGGAAATCGAGGCGCGCTGCCATGCGGCCACGGCAGGTATAGACGCGGCCATCGACGATATGACCCCAGTCTTGAAGGACAATCCCGACCACAGCCTTCTGAGCGTGATGCTGGAGGCGGAGCTGCCCATGGAGAGCATCCGAGCGAATGTGAAGCTTGCGATCAGTGGCGGCCAGAACGAACCGCGGGACGCCATTGCCGGGTCGATTTGGGCGTTGCTGACCCACCCTGACCAATTGGAGACGGTGCGGTCTGGCCAGGTGAGCTGGCTGCAGGCCTTTGAAGAGTACGCCCGTTGGATCTCACCGATCGGCATGTCGCCGCGCCGCGTGGCTAAATCGCATACACTCGGTGAGATAGAGTTCCATCCAGACGACAAGGTGTTCTTCATGTTTGGGTCGGCCAACCGCGATGAGACATATTTTGCCGCGCCTGATGCGTTTGATGTGACCCGTAATGTTTCAAAGTCGATCGCGTTTGGGGCAGGGCCACACTTTTGCGCCGGGGCCGCAGCTTCAAGGTCGCTGATTGCAGATGTGGCCCTTCCCGCCGTCTTTGAGCGGCTCAAAGATCTGCGTCTTGCAGACGGGGCGGACGTGAAGCTCGGGGGGTGGGCGTTTCGAGGCGTCCTGAACCTGCCCTGCGAATGGTCTTTATGAAGGTGCATGGAGAGGGCGAATGAAGCTTGAAGGGTCTTGTCATTGCGGTGCGGTCAGGTTCAGACTTGAGGCGGAAAGTCCGTGTCCATATTTGAAGTGTTACTGCTCGATCTGCCGCAAGGTGGCGGGCGGGGGTGGGTTTGCCATTAATGTTGGCGGCACCACGGCCTCTCTTCATATCGACGGGGCTGAGCACATCTCCGTATACGAAACAGGGCCTTCACCAGAGGGTGCGGATGCGCCGCGCGGGCGGCGCTTCTGCTGCAAATGCGGCACGGCCCTGTGGAATTACGACCCGCGTTGGCCAGATCTGGTGCACCCCTTTGCGTCCGCCATTGACACACCGTTGCCCAAGGCGCCGCAAACGGTCCATATCATGCTTGGATCAAAGGCCAATTGGGTGAAGCCATGCGTCGCTGACGGCGATCTGGAGCATGAGGAGTATCCGGAGGAATCACTATCTGATTGGCACAAGCGCCACGGCGTGGTGTGACCTCCTAGCGAAGCCAGGTGTTGTATTCAGGATGTTCATGGCGCATCTCCTCATATAGCCAGACCATCCGGTCCAAGAA
>JBCDDQ010000172.1:0-10117 GCA_039180225.1 Pseudomonadota bacterium
AGAAGTCGCAAACCTTCTCCACCGCTGATGACAATCAGACGGCGGTGACCATCCGCGTGGCCCAGGGCGAGCGTGAAATGGCGGCCGACAACAAGCTGCTTGGCCAGTTCGACCTGGTGGGCATTCCGCCGGCTCCGCGCGGCATCCCGCAGATTGAGGTGACCTTCGACATCGACGCCAACGGCATCGTCAACGTCTCGGCCAAGGACAAGGCGACAGAGAAGGAACAGCAAATCCGGATCCAGGCGTCTGGCGGTCTTTCTGACGATGAAGTGGAAAGCATGGTCAAAGACGCCGAAAGCCACGCTGAGGAAGACGCCAAGCGCAAGGAGATGGTGGAAGCGCGCAACCACGCCGAAGCGCTCATCCACTCCACCGAGAAGACTTTGGAAGAGCATGGCGACAAGATCGCCGAGGCTGACAAGTCGACCATCGAAATGGCGATCTCAGATCTCAAGGAAGCTCTGGAAGGCGACGATGCTGAAGCCATCACCGCCAAGACCCAGGCGCTCACCGAGGCGGCCATGAAGCTGGGCGAAGCCATGTACGCGGCGCAGCAGCAAGATGCTGAGGCCGACGCTGCTGCAGACGCGGCCGCCGATGCTGGCGAGACGCCTGATGACGTGGTCGATGCGGACTTCGAAGAAGTCTCCGACGACGACGATACGAAAAAGTCTGCGTAATCCGCGGGCGCTCATGCTAATGACCCTGCCCAATGGGATGAATAAAGGCTCATCTGGGCAGGGCCTAAAGCGGCGGCGGGAACCACAATCATGAGTAAGCGCGATTTCTATGAAGTGCTGGGCGTTTCGCGCGGCGTAGACGAGAAGGAGCTGAAAAGCGCCTATCGCAAGCTTGCCAAGAAGTATCACCCAGATGCCAACTCGGGCGACCCGTCCGCTGAGCAGAAGTTCAAGGAAGTCTCCGAAGCCTACGATATCCTGAAGGACCCGCAAAAGCGGGCGGCCTATGACCAGTTCGGTCACCAGGCCTTCGAAGGCGGCGGTGGTGGCCCGGGCGGCTTTGGTCCGGAATTCTCCTCGTCCATGTCGGACATCTTCGAAGATCTGTTCGGCGAGTTCATGGGCGGCGGCGGTGGACGCCAGCGCGGCGGCGGGCGTTCCAGTGCCCAGCGCGGCTCTGATCTTCGCTACAATATGGAGATTAACCTCACCGATGCTTATGAGGGCAAGACGGCGCAGATCCGCGTGCCCACTAGTGTGAAGTGCGATGTGTGCGACGGCTCGGGTGCCAAGCCTGGCTCCAGCCCCACCACATGTCCCACCTGCGGCGGATCAGGCCAGGTCAGGGCCCAGCAGGGGTTCTTCACCATTCAACGCACCTGTCCGGCCTGCCATGGCCGCGGTCAGATCATTGCAGATCCGTGTGCTGAATGTTCCGGCCAGGGCCGCGTCACCAAGGACCGTACGCTTTCGGTGAACATTCCGGCCGGCGTCGAAGACGGCACCCGCATCCGGCTCTCCGGCGAAGGCGAGGCGGGCGTGCGCGGCGGCCCGTCGGGCGATCTCTACATCTTTGTCTCCATTCGGCCCCACGACTTCTTCCAGCGCGATGGCGCCGATCTCTTCTGTAGAGTGCCCATCGCCATGACCACGGCGGCGATGGGCGGCGAGATCGAAGTGCCTACGATTGATGGCAAGAAGGTGCGAGTCACGATCCCGGACGGCACCCAGACGGGCAAGCAGTTCCGCCTGAAAACCAAGGGCATGCCGGTGCTGCGCTCCAAGCAGCAGGGCGATCTGCACATTCAGGTGTCGGTGGAAACCCCGGTCAATCTCTCCCGGCGCCAAAAAGAGCTGCTGGAAGAGTTCGCCTCCGAAGCGCGCAACAACTCGCCCCAATCAGAAGGCTTCTTCTCCAAGGCGAAGGCCTTCTGGGACGGCTTGGGCGAGTAGAACCGGTCCTTAAGGGGCGGCAGGTTTGTGGACGGCCACCCCGGCCATCACCAGAATGACCCCGAGGCAGTCCACCCAGCTGGGGATCTGCCTTAACACAATCACACCAATGATCGTTGCTGTTGCCGGCAAGAGCGCCAGCAGCAGAGCGAAACTGGCGCGCGGCAGTCGCGACATGGCGAGCTGGTCGCACACGTAAGGGATCACGGACGAGCAGATGCCCACCCCGATTCCAGCCAGGATCAAAAGCGGCGCGCCGAACGCTTCAAGTGCCTGAATAAACCCGATCGGCATCACGAAGAGGAACGCCGCGGTCATCGCTGCCCCGAGCCGCTCCACCCCGCCGGAGGCACCGCCTTCTGAAATCTTGTGCCCCAGGATGATATAGAGCACAAACAGAGCACCATTGATCACTGCCCAGACGAGGCCGATGAGGTCCGCCGACAGCGCCGGACCTTCGCTCATGAAGACTGACGGCACGTCGATCAACACGGTCACGCCGGTAATCGCGAGCACAAAGGCCAGAGCGTTGCGCCCGGTGCGCAAGCCCCACAGGGCGATGCCAATGGTGCCCACAAACTCGATCGCCGCCACCAGGGCAATCGGCAACCGGTCGAGCGCCAGGTAAAAGGCGCTGTTCATCACCGCAAGGCAGGCGCCCAAAGCCAGGAGCTGCACACGCTCACGCGGCGTGGCATTCGCAAAAGTGCGCCAGGGCTTGGTGAGCGGTGCAAACACCAGAGCAGCCGAGGCGATCCGAAACCAGGCAACGCCCAGGACACCGATCACCGGGAACAGCAGCACCGCAAACGCAGGCCCGAGATAATGAAACACCGCCGACACGCCAAACCAGGCATGGGGCGGGACGGCTTGTGCAACCCGCGATAGAGCGCCATTGGTGGCCTTGGTTTGCTTGGTCATTTTTTGATGATAAAAGGGAAAATGGAGGATAGATATGGACTATGACAGAACAAAATTTGAATAGTGATGAAGTTTCGAAGGTAGATTATGGAGAAAACCTTCGATCTGAAAAAACCAATCTAGATCGGATAGACGCAGCGATCCTCAAGGAGCTCTGCAAAGATGCGCGCATCCCCCGCGCCGAGCTGGCCCGTCGGGTCGGGCTCTCCGCCCCCAGTGTTGCAGATCGCGTAAGGCGCCTTGAGGACGTCGGCATCATTACCGGGTACGGCGCGCGCATAGACCCCGCCCGTCTGGGTTACGGCCTCACCCTGTTGATCCGGGCGCGACCTCTGCCCGGCGAGATGCAGAATATGATCGAGGCGATCCGCGCTACGCCCCAGATTGTTGCCTGCGACAGGGTTTCCGGCGAGGATTGCTTCGTGGCGCGGGCGCACGTGCGCGACGTGGTTGAGATGGAAGCGGTGATTGACCGGATTGTCCCGTTCGGGGCAACCAATTCGTCTATCGTGCAATCTAAGCCCATCGAAGAACGGCTGGTTGAGCTTTGAAGGCTCTTCTGCATCAACAAACATTATGAGGAGGTTCCATTGCGTATTCTCATCGTTCTAGGCGCGCTCGTCTTCAGCTCATCATCGCTCCAGGCTGCGCCCAACTGCGCGCCCTTTGGGGGCGAACTTTTGTTTTACTGCAAAATCGAGGGCTCGAGCCGCCAGGTGACAATCTGCGATCTGCCGGACAAGCAATATCTCTATCAGTACGGCAAACCTGGCCAGCCGCCCGAGCTGAGTCTCCAGCGCACGCAAACCGAGGTGGTCTACACGCCCTGGAATGGCGTGGGCAACGCGATCTGGGCCAGGCTTGGGTTCCGCAACAAAGGCTATCTCTATGATGTGGGCCGCAGCATTCAGAAAGGCGGCGAGAGCCCGCCTGAAGGCTACCTCGACATTTACGAGCCTGGCAACGATACCCCCATCGCCACTAAGCAGTGCCGAACGGGAACGGTCCAGGGCGATCTCGACGGACTGTGGGACCGCTTCAACTGAGCGAGCAGATCGCAATCCGATCTCTTTTTGTTTTGGTATAAAAAATAGACAGTTACCCTTGATTCAAATCAACGCGGGGCGTTTGAAGCCAAGCTAGCGTGACATCAAAGCGAAGAAAGGACAGGTACAAAATGATAAAGGCGCAAACATCGCTGTTGGACCGGATCCGGAATTGGAGACAATCTGCTGCAACGCTTCGGACGGATCAGGGTCGCGGCGAGGCAGATGGGGTGAGGCGCGCGCTCTTGCTGGGCGGTGTGGCTGCTCTGGCCGTTGTTGCTGCGGGCGTTGGCTTTTCCGCTGAGGCCGAGGCCCACCACGGCCGTCGCAGAAGCAGACGCTGGCGCCGGCGCAGGAGACGTCATGGCCGCCGCCGCAGCCGCAGATGGCGCCGCCGCCGCCGCTGGCGGCGGAGACGGCGCTACTATGACCCCTACTACGACCCCTACTATGGGGGCCCGTCGATCTATCTTGAGTTCTAGGGTGGGCTGAACCTGGGCGGGGCAGGTGCGCTTGGTGAGGGTGCTTCAGCGCACCTGCTCGCCCAGTCGCCTAGTCTCATCCGGCTGTGCTACCGTGCCCGGCGAAATGTGAAGTCGCCGGGAGCCGGGCCATGAAAATCACGAAGATCAGCGTTTACCAGGTGCCGTTGCCGGCCAAGCCAATGACGGCCATCAAAGATGACTTCGGCACCTTCCAGGACTACTCAGGCATCGTAGTGGTGGTGGAAACAGATGCGGGCTTTACCGGGCTCGGAGAGGTCTGCACCATCGGCACGCACTACATGCGCGGGTTCGCCGAAGGTGCGGCCGCCGGCATTCCTCTGCTGGCCCGGCATCTGATAGGCGAAGACCCGTTCCACGCCGAACGCCTAAACCGCTATTGGGACAAGATCTTCCGCGATGACCTCTATATCAAGGCGCCGCTGGATATAGCGCTTTGGGATATTATGGGACAGGCCACGGGCCGGCCCGTGTGTGATCTGTTAGGCGGACGGTATGATGGGGAGGGCCCGCTCTACCGCTCTGTCTATTTCCCGCCGCACAAGCAGGCGAGACCTGCAGACATTGTGGCCTGTTGTCTGGAGGCCCGTCAGAACGGGTTCAAGCACTTTCAGCTGAAACCCGGCAAAGCGGCTGTGCGCACTATCGATGATGAGATCGCACAAATTGAAGCGGTGGCCGATATCAAGCAGCCGCACGAAACCATCCTGGTGGATGCCAACACCAACTGGACGCTCACCGAAGCCATCCGTGCTGCCAACGCTTTGAAGGATCTGCCGGTCATCATCGAGCAACCCTGTCGCACCTGGGAAGAGTGCATCGCCTTTCGCCGGCAGTGCGTGTTGCCGGTCAAGCTGGATGAGTTGATCGAAACCCCGCAGGATCTCATCCGCGGCTTTGAGGCCGGAGCAATGGATATCGTCGCGATCAAGATCGCTCGTGTGGGAGGCTTGACCAAAGCCCGCAAGATGCGCGATCTGGCTTTGGATCTGGGGATCACCGTGGTGCCGGACGATGCCTGGGGCAGTCAGATCGTCTCGTCCTCGCTGCTTCACTTTGCGGCCAGCACCGATCCCAAGTACCGGCTCTGCTACACCGATTTGACCGACTATGTGGATGCCATGACCGCAGATGGATACCCCGAGCGCGTGGATGGATCGATTGCTGCATCCAGCGCCCCTGGTCTTGGTCTCACGCTCAGGCCAGACGCGGTGGGCGAACCCATTGCCGTGATAACCTAAACGGCGGGCGGAAAACTTGACACGCACTTTGCGCTGCGTCATGGTCCACCCACCCACTGGCGATAGGGTTTAAACAGGGCCACCGTTCCAACTCCTTGGGAGATGACGTGTGGCTCAAAGTGTTTTTGCACACCTTCAATCCGGCTCCTACGCGCTGCGCAACATCCGTCTTGCGGGTGCAGAAGGCTTGCGTGCAGTCGATATGGTTGTGTCCAACGGCAAGGTGGACTGGATCGGGGCTCAAGGTGTTCGGACCGACTTGGCCGAAGGGCTCGACCTCGGCCAAGCCATTGTGTGGCCTCTGACGGTTGACTGTCACACCCATCTCGACAAGGGGTTGGTGGTGCAACGTTCCCCCAATCCGGATGGCACCTTTGACGGCGCGTCCGAAAGCGCGAGCGCGGACCATGAGACCTATCAGAATGGAGAGGATATCCGTCGCCGCGCCGAATTTGCGTTGAAGACGGCTTTCGCCCATGGGACGGCGGCCCTGCGCAGCCATGTGGATGCGGGCCCGGAGACCTTTGATCGTAACTTCGCCGTCATGTCTGAGCTGGCCGAGCAGTGGCGCGGCCGGCTTCATCTTCAGCTCTGCCCGTTCACCGGCCTCTATTCCGCAAGTGAGTGGTTTGACACAACGGCAGCGGCGGCAGCAGCCAATTCTTCGTCCGGCGTGCTCAGCATCTTCGTTCCGCCCCACGGTGAGTTTGATGGCGCCCTTGATGAGGTGTTCACCGTGGCCGCGCGCCATGACGTTGAGCTCGACTTTCACGTGGATGAGAATCTTGATCCGGCGTCGCGCGGACTTGATGCAGTGGCCCGGGCCGTCTTGCGTCACGGGTTCGAGCGTCCGGTGCTCGCAGGCCATTGCTGCGCTCTGTCGGTTCAAGCTGACGATGTGGTCGATGCCACCCTGGACCGGGTGGCTGAAGCGGGGATTGGCGTCGTCTCCCTCCCCCTGTGCAACGCCTATTTGATGGATCGTGGCGCGGGGCGCACTCCGCGCCAAAGGGGCATTGCGCCAATACATGAGATGAAGCAGCGCGGCATTCCCGTTGCGCTCGCATCCGACAATGTGCGCGATGGATACCACGCCTATGG
The DNA here is from genome assembly GCA_039180225.1 of Pseudomonadota bacterium. GTDB lineage: Bacteria > Pseudomonadota > Alphaproteobacteria > Rhizobiales > CAJQND01 > JAAEUE01. Next base: position 6,729 of record JBCDDQ010000172.1, read on the forward strand.
GGATCTGGACCTGCCGCAGCTTTTCAGAGACGCGGTGCGCATGATGCACCTGGACCATCCATTTGAGGGGTGGGCGGTGGCGGTCACCGCAACACCGGCTGATCTCATGGGGGTGGAGGCACACGGACGCCTCGCGCCGGGGCAGCCGGCCGATTTCATGGTGTTTAAGGCCCGCACCTGGCCGGAGTTCGTCTCGCGAACCCAGCCGCCCGGCGTGATCGTGCGGAAGGGCATACCCGCGCCCGCGCTGTTGCCCGAATTTGCCGAACTTGATGATTTGGAAGGAATGAAGCTGTGAGCCAAGTCTCCGAACTCCTGGACCGGACAGGCGATATTCCGGTGATCACCGCAGAACGCCTGGTGAAGGCCAAGAGCCGCGACTTCTTCTGGTATTCGCCTGTGCTGAAGGAAAAGCTCGATCACGTCACCGCAGAAGCCGTTATCTCACCGCGCACCGAGGATGAGGTGGCTGCCGTACTGGCGGACTGTTATGCCCTGGATGTTCCGGTGACCCCGCGCGGCGGCGGCACGGGAAACTATGCCCAAGCCATGCCGCTCGCCGGCGGCATCGTGCTCGACATGACGGCGCTCAATGCAATCATTGAAATTGGCGACGGAACGGTGAGGGTCCAGCCGGGTGCCATGATGGGGGCACTGCAGGACGAGTTACGGGAACGCTCAAGCCAGGAATTGCGGTTGCATCCCTCAACCCTGGAGACGGCAACCATTGGCGGCTTCCTTGCCGGCGGGTCAGGCGGCGTGGGCTCCATTCACTGGGGCATGCTGCGCGAGCCGGGCAACGTCTTGGGCTTGCGCCTCCTCACGCTTGAGGCGGAGCCCCAACGGCTGGATCTTGTGGGCGAAGATGTTGAGACGGTGCTGCACTCTTATGGCTGCAACGGTGTGATCACGGAAATCGAGATGGCGCTTGCACCGGCGCAGAAGTGGGTGGAGATGATTTTCACGTTTGAAGACTGGATGCAGGCGCTGAGGGGTGGTTGGCACCTCGCTCACCATCAGGGCCTGCTCCTTAAAGAGCTGGGTGCGGTGGAGGCACCGGCGCCTCATGCCTATTTCAACCGCTACCGCAAGTTCCTGAGTGAAGGCGATCACGTGCTGTGCGTCATCGCCGCTCCCAATGCGGTGGGACCGGTGCTGCGGGAGCTCCAGGCCGCCGACGGCACCTTGGCCTACCGGTCCGACACGGCAAGCGCTGAGGACAAGAAGGGCCTGCCCCACCTGCACCACCTCACCTGGAACCACACCACGTTCCGGGCCCTGAAGGCAGACGAGCAGATGACATATCTGCAAGTGGGCACACCGGCTGCCGATCCCCTGGCGGCGCTGGAGAAGATTGCGTCAGACTATGCGAACGAGATCATCGGGCATGTGGAGTTCACACGAACCGGTGCGCGGGTGTCTGCCTCGTTCCTGCCCATGTACCGCTACACCACGAAGGCGCGGCTGGACCAGGTGGTGGGGGAACTGGAGGCCATGGGCTGTGTTTGTTACAACCCTCACGCCTACACCTATGAAGAGGGCAACTACACAGGCCCGTGTCCGAAACGCCTGGCCCTGAAGCGCAAGACTGATCCGAAAGGGTTGCTCAATCCGGGGAAGATGATCGGGTGGGACAACCCGGACTATGCCTACGACCCCAAGGGCGATTATGACTATCCCGGGCTCATGGAGGCAGCCACATGAAAGTGCTCAGCCCCGACAGTATCCACCCGCCGTTCGCCAACTATGCCCATGGTATCAGTGTGACGTCGAGCCATTTGGTGGCCACGTCCGGCCAGTTGGGGATTGCCGCCGACGGCACCGTTCCAGACGGCGCCGAAGCCCAGGCGGCGGTCTGTTTTGCCAGCATCGAGGCCATTCTGCTGGAGGCTGGCCTGAACCGGGGGAACATCGTACGCCTCAACGCCTATGTGACAGCGCGCGAACACATGACCGGCTATATGGCGGCGCGTGATGCCTTTCTTGCAGGAACGGGCCATACGCCGGCCTCCACCTTGATGATCGTCTCCGGGTTCACCCGGCCGGAGTTTGTGGTGGAGGTAGAGGCCCTGGCGGCGAAGGAGGAGAGCTGACATGCCCCCGAAGCGTTTCTGGCGCGAAATGCCCACCACCCGGTTCGGCGCTGAGGCGGCCGAATGGATTGCTGTGCTGCCTCTTGCGGCCGTGGAGCAGCACGGACCGCACCTGCCCTTAGGTGTCGATGCCTTTATCGCTGAAGGGCTTATTGAGCGCTGTGCGGCGGCTCTGCCGGACAGCAGTCCAGTCACCATCCTGCCCGTTCAGCAGATCTGCAAGTCGAATGAACACGTGAACTTCCCAGGCACCGTGACGCTGGATTGGGAAACCACGATCAAGAGCTGGCTGCAGATTGGCGAAAGCATCGCGCGCGCCGGCGTCCGCAAGATCGTCATGATCACCAGCCACGGCGGCAATGTGGCACCCATGGATATTGCCGCGCGTGAGCTCACAGAGCACCATGGCATGCTGGCCGTAACCACCAGCTTCGGCCGGCTGAGTAACTGGCAGAGCATTTATGAATATGGCGAGGTGATCACGGACATCCATGGCGGCAATGCCGAAACGTCCCTGATGCTGGCCTTGCGACCTGATCTGGTGGACATGAGCAAGGCGGAAGATTTTGACAGTCGCCAGTTGGCGTTCAAGGCCGAATATCAGCATCTCGGCCTTCATTCCAGCGACGCCAACATTGCCTGGCTGGCCGAAGACCTCAACGCGGCTGGTGTGGTGGGTGATGCTTCGGCCGCCAGCGCCGAAAACGGCGAGCGCGAGATCGTCAGCGTGGTGGCCGGGTTCACCCGCCTGATGGATGAAATTGCCAAAACCGATCCGCCCAAACGGAGTGCTTGATATGGACCTTGCCACGATGATCGCCCAGATGTTCGTCACCGCTTGCCTGGCCGGATGGATGTCGCTCGGTGTGAAAGATAACATCCAGCACCCGGTCATGAACCGCACCTTCACCACCATGGTGCTGGAAATGGAGCGGATGGCGGAAATGTATCCGGAGCACTATGCGCTTGTGGCCCACCGGCGCATTACCAACCCGACGCTTCAAACGGTGCTGTTCCGCGGTATCGTTCTGGCTGAGCTGATTGCGTCGCTCCTGCTATGGGTCGGTGCGGGCTGGTTGGGGCTTGCCATCCTCGGGACGGCTGATGCGGAGAACGCGCGGGTGGCCGCCCTTGTGGGCACCATCGCGTTTACAGGCGTCTGGGCCAGCTTCCTCATTGGCGGAAATCATTTCAGCTACTGGTACTGTCACGAGTGGGCGCAAAACAATCATTTCCAGCTCGTGCTCTGGGGCACGGCGACCATGGTTTTGCTTGTGGCGCCAAGCTGAGTCATAC
>JBCDDQ010000173.1:0-10044 GCA_039180225.1 Pseudomonadota bacterium
CTTTACGCTGGGCGCGTAAGGGCAGATATTGTGGCGCCGCACCTGGCGATTTGCGCCAGGATTTCGGGCAAGGATCTGGACGAATGAAATCTCATGCACGTGTGGTCGTCGTAGGCGGCGGGGTTGTTGGTGTTGGCACGCTCTATGCGCTGGTCAAAAAGGGCTGGAGCGACGTGGTTCTGATTGAGCGCAACGAGCTCACATCGGGCTCCACCTGGCATGCGGCCGGCCTGTTGCCGCTCTTCAACGTGAGCTACTCGGTCGGCAAGATCCACCAGAAGTCGGTCAACCTCTACGCCAGCCTGGAAGAAGAAACTGGCCAGCATGTGGGTCTGCGCCGGGTCTCCAACATCCGTCTGGCCCAGACCCCGGACCGCATGGACGAGTTCAAGTATTACGCCGGGATTGCGGAAACCATCGGCGTGGATGTGCGCGTGCTCACGCCGGAGCAGGTCAAGGAGATCTGGCCGCTCTGCAACACCGACGGCCTGATCGGCGCCATCCAGCACCCTGAAGACGGCTATGTGCAACCGGCTGACCTCACCCAGGCCATGGCCAAAGGCGCCCGCGACGGCGGGGCGGAGATTTACCGCAAAACGCGCGTCATCGGCTTTGAGCAAAACGCAAATGGCGAGTGGCTGGTTAAGACCGACAAGGGCGACATCACGTGCGAACACCTGGTCACCGCCACGGGCAACTTCGTGCGCCAAACAGGCGAAATGCTGGGCATCGACATTCCGGTGATCCCGGTGGAGCACCAATATATCGTTACCGAAGCGCACCCCGAAATCAAAGCCCGCCAGGAACAGGGCCTGCCGGAAATGGGCGTGCTGCGCGATGCGGATTCAGCCTGGTACATGCGCGAGGAGGCCGGCGGCCTCATCCTCGGCCCATATGAGCCCGGCGCCCCGGTTTGCTATGTGGATGGCCCGGCCGATGATGCCGAGTATGAGCTCTTCCAGGAAGATCTCGACCGCATCGCCCCGCACATAGAGAGCTGCATTGAGCGCGTGCCGGCCTTTGGCGAGGCGGGCATCAAGCAGGTCTACAACGGCGCCATCTGCTACACCCCCGACGGCTCGCCCATCATCGGCCCGGCCTGGGGCAAGACGAACCTGTGGTTCAATGAAGGCCACTCGTTCGGCGTCACCGCGGCCGGCGGTGCAGGCTGGCAGCTGGCCGAGTGGATCGTGGAGGGCGAGCCCACCATCGACATGATCGGCGTGGACCCGCGCCGCTTTGGCCCTTATGCCTCGCGCGGCTATCTGAAGACCAAGAACGAGGAAGCCTATCGCAACGTCTTCACGCCCCACTTCCCGGACGAAGAGCGTTGGGACGCGCGGCCGCTGAAAACCTCTCCCTGCTATGACCGCATGAAGGCGCTGGGCGCCGTGTTTGGTCAGGTTTACGGCTGGGAGCGGCCCAACTGGTTTGCCCCTGAAGGCTATGGCTTTGAGGAAACAGAAATCGATCGGCCCGATGTGATCACCAAGGAGAACTATGCCCCGCCGGCTGAAGGCGAGAAGGTGAAGGAGCTCTGGTCGTTCCGCCGCTCCAATTACTTTGAGCATGTGGGCAATGAGGTGAAGAACGTCACCGAGAATGCCGGCCTCCTGGACATGTCGGCCTTCGCCAAATACGCCGTCACCGGGCCCAAGGCCGCAGAGTGGCTGGACAGCATTCTCGCCAACCGCATTCCTAAAGGCATTGGCCGGGTTGGTCTGTGCCACCTGCTCACGTCTGAAGGGGGCGTGCGCTCAGAATTCACCGTCTACAAGAAAGGCGAAGGTGACTACTACCTGGTGGGCCCCGGCGCCTTTGAGCGTCATGACTGGGACGTGCTCAACAAGCTTCTTCCTGAAGACGGCGGGGTCAACCTGCAGCTCATCACCACCCAATATGGCGTGTTGGTTCTGGCCGGGCCAAAGTCCCGCGACATTCTGCAAAAGCTCACCGATACAGATCTTTCAACAGACAATTTCAAGTGGCTGACCGGCAAGTTCATCAATGTGGGCATCGCCCAGGCCCATGCGCTTCGGGTCAACTTTGTGGGCGAGCTCGGCTGGGAGCTGCACCACCCGATCGAGATGCAGAACAAGATCTTCGATCTGGTGATGGACGCCGGCGCCGAATTCGGCATCAAGCCGTTCGGCATCCGGGCCATGACCCTGATGGCCATTGAGAAGTCCTACCGGCTCATTGGGCGTGAGCTCTCGATTGAGTATTCCGCTTACGAATCCGGTCTGGACCGCTTCGTTCACCCCAACAAGGGCCAGTTCCTGGGCCGCGATAAGCTGGTGGAACGCCATGGGGCCGGTGACGCCTGGCGCTATGTGACCCTGGACGTGCATGGCGTAAAAGACGTGGACGCCCGCGGTTCTGAGGCGATTTACGATGCCTCTGGCACGCTTGTGGGCCGGGCCACCTCCGGCGGCTATGGCTGGCGCGTGGGCAAGTCTTTGGCACTGGCCATGGTTGAGCCGCATCAGGGCGATGTGGGCACCAAGCTCCAGATCAAACTGTTGGGCGAGCTCTATGATGCCACGGTGATCGAGGAATCCCCGTTTGATCCGGACAATGAGCGTTTGCGCGCTTAAGGGCGCCGCCTCTCGCCTCGCGCGCGAGGATACCGATGACCTTGTGATGATAATCACAGAAGTGCCGGCCATAATGTCGTTTAATTCGCCGCACGTGCACAACACTTGGTGGCGTGAGCGATGGAGAAGAACCTAAAGGCCGGCAAACGGATCGTATTGTTCGCAGACGGGACTGGAAACAGCGCATCCAGTCCCGCAAAGACCAATGTGTGGCGCGCCTACAAAGCCCTGGACATCTCGCCCGGGGCCGGACAAGTGGCGTTTTACGATGGCGGTGTCGGGACCTCCGCGTTCACACCATTTGCCATGTTGGGTCTGATGTTCGGCTGGGGCCTGGCCGCGAATGTCCGCCAGATCTACAAGTTTCTCTGCCATTCCTACCAACCTGGCGACGCGCACCAGCAGCCGGACGACGTTTACATCTTAGGCTTTTCGCGCGGCGCCTTCACCGCACGCGTCCTGGCCGGCATGATCGCAGATCAGGGCATTATTGACGTTAAGAAAGTGCGCGGGGACCGCGACTTGGACCGGCTGATCTCGGCCGCGTACGGGGAGTTCCGAAGCCGGAACTTTGATCCCTCTTTGCTCTCCCGCTTCATCGGACGTCCTTTACAGGCTGCATGGGTCAGCCTCCGGAACGGCGCAACGTTCCAGAACCCCTACGATTCAAGCAAGAACTTTGAGCACCAAGCCCGTTCTGACAGCCGTCCGCATTCCATTCAGTTTGTCGGCGTGTGGGACACTGTGGATGCCTATGGTTTGCCGGTTGATGAGATGACGCGCGCCTGGGACAAAATCGTCTGGCCGCTCACGGCAAAGGACCGGGATTTGTCCGGCCGGGTCGCCCATGCCGCCCATGCTCTGGCGCTCGATGAACAGCGCGAATCTTTCGAACCCATGTTGTGGAACGAAAAGACGCGGGATCCATCGTCTAAAATGCAGGTCGATGAACGGATCAACCAGGTGTGGTTCGCCGGCGTGCACGCCAACGTGGGTGGCGGCTATCCCGACGATTCTCTGGCCCATGTGTCGTTGAACTGGATGCTTGATCAGTGCGAACAACGGGGCTTGAAGTTCGACAAAGCCGAGCGCGACCGCTGGCGCCAGGGAGAGGACCTCAACGGACCGCTATATGACAACCGCGCCGGGCTCGGCAGCTTCTACCGCTATGCCCCGCGGCACGTGGAGCATCTCTGCAACAGTTCAAAACAGGGCGTCTGGGAGTGGTTGAAAACACGGTTCGGCCCATCCGACCACGTGTCCAATGCGGTCACGGTCACAAACCCGAAGATCCATCGCAGCGTGTTCGACCGCATCATGCAAAGCGGCGGCGCCTACGCGCCCATCAACCTGCCGAAAGACTATGTGGTCGTGGACAACAAGCGCGTGCTCTACAGCACCGGCGACGATCCGGCCAGCGAGGACGCACCGGAAACCGCGGCCCAAGCCGGCAACAGGCGCACGCTGCAAACCAACGCATGGGTGAACGTGCTGACGGGCAAGCTGCTCTATTTCGCCATGCTGGCCACGCTTCTGCTGTTCGCGGTGACGCCCTTCAAACTCGCCGGCTCAGAGAAGAGAGACACCAACGGCCTGTTCGACTGGCTGGCACGCGTTGATGAGTTGGTTAAGCCGGTCCTGGGAACAATCAGCAGCGTGATCCAGGAGATCCCGTCCCTGATCGGCAAGCTTCCCCTGCCCGGCGCAGAACTGCTGGCAAAGTGGGCGGACAAATTCAGCCAGCATCCGTATCTCTTTCTCGTCTTCATTGCCGCGATCGGCAGCCTGATCTGGCGCGCCCGCGTGGTGCGCGCGAACATGCAAGATGAGATGCGAAACGCCTGGTCGCACTTTACCCAGATTTCCGACCGGGCTGTCATATCGCCCGGCAAAATCCGCAAGGCCATTGGCAAGTTTCTGGATGGTGCGTTCTATCGCAACTGGATCGCCGCAGGACTGCGCAACATTTTGGAGACCATCACAATTGTTATCTTCCTGTTGGTCGTGGCCGCTCTCACCAGCCGCGCAACGCTGATCGGTTTGGATGGGTTCGGGAGCGTCTGCGAAGCAAAGCAGGTAACACTGCTTCACCCGCCCGGTGCGGGGGCAGACTTCGATGACGCAGGCGAACCGAAAGCCGGCTTCAAGCTGACCGCGGAAGTCCCCGCCGACAGTCCCTGCGTTGCCACAGGGATCAAGCTGAAGAAGAAGGAGCGCTACCATATCGTTTGGGAGCTTCGCGGAAAATGGCAGGGACGCAAGGCGCAAGAGAAATCCCAAACTGCGATCGAAGCAGATGTGAGCGGCTGGTTTGGCGAACGGCCCTGGTGGACATATCCAGCCGTGCTCGTGCGCAGGCACATGCTGGCCAATTGGTTTCAACCCATCGCCCGCATCGACAACATTCTCCTGGACCGTTACGTGCTCAAGCACACGGGCGCTGCCTTGCCGAACTGGGCCGCAGCCAAGATCTGGGCTGACCAAGGAACACCTAAAGCCGCATCATCGCAAGAAGACACAGAAGAGATCTCCCCCAGCGAGCGGTGCACCCGCAAACCGGTTGAAGGCAAGAAGCGCACCATTATGTGCACGACCATCACGGCACGCAGAAGCGGTCAGCTTTACGTTTATGTGAATGACGCTGTTCTGTTCACACCCAAATTCCCGTTGGAGTATTACAGCGACAATGGCGGAACGGCACACGTCTCGGTCATTCACCTGCCCACGGCCACAGCGAAGTAGCCTCCAGCACATCTCTCTGCGAGAGACCGGAACCGCGCTATGGGCGCAGCGTCAGTGGTCTTATGCAAAACTGACCATCGCGTTCTTGATATTGAAGCAAAGTCCTTTGATTGACCATTGAGGCAAGTCCGCAACACCCTTCTCTCAATGGTCCAGAGGACAAAATGGTCGAACTGCTCCTTGGCAGCGCCATTGGCGCAGTGGTTGCCGCGCTTTCGCTGCGCCTCAGCACGGTTCTCAAGCTCCGGCGCTACCGGCGCGCCGACATCACAAGCACGGACAATCAGCTGCGCTTCATCGAAGATGCTGCATTACAGCCCGCCGTTCCCATAAACCGGGAAGCGTTCAAAGTGTTTCGAACCATTGAATCGGATCTGCCCAACCGGGGAACGCGCTACCGGCTGCTTGCCGAGGTGGCCATGGGGGCCTTCATCAAAACATCCAGACATCACGGCACCGCCGCCGAGCGCAAACGCGCCTACAGCACCTATGGCAGCAAGCGGGTGGATTTTCTGATCATCGACCCCTTCGGCCGACCGGCACTGGTCGTGGAGTATCACGGCTCCGGTCATCACCAGGCCAATGCAAGCGCCCGGGACGCGGTGAAGAAACGTGCTCTGCAAAAGGCGGGGGTGGAACTGCTGGAGGTCTATCCCCACTCTGATCCGCATCAGTATTTGCAGGTTCTCGCCCACCTACTAGACCGCCATGAATCCCGCCTTCACCGGGCTCACTGACGCGCTCTAGCCGGGAAAGCTGGAGGTTAAGCGCGGCCCACCAGATAGCTGGTGCGCATCGTGCCCTTGCCTTTCACCTCGATCTCCCCGCGGGGCTCGAACGTGAAGCGATCCTGCAAGGTTGCGGCCAGCTCATCTGGCACCTGAATGCGGCCGATTTCTCCGGTGGCCTCCATGCGCGCCGCTACGTTCACTGCATCGCCCCACAGATCATACGCGAACTTGCGCTTACCGATGACGCCGGCCACCACGGCGCCGGAATTGATCCCCACGCGGATCTGAACAGGCTCGCCGGAGAGCGGGTCTTTAAATCTGGCAACAGCGGCCACCATGTCCAAGGCAAGCTGGGCTATGGTGTCGTCCGGATCCGGGTCCTCAATCGGTAGACCGGCGACCACCATATAGGCATCGCCGATGGTCTTGATTTTCTCCGCCCCATAACGCGCCACCACCTCATCGATGGCGTTGAACACGTCGTTCAGCAGCTTCACCAACTGGGCTGGTTCCAGGCGCCCGGACATTTGCGTGAACCCGGCAATGTCGGCAAACAGAATGGCCACCCGGTCATAGTCGTCGGCAATCATGCCCTCGGTCTCTTTCAGGCGCGCGGCAATGGGCGCCGGCAGGATATTCAGGAGCAACCGCTCACTCTCCCCATAGGCGGCCGCAACCTCCTGCTCGGCGCGGGCAGAGGCTTGGACGAACGGGAGCACCATCAACAGAACATAGACCGGCCAGGTGAACATGGCGGTCACGCTTAAGAACACGCGCTGGCTTTCCGGGATAAGGTAGACCGGGTCATGGGTGACCGAATAAGCCATGACCAGCCCCGCACTCGCCAACACGATGCCCGTGCCCAGGATGGATATGCGCAGAGAATAGAAGGGCTGAATGAAAAGCAGAATGCCCACCAGGAAGGGATAGTTCTGGAAGCCGTATTGAAAGCCCACGCAAACCGTGGCCGCAATGCCATGGAGCACCAGTTCGGTGATCGCCCCCCAAAAGGCCAGCTGATAATAGCCCCGGTCCAGCGCTATGAGCGCGCTCACAAAGAGGATGACGCTGAAAATGTTGAACAGCGCCATGAACGTCACGCCGTTCTGCCAGAACAGCAGCCCGGTCAAAAAGTGCCCCGCAGCCCCCAGCACATAGAACACCTTCCAATAGATGTAGTAGCGCACCAACTCATCGGGCACATGCTCCGGCGGCACGGTGAACCACTCCAACATCGTTTGGCGGGCCGTCACTGCGCTCATCATTCTCCTCCGAGGGTCTCTCAGGCCGTCAGGGCGTGAGGGAAGCCTGCCTTGGCGTCATAACCACAATCTCCCCGAAATACTCACGCATCCGCTTTGCGCGAACCAGGTAGATCGACATAAGAATGTAATACGCGCATTCCCGCGCAAAGTCCCCATAGCGGCCCTGGTTTTCCATGAAATCAAACGTTTGAATGGCGCACAACGTGGCCAGCCCGGCAAACAGCACCACCATGGCAGCCGGCTTCCGCCAGACCGGCCGCGGTTTCAAAGCCAATGCCCGTATTGGCGCCCGTAACAATTGCTGTTTTCTGAGAAGCGTCGCTCATGTGCACTCTCCGACAAATTGGACATTCAATGTATATTTGTCTATATTGACAATTAGCGTCCATTTGTCAATATGTCAGAATGAATGCGCGGGAAAAGGCCATCATTGAGGCAGCGGTGAACGTGTTTTCCCGCTACGGCGTGAAGCGCACCACCATGAACGACATTGCCGCAGAGGCCGGCATTGCGCGCCAGACGCTCTACAACGCCTTTTCAAACAAGGATGAGGTGTTGCAGGCAACCATCCGGTTGTTTTCCGATCAGGCAACGGCGCGCATTGAGGCGGCGTTTGAGACCGTAGGCGAGCTCGGCGATCGGCTGGATGTGATCTTCCGGCACATCGCCGTTGAACCTTTTGATCTCCTGAATGCCTCGCCCAATGCACAAGACATTGTTGCGGGCTTCAACGCTTCCAGCCAAAAGGAGATTGCGGCCGCCGCTGAGCGCAACAGGGTCATCATCGCCGAGACGCTGGCCCCTTCAAAAGCGCAGATCGAGGAGAGCGGCCTGACGGTGGACCAGTTTGCCGACTTCGTTCAGCGCGCAGCGTCCGGCGCAAAGTATACCGCCAGCAGCCGGAAGCATCTGCTCTCGCTCCTCAAAGCCCTCAAGATTGCCACCCTAAGGGTTGCGCGGGGCAAGTGAGGGCTGCATCCGGTCCAGATACTTCACAAACCGGGACGTTAAACTGTCACGCATCGTGTTGGACGGCCAGACCGCATAAATGCCAAGCGGGCTCACCTTCCAGTCTGGCAACAGGTGCACCACGCGGCCGGCGGCCAAATCCTCCGCCGCCAGGAACACCGGCAGAGTGCCGAGCCCGGCCCCAGCTTTGACCAAGCGATAGAGCGCCATGGCATCATCCACCAAGAGCCGCGATGCCAAGGCAAGGCTCTTGCGCTCCCCAGCCAGGCCAGTGAACTCAAACTGGCGATGGATATCGCCCAGGTTGACCACGGGCCAGCCGCTGAGATCATCCGGCGTCTTTGGCATCGTTCGCCCCTCCAGCAGCGACGGAGCGGCCAGCAGGATACGCTCTTCGCTGGCCACCTTTTTGGCGATCAACGCGCTGTCCTTCAGCCAACCCATGCGAATGGCCAGATCAATGCTCTCAGCAATAATGTCGCGCCGCACGTCGGTGAAGCTCACCTCCAGATCCACGCGTGGATGATCGGCGGAGAACGCCGCGATGCGGTCAATCAGGGCCGAATGGGCCATCACCGCAGGCGCCGTCACCCGCAGCCGCCCGGACGGTTCAAGAGATCCCGCACTGATCTGATCCAGTCCGCGCTCGGCCGCGGCCACCATCTCCTGGGCGGATTTCAGCACCGTCTCGCCGTCACCGGTGAGCGAGAGTTTGCGGGTGGAGCGGTAGAACAGCGCAACACCCAAATCGCTCTCCAACTTGGAGATATGATGGCTGACCACCGACGGCGACAGATCCAACACCTTGGCCGCGCCACGGAAAGAGCCGGCTTCAGCCGCTTTGGCAAAGATCGCCAGTTGCCGTAATCGATCGATCATTATTCAAGTTTTTCGAACTGTGAAACGTAATTATCCTATATTATGCAAGAAAGCCAAAGTCATTATGTTTCGCGTCATCGAAGGCATCACGCCTGACCTGACAAGGAGACGTAAGACATGAAGCGCATGATGATGACGGTTGTAGCCGCGGGTATTCTGGCCGCCACACTGGTGCCGGCCAAGGCGGACGAGGCCCTCAAGGCGGTTGTGGAGCCGTTTTACACCAAGATCCTGACCCGGGCCTCCGGCGCGGATGTGGCGCAGACGGCGGAAGCCATAATCTCAGAAAACTGGCAGAGCATCGGCGACTATAGCGGCAAGACCAAATCGCGCGACCAGTTCGTCAAGCAGATGTCGGGCTTCGGCAAACTGATCCCGGACATGACCTGGAAAATTGAGGAGATGATCGTCACCGGCAACCGGGTGATCGTCCGCGGCCGGGCCAGCGGCACGCCCAAGGGGCCCATGTTCGGTATTGATGGCAAGGGCAAGAGCTGGGAGATCATGTCGATCGACATTCACACCGTTGAGGACGGCAAGATCGTCACCTCCTACCATATTGAAGATTGGGCCGGCGCGATCCGGCAGCTCAAAGGAAAGTGAGCCAAAAAAGCATCTGGTTTGTTTTTTTTGCCCCCCTGTGACGCGCGTCACTGCGGGGGCCCCTCTTCGCCCCTAAAAAGGTCTCAACACAAACGAGATCTGCACGGGGCAGATCGGGCAAACGCCCTAGAGGGACAAGGAACCAAACCAATGATCCGCAAAGCACTTTTCGCCATCGCAGCCGTCGCCGCCATCGCCGGCGCAGCCACCACCGCACAAGCCGGCTCTTATGGCTACGGCGGCTATGGCGGCTACAAC
>JBCDDQ010000174.1:0-10024 GCA_039180225.1 Pseudomonadota bacterium
CCGCAACGATTGAACAAGGGATGAGAGCCAAATGCCAGGTGTCGAAGATCTGAAGGGGCTGTTCACGCCGGTTTTGACGCCCTTCACCGCAGGCTATGAGGTCGATCAGGGCCGTTATGTGAAGTTCTGCAAATGGGTGGTCAGCCAAGGGGCGGGGCTCGCCTGTTTCGGCACCAATTCGGAAGCCAATTCCCTCTCTGTGGAAGAGCGCATTGAATTGCTCGATCTGTTGGTGGAGGCGGGAATCGGTCCTGAGAAGCTTATGCCCGGCAATGGCGCGTGCGCTCTGCCGGATGCCTACAAGCTCTCGGCGGCTGCGGCCCGGCACAAGTGCGCGGCAACGCTTATGCTGCCCCCTTTCTACTATAAGGGCGTGTCTGATGAGGGATTGTTCCGGGCCTATGCCTCTGTGATTGAGCATGTGGGGTCTTCGGATTTGCGTATCTGCCTCTATCACATCCCGCAGGTGTCCGGCGTTCCGATTACGTTGAACCTCATTGAGCAACTGCTTGCGCGCTATCCAGACACGGTGGTGGGCATCAAGGATTCCTCTGGCGATTGGACAAACACCAAAGCCATGCTGGACGCCTTCCCGGGCTTTAAGGTGTTCCCAGGTGCTGAGACCTTCCTCTTGGACGGCATGCGCAATGGCGCGGTTGGCTGTATCTCGGCCACGGCCAACATCAATCCGGGCCCGATCGCCGAGCTGGCCGCCAACTGGCAGGGTGACGATGCCGACGATAAGCAGGCCGCGCTCGACAATGTGCGTTCGGTGGTGACCGAATATGCCCCTATTCCTGCACTCAAAGCCACCGTTGCGCATCACGGCGCCGATGAAGCCTGGCGCACTGTGCGGCCTCCTTTGGTTGAGCTTGATGAGGCGGCCGCGGGCGGTGTTGTGGGCAAACTGGACGACCTCGGCTTTCAAATGCCTGGGTTGGCTGAAGCGTTAGCCTAAAGTTTTTCTTGGATATTTTGCCACTGGTGTGTCTTGTTGGTTGATGAAGACGCGCCTGGGTGTTAGGTAAGTTTAACGTCTAGAAAAAGATGGCCGGGGATGGGCTTTTACTTTGAGAGGTCCGGCCGAACGGGGCTGAGAGAGCGATTTTGACGGAAATCGGCTCGTGGTCTGGCTAGAGGGTGAGGTGACCCCAGGTGACTAGATTGAGCTTTGCTCTTGCGCGATCTGCGCTGCTGGCTGTCGTATGTTGCGTATTGCTGGTGTACACCAGTAAGGCGTGGGCCGGTCCATACATCGTTTACGACCCCTCTACCGGCCAGGTTCTGTCCCAGAAGGATGCCGGCAAGCCCTGGTATCCTGCTTCTCTCACCAAACTGATGACCGCTTATGTGACCTTCCATGCGATCAAGGAAGGCGGCCTGAAACTGAGCGACAAGGTTGTGATGTCTCCGCGCGCCTCCGCCGAGCCGCCCTCCAAGCTTGGTCTTTTGCCAGGACAATCGATCTCACTTGGGCTCGCCCTGAAAACACTGCTTGTGCGCTCCACAAACGATGTGGCCGTGGCCATTGCGGAGCGTGTGGCCGGCGATGTGGAGCGCTTCGTGCTGCTGATGAACCGCACCGCAAAGAGCCTCGGCATGACGTCAACGCATTTTGCCAATCCCCATGGCTTGCCGGATCCGCGGCAAATCACATCGGCTCGGGACATGGCGATCTTGGGTGGGCGAATCATTCGCGAGTTCCCCCAGTACAACGACTATTTCAGCGCGCGCTTTGTGAAGGTGGGCAAACGCAAGCTGTCAAACCGCAACAATGCGTTCTTGAACAGTTGGGACGCAGCAGATGGACTGAAAACCGGATATGTGTGCAACTCCGGCTCCAATCTGGTGGCCAGCGCCACGGTGAATGGCAAGCGGCTGATTGCGGTGGTGTTGGGCGCGCGCAACGGCGGCCAGAGGGCTGCAACAGCAAAGAAGATCCTGGAAGCGGCGACCGGCGTGTCCGCCCCAAAAGTGGCTTCGGCCTCTTCGGCTGAGAATGACGATTACGATGAAGGCTATAAGCGCGCTGCTGAAGTCTTTAAGGGCGTCCCCTTGGACAATGTGCGCAATGAAGGCTTCTCTGCAAGCCACCTGCCGAAGGACATGGCGCCTGTCGTGTGTAAGCGGCGGGCCTCGTGGCGGACCATTCGGCCCTATAGATTGAAGCGCAAGTGGACGGCCTCCTTCGGAACCTATGAGCGCCCTGCGGCGGCCTACAAGCTGCTGCGCACGCGCCTGCTCAACTCCTTGAACGTGGTACACGGGGGCAACCATGGCCTGATCAGGAAGCGTCCTGAAAAGACCTATATTGCTGCGTTGGGTAACCTCTCCAAGGATCAGGCCACCCGGTTGTGCGGCCATTTTAAGTCCAAATCCAAACGCTGCAGCGTCCTTTCGCCGGACTACATGGCCAGCCTGGCGGTGGCCGACGATGCCTACCACAAGGCGCTGCAAGCCAAGCGCAAAGCCGCGGCCAAAAAGAAGCGTGCGCTGCGCAAAAAGAAAAAGAAGCGCACGCGCAGCAAAAAACGTACTAAAAAGAAGCGCAAGAAAGTCTCCACTCGCTGAAAATTTCTCAAGCGTGCAGGGTGAGCGGATGAGCGACACACAGACCAAGGCACCCGTGCCTCTTTCCGTGCTGACCGGGTTTTTGGGCGCGGGGAAAACCACACTTCTCAACACACTCCTGCAGGACCCCGCCATGGAGGGGACCGCAGTGATCATTAATGAGTTTGGCGAGATCGGACTCGATCATCTGCTGGTGGAGACCGCAGATGAGAACGTGATGGAAATGTCTTCGGGTTGTCTGTGCTGCACCATTCGCGGCGATCTGATTGATACCATGATCGATCTGATGACCCGGCGCGATGAAGGCAGGGTGAAAGACTTTGACCGAGTGGTGATCGAGACCACGGGTCTGGCAGATCCGGCGCCCATTCTGCATACGATCATGAACCACCCCTGGCTGCTCGCCCGTTACAGGCTTGAATCGGTGATTACCCTGGTGGACGCCGTCAACGGAGAGGCCACGTTGGATGCCCACGTGGAGGCCGTGAAGCAGGTTGCCATGGCGGACCGGCTCGTGCTGTCCAAAGCCGACCTGCTGGAAGGGCTGGAGGGCGAGGAGAAGTTCGCTTCACTGGTGGTGCGCCTGCGGAAGCTGGCGCCGGCGGCGCGGATTCTGGATACCTTGTGCGGCGAAGCCACGCCAGAGAAACTGTTCAATGCAGGGCTTTACGATCCTGAAAGCAAGTCACCCGACGTGAAACGCTGGCTGGCCGAGGAAGCCTATGGCGTGGACCGCAATGGTCACGGTCACGGTCACGGTCACGATCACCATCATGACGTGAACCGGCACGACGATCACATCAGCGCGTTCTGCATTGCCTCTGATCTGCCGATCAGCGCACCGTCATTCGATCTGTTCTTGGAGCTCCGTCGCTCCTATCACGGGCCAAACCTCTTGCGGGTGAAAGGCATTGTGAAGGTTGAAGAGGACCAGGAGCGTCCTTTTATCATCCACGGTGTGCAGCACGTGTTCCATCCGCCCGTGCAACTGGATGCCTGGCCGGACGAAGATCGACGCTCACGCCTGGTGTTCATCACGCGTGATGTGCAAAAGGCGGAGTTGGAAAAAATCTTCGCGGCGTTTGCCGAACGGTCTCAAGGGGCTGGGGCGGCGTTTCGCGACGAAACCCTGTCCCTGCGCAGCGGAGGCTTGCTCGAAGAATGAGCGTGAAACTGTATGGTTTGAAAAACTGCGACACCTGCCGCAAAGCGCTTAAGGCGTTGACGGCGTCCGGTATCGGGCATGAGTTTGTGGATGTTCGGGCCGATGGCGTTGGGCAGGACCAAATCGCTGCCTGGGCCAAGGTGCTGGGGTGGCAGCCGTTGCTCAACACCAAGTCCGCCACGTGGCGCAGCCTACCGGATCAGGACAAGGCGGACGTGGATGAAGCCAAGGCGGTTGCGCTGATGGCCGAGCATCCGACTTTGATGAAGCGTCCGATTGTCGAGGCCTCAGACGGGGTCACCGTCGGCTGGACCTCAGATGTCCAGGCCGGACTTGGCCTCAGCTGATTTCCGCCTTGCGGATCTTAAAAATGTAGAGCTCGCCCTCCTGGGCTTGGCTCACCAGCTCATGGCCGCTTTCCTGGCAAAAATGGGGAAAATCAATCACCGCCATGGGGTCTGTGGCCTCAACCGTCAGCACGTCGCCTGACTTAAGGGATTTCAAACGCTTGCGGGCTTTCAATACGGGCAAGGGGCACTTGAGGCCCCGGGTGTCCAGAATGACTGACATGCTTGTGTTCATTTTGCCGTCGGAATCCATTGCTTGGGGGCTTAATCGTCGTTAATTACAGATTTTCGCCGCAATAAGGAGAGGCTTGTCGCTCGCTCCGGGCCTATTAAATAAGGAAGCTAATGAAACAAATGGCCCGTTTCTTTGGATCAATTCTGTGGTATACCACACACCAGTGCCGATGAAAGTCCCTTAGACAGTCTATGAACAAGCATCAACCCAGTTCAGAATTCAAACCGATTCGCCCAGGCCGTGGCGGCGGTGGAAAGCGAAAGGCGCGCGGGTTTCCCAAAGGCCGTCAGGTGCAACCTTCGGCTATGGAGGATGTGCAGGCATTGTTGGGTGAGCGCGAGATCCAGCGCGACCATCTGATTGAATATCTGCATCTCATTCAAGACAAGTATGGGCATCTTTCTGCGTCCCATATGGCGGCTTTGGCCGGCCACATGCGCATTCCCATGGCGGAAGTATATGAAGTGGCTACCTTTTACGATCATTTTGATGTGGTGAAGGAAGGTGAAGAGGCTCCGGCAGAAGTGACGGTCCGGGTGTGCGACTCGCTTTCGTGCGCCCTCGCCGGTTCTGAGGCGCTTATCGCTGAGTTGAAGCAGAAGGCGGGCAAAGATGTCCGTGTTCTTCACGCACCCTGTATGGGTCGCTGCCAGAACGCACCTGCTGCTGCGGTCGGCAAGAACTATATGGACCACGTGACTACCGACAGCCTTTTGGATGCCGCTCAGGCCCGGGACATCAAACCCCACGTGCCCGACTATCAGGGTCTGGACGCTTACAAGGCAGAAGGCGGGTACGCCATGGTTGAGGCCTGCCGTGCCGGCGATCGAACGCCTGATGATGTGATTGAGGAATTGCTTGAAGCGGGGCTTCGCGGGCTTGGCGGTGCAGGTTTTCCATCGGGTCAGAAGTGGAAGTTCGTGCGCATGGAAAAAGGCCCGCGCTACATGTGCATCAATGGGGATGAGGGCGAGCCAGGCACCTTCAAGGATCGCCACTATCTGGAAAGCCGTCCGCATCAGTTTCTGGAAGGCATGCTGATTGGCGCTTGGGCGGTTGATGCAAAGCGCGTCTACATCTACATGCGCGATGAATATCCGACCGTGCTCAAGATCCTGGCTGACGAGATTAAGGCTATCGAGGCTGCGGGCATTGTTGAGCCCGGCTATGTGGAGCTCAGACGCGGTGCTGGCGCCTACATTTGCGGTGAAGAAAGCGCGATGATCGAATCCGTGGAGGGCAAGCGTGGCCTGCCCCGTCACCGCCCGCCCTTTGTTGCGCAAGTTGGCGTGTTTGGTTGTCCCACATTGGTGCACAATGTGGAGACGGTGTACTGGATGCCGAAGATCCTCGCCAACGGTGCAGAATGGTTCGCCTCCCAAGGCAAAGAGGGGCACAAGGGCGCGCGCTCTTATTCGGTGTCCGGGCGCGTCAAGAAACCAGGCGTCGTGCTGGCGCCGGCCGGGGTCACGGTCAACGAGTTGATCAACGACCATTGCGGCGGCATGCTCGATGGCCACACCTTCAAGGGCTATTTGCCCGGTGGCGCCTCAGGTGGGATTCTGCCGGCTTCGAAAGGTGATGTGCCGCTCGACTTTGGCGGTCCCTTGGCCGAGCTGGGCTGTTTCGTGGGCTCACACGCTGTTGTGGTGATGTCCGACAAGGACGATATGCGCGAGGCAGCACTTAACCTGTTGCACTTCTTTGAAGATGAAAGCTGCGGCCAGTGCACCCCCTGCCGTGTGGGCTGCGAAAAAGCTACCAAAATTATGACGGGCGGTGACTGGGATCAGGATCTGTTGACCGAACTTGCAGGCGCGATGATGGATGCTTCCATCTGCGGACTTGGCCAGGCGGCGCCCAACCCCATTCTGACGGTAATGAAATACTTCCCGGAGGAGTTTGACAAATGACCGGCAAAATCACCTTTTCCCTGAACGGTGAAGACGTTGTTGCCGAGCCCGGCGAAACCATCTGGCAGGTGGCCAAGCGCTCGGGCACAGACATTCCGCACTTGTGCTGGAAAGATGCAACCGGCTATCGCGCCGACGGAAACTGCCGGGCCTGCATGGTGGAAATCGATGGCGAACGCACTCTGGCCGCCTCCTGCATCCGCACCCCGTCGGAAGGCATGGTGGTGAAGTCTGAAAGTGAGCGGGCCAAAAAGTCCCGTGACATGGTGTTTGAGCTGTTGATGGCCGATCAGCCGGCCCAGGAAGATGCCCATGACGCGGTCTCTTCCTTCTGGTCCTGGGCTGATGCGATGGGCGTTGATGCCAGCCGCTTTCCACAGCGCGCGACGCCTGCGCCGGACAGTTCCCATCCGGCTATGCGGGTTAACCTGGATGCATGCATCCATTGCAACCTGTGTGTCCGGGCGTGCCGTGAGGTTCAAGTCAATGATGTTATTGGCATGGCTGGGCGCGGCGCCACCGAGAAGATCGTCTTTGACTTTGATGACCCCATGGGCGAATCGACCTGTGTGGCGTGCGGTGAGTGCGTGCAGGCTTGCCCCACAGGCGCCCTGATGCCGGCTTCGATCGTGGATGAAGATGGGCGCGGTGCGCGCACCTCCGATGATGAGGTTAACTCGGTGTGCCCCTATTGCGGTGTGGGCTGTCAGATCACCTACAAGCTGCGTGATGGCAAGATTGCCTGGGTCGAAGGGCGCGGCGGGCCAGCCAACGAAAACCGGCTTTGCGTGAAGGGCCGGTTTGGTTTCGATTATGTGGCCTCGCCGGAACGTCTGACCAAACCGCTTATCCGCAAGGAAGGCGTACTTAAGAGCGCATATCCGGACATGGACCCCATCAATCCGTTGGAGAACTTCCGGGAAGCCACCTGGGAAGAGGCTCTGGATCTGGCTGCCAACGGGCTGAAAGCCATCCGCGATGGCCAGGGCAAAGGCACCGGCCGCAAGGCGTTGGCCGGGTTCGGTTCTGCCAAATGCTCCAACGAAGAGGCCTACATCTTCCAGAAGCTGGTGCGCACGGGCTTTCGCTCAAACAATGTGGACCACTGCACCCGGCTGTGCCATGCGTCATCGGTGGCCGCGCTTATGGAAACCATCGGTTCCGGCGCGGTAACGGCTCCGTTCACGGCCGTGCGCGACAGCGACGTGATCATCGTCATCGGCGCCAATCCCACGGGCAACCATCCGGTTGCGGCCACCTATTTCAAGCAAGCGGCCAAACGGGGCGCCAAGTTGATCCTGATGGACCCCAGGGGCCATGAGCTCTCCAAACATGCCACCCACATGTTGCAGTTCAAGCCGGGCGGCGATGTCTCCATGCTCAACGCCATCATGCATGTGATCGTGGACGAGGGGCTTTATGACACCCAATACATCCAGGCTCACACGGACGGGTTTGAAAAGCTCAAAGCGCATCTGGCCGATTACACGCCGGAGAAGATGTCGAAGATTTGCGGCATCGAGCCTGATGTGCTGCGCGATGTGGCACGCACGTATGCACGTGCTGAAGCGGCCATCATCTTCTGGGGTATGGGCGTTTCTCAGCACGTGCACGGGACGGACAACGCGCGCTGCTTGATCTCTCTGGCCCTGATGTGCGGTCAGGTGGGGCGCAAAGGGACCGGCCTTCATCCTCTGCGCGGCCAGAACAATGTGCAGGGCGCGTCCGATGCCGGGCTTATCCCCATGGTGTTCCCGGACTATGCCAAGGTGGGCGAGAGCCAGAACCTCAACAAGTTCGAAGAGCTTTGGGAGGCCGAACTGGACCCCGAACCTGGGCTGACCGTGGTGGAGATCATGGATGCGGTCCACGAGGGTGACATTACGGGCATGTATGTGCTCGGCGAGAACCCGGCCATGTCTGACCCTGATGCCGGTCATGCCCGCGAGGCGCTGGCCAAGCTCGACCATCTGGTGGTTCAGGACATATTCCTCACCGAGACGGCCATGTTCGCCGATGTTGTCTTGCCTGCCACCGCCTGGCCGGAGAAGGACGGCACGGTGTCAAACACCAACCGGACGGTGCAAATGGGCCGCAAAGCGATTGATGCACCAGGCGATGCGCGTCCCGACTGGTGGATTACCCAGGAATTGGCGAGACGCATTGGCTTGGATTGGTCCTATGAGAGCCCAGCTGACATTTTCGCCGAGATGAAAGAGGCCATGCCGTCGCTCGATAACATTACCTGGGAGCGCTTAATGGTGGAGAGCGCGGTGACCTATCCGTGCCTTGGGCCTGATCAGCCGGGTGAGGATATCGTATTTGGTGACCGGTTCCCTACGGCCGACGGCACGGGCAAGTTTGTTCCGGCCGCGGTGATCCCGCCCGATGAGCAACCTGATGCGGAGTACCCGTTCGTGCTCACCACGGGGCGTCAGCTGGAACATTGGCACACCGGGTCCATGACCCGCCGGGCAACGACCCTGGACGCCATTGAGCCGGCACCGACCGTCCAGATGAGCCCGTCCGACATGCAGAGGTTCGGTCTGGAAGCTGGCGATTTCGTTCGGATTGAAACCCGCAGAGGCGTTGTCGAGCTTGCCGCCCGTTCCACCGGGGGAATTCCAGATGGGGTGGTGTTCTTGCCCTTCGCATATGTGGAAGCCGCCGCCAACCTGCTCACCAATCCGGTGCTCGACCCGTTCGGGAAGATCCCCGAGTTCAAGTTCTGCGCGGCCAGGATTGAACCCTTGAAGGTGCCCGAAGCGGCAGAGTAGGGATCTTGGCTCCCGGGAACCTGCGCGCGGGAGAACGATGCTGATCTCTGTCTGGCCTCGCCAGCATCCATGCGCCTGAGCCAAACAAACTCAACGCTGAAGTGTGACCAATCTTGGACATTGTCTGTCCGATTCCGATGTGGCGACATGACCCAGCGTCCGCCGATCCATGTGCTGCAACACGTGCCGCCATCCCGATGGGAGTGAGGATGCGATTTTTATCCTCAGTTCGTCGATTCAGATGGTGTCCATGGTATCCAGTGTTGCTCGTGCCCGTTTGTTGCGGTCTTCCGCGGTGGGGTTCCTTTTTCTTGCCGGCGCGTTTTCAGCCGGCGCCGCATTTGCTCAAGAAGTGATCGACGGCGGTGAAATGGTTTTTGTGCCGGGTGACCGGCCAGAACGCTGGACCATTCCCGGCGATGGCATTCTGACAATCGGCTCATCAACCCTTGGCGGCTTGATCATTCAAGATGGCGCTACCGTGAACGCCAGCAGAACCACCTTTCTTGGATTTCGCGCTGGGTCCACAGGGTTCCTTGAGATCAATGGTCCGGGAAGCCGCCTGGACACGGGCAACTTGATCGTCGGCACCGAGGGGGTTGGCGTGCTCATGATAGACAGCGGCGCTGTGGTTCAAGCCAACGATCTCAGCGCAATCGGCACTCTGCGCGGCTCTCAAGGCACAGCCGTTGTCACGGGAACCGGAAGCCGTTTGATTTTCAAAGAACAAGCTTGGGTCGGCCAGAGCGGAACAGGATCACTGACCATTGCGGATGGCGGCGCCGTTCTTAGTGAACTTGGTGCACGGATCGGTAATTTTCCCGGATCTTCCGGCTCTGCGGTGGTCTCAGGCCCCGGAAGCCGCTGGGACAGTCCGCTGTTTCTTGCCATCGGTAACGCAAAAGGCGGAGATGGTACGTTGACCATTCAAGATGGCGGCTTGGTCACAAGCGGTTTCGCCATATTGGGCGTTGAACCCCAACCCACATCGCCCGACGTCAATGGAATTGTCGCGA
>JBCDDQ010000175.1:0-10009 GCA_039180225.1 Pseudomonadota bacterium
CGCGCAAAGGGCACTCCGAACTCCTCCAGGCGCTGAAAGATCTTCTTTGGAGGTCTCGGAGTGCTCGACACGCGTGCAAATCCCCGCCAATCCCCCGCCGCTACACTCCTGCTGGTCACGGTCCCACCGGCTGTGCGTGTGGCCACAATGGGGTTTGTCACTGGAGCAAGGGTTTGCAAATGAAATGTGCCGGGGCGCCAATCTGCCTGAATGCCCTGCTGCAGGCGCCGAATGGTGGGCGCATCATTGTGCAGATCAAAGCCGGAGGCCACCAAATGGTTATTGAAGTTGTAGAGCGCATGATACGTGTACCTCACCTGAAACGCGAACGGGGTGAGCCCGAAGCGTGAGCGCAGCAACCGGTTCACCTCATTGATGTTGGCCAGCCGCCGTTGCTCAATTTCGCGCAAGGATTTCGGGCGCGTGAGATTGGGCAGCACCCGTTCAAACGTGCGGTCCAGTCCGTAGAGAAAGAAGGCCTCCTCGCTGCTCACGAGCAGAAAGTTGTTCTCCAGATTGAGTTCAAAAAGCTCTCTGAAGTCGAATTGATTAACGTCGCCGGAACCGGTTGTCTCGACGTTGAGCGCAAAATGGAAGACACCAAGACCATAGCGCCGCTTGGGCAGGAATTCGCCATTGTCGATGAGCATCGGGACAATCGTCAGCTCGCGGTCATTGTTGTTTCCAAACGCTGCAAAACTGTCGTTCTTCGTCCAACCGTGAAAGCGCGTGCCTTTTTGGGCGTAGACGATCCGGCCCGATCGGACATCGCCGAAGAACCGCTCCCCGCCGCGCTGCGCGTAGAAGAAGTGTCCAGCGGGCGAGAATCCAGGGTACTTCCCGTTGATCCGCGCGATGCGCCTGCCGCTCGCCTTTTCGACCAGTTCAAAATACCCTTCAAAAACATCAATGTAGTGTGCAGAGGTGGCCGAAAGCAGCCGGTGCGAAGCCCGCGCGAGACTTGTTGCGTCATCCGCAAGGATCTCTGGAAACGGCGACGCGAAGATGTCTGCTCTGAACGACCCGGTGGCTTTGGCCGTTTCACGCATGCAATTGCGAACGTATTGGACAATCGCCGATTCAATTCGGAGCGGCCCTGTGCGCATGGGCTTGATCTGCAGAGACCCATTTCGGCGGCCTTTACCGCTGGGCGTCAGAGGCACGATGGCGCGGATTTTGTCAGATTCCCAGGAGATGCCGAACGGGCCTTCGGCGTTCGGCGTCAGCGCGTAAAACCCAGTTCCGCCGAACCTGACGGAAGCGTCAAAGGACAACACAAGATAAAGCGGCGTGTTGAGGGCAGGATCCGGCACCCTCCAGGAAAGCGTCATATGTTCGCCGACATTGCGCGAACCCTCCTTCAGACGCACTTGGGTGCCGGAGTGAACCTGAACTGCATCAGTGGCTTCCTGCGTACACTCGCCGCCATAACCGCGTGCCGCTTTTCGTGCTGCAAAGCCGCTTGGACGGACCGCGCTCATGTCGACACCGGGCGCGCCGTGCGCGGCCAACAGGTCCTTAATCTGTTCTTCAGTGAGTTTGCCGGTCACGGCATCGCCGCGGTCGGTCTGATAGAGTTTGATGCCCCGTCTGGTTTTCGCACCGAATTTTCCATCCGGACGCCCGACATCATAGCCGCGCTGCCCCAGAGCGTCTTGGATGAGCCTGCGATTTTCCCGGTTCAGTTTGAACGTCACTACCGGTTTGAAGTCGTCCGGCTCAGCGAGAATTCCGGTTGCTGCCCATGAGATCGGCGCGGGGGCATGGAGCGTCAGTGCCACCAGAACAGCAAACAGGATCAAGCGCATTCCAAGTCCTCCACGGTCATCATCCGGCTGTTTTTAAAAGTCTAGCGGACGCTCAAAGGAGGCAACAGTATTCCAAAACACAGAATGTTCGCAAAGTTGCAAAGTTGTACACTGCCACAGACGCAGGGCGCCGGTTCGCTCTCCAGCTCTCATCATCTGCCGCCTGAGGTGAGCGACACTGTCGTGTGTGCTGTCTAGCGATCAGACTTTCGCCGCGTCATCATTTTTTCCACCGTGTCCACCAGTTCGCTCGCTTCAAAGACGGGCAGCGAGCACAGCTGATTGGCACAGGCGAAGGCGGCCGCCCGGTCCATTTCCGGATACTTCACGTCCGGATTGAGAAGCGGGCCAGCAGCCGGGTCCCAGCGGTCGACACGCTTGTAGCCAAGAGGCAGCTTCAGGGCTGCGGCATGCAGCGCATCGGCAACGGCATCGCCGGTGCGGCCAATGATCGTAATGTGGGCGGGTTCGATAGCCAGTTCCGTGTCAGCCAGGACGGTGCCAAGCATGAACCTGCGCCGACTGACCACGCTGTCGCTGGTGAGATATTGCATTGCGTGCCCGGCGAGGTCCCTGAAACGTTTTGCTCCATGGGTGCGTGACAGCATATTGGCAAAGCGGGACAGATGAATGTTCTCTTCAATGTTGAGGTGAGGCTGGCGGAATGCGCCTGCGGCCACGCGTGGTTTGTGCGTTGTCATGAAGCCGGCTACCGGGAACTTGAATTTGGCGCCCAGGAAATCGGCAGCCTCAGCCGACCGCGTCAGCCACACGGTTTCGCCGCTCGCCATGTAAAGTGCCAGCATGGCCTCGCCCATGGCGAGGGTGTCGGAGAGATAGGGGCCGCCCTTGTCATCGGAACCGTGCCGGAAGCCACCGCCCGGCAGCACCCGGTTCCCCATAACCCATTCAAGCGCATCGCGCGCAGCATCGCGATAGGTGCTCTCTCCCGTTACGGCGTAGAGATCGAGCAGTCCGGATGCCGCCCAGCCGTTTTCACGCGCATAGCGGTTTTTGTCGATCGACGGTTGCTTGCCCAGCGCGGCGCGCTCCGCCTGGCCCAAAGTGTAAAAGGCTTTGCCAAGGACCTCTTCATCAACATCGGCATCCTGGCTCGTGTAGAAAGCACCCTTAGGGCTCCGCATTCTGGTCATCAGAAAGCGTGCAATCTCCAGCGCCGCCTTCAGATACTTTTCATCGCCAAACTGCGCATAGGCCTTGGCGTAAAGTGAGATGCCCTGAGCCTGGAACGCCATGATTTTCTCATAGTGCGGCGCCGACCAGTCCCGTGCGTGGGAATACTGATAGGTGCCGCCCCAAACCGGATCGATCAGGCTCATGGCCGCGTCGAGCGTCCGGCGCAGCCTCTTGGTCATCGTTGCATCGCCCTCGCGTGAGCGCTTCAACGCATATTCGATGACCTCCGGCTGCAAGAACTTCAACCGCCGGCCCCACCCTGCATGCTCCTTGTCATAGGTCTCCTCCAGAAGCCCGACGAGCTGCCCGCGCTGTTCGTCTGTCAGGTAGAGCGACGCTGACGGTTTCACCTCTGCATCCTGCTTGAGTTGGGGCACCCGCTCAGGATGGGCAAGAACGGTATAGAGGATGTTGGCCATGAGGCTTGGGCGCTGGAAACCCTGCAGCTTTGCGACTTCCTTGCCGTCCGGGTCGAAAATGATGGTGGCCGGCCAACCCCAGTCGCCGTAGCGTGAGGCCAGATCGGGATTGGCGTCCTGATCGACCTTCACTGCAAGATAGCCCGCGTCCACAATCTCGCGCACGGGCGCGCTGGCGTAGGTTCGACGTTCCATGAAATGGCACCAATGGCACCAGCGGGCATGCAGGTCGAGCAGGATGTAGCGCTTGGTCTGCTTGGCATCGCGAAACAGCTTATCGTTCCACTCGCGCCAGACAATTTCAGGCGGCGGTTTGTCCTGGGCGGTGGCGCCCGGCGCGCTTGCGCCAATGATCAAGAGGGTGAAGACGATGATGAACGGAAGTCCACGCCATGCTGTCACAGTGGTTTCCTCAGGTGTTGCATGCGGCTCGACAGTCCGCGGCACTGTGGAGCATATGCCGAACGCACTGGACGGAACCAATCACGTCTGATGAAGGATGTGTGAGGGGATCGCTGCGCAGGCGCTCCGTTGCCGGGCTGTCCTACGTCTCGTCCTCGTCGTCAAGCAGGATGCGCTCTGCCGCGCCGTCCAGGTCGTCGAACTGGCCGGATTTAAGCGCCCACAAGAAGGCGGCCAGGCCTGCAAGGCCCAAGAACAAGGCAGCTGGGATGAGGAAGATCAGGACGTTCATGCCGCGGCCTCCGTATTGCTGCCCGCCTGAGCATTGGGTGCTTGTGCGTGGCCCCGCGTTATTGGCGCGCTGCTGCGGCCATAGAGCCTCAGTGCATTTGCCGTCACCACGATCGAGGAGGTGGACATGGCCACCGCCGCAACCAGGGGCGAGGCGAAGCCCAAGACGGCGATCGGCACGGCAATCAGATTGTAGAGCGCGGCCAACCCGAAGTTCTGGTGCACCAGACGGCGGGCTGAACGGGCCACTTCAACCGCATAGGGCACCGCTGCAAGTTCAGCGCTGGTGAACACCAGCCCCGCGGCCGTGCGGCCGATGTCTGTGGCATTTGCCGGTGCCATGGATGCATGGGCGGCGGCCAGTGCAGGCGCATCGTTGATGCCATCGCCCACCATCAGAACCCGCCTGCCCTGGCGCTCCAGCTCGGTCACGAACGCCACTTTATCGCCGGGCTTGGCGCTAGAGCGCCACTGGGAAATCCCCGCCTCAGCAGCCGCAGCGGCAACCGCAGGCTCCCGATCACCAGACAGGAGCGCCACGCCCAAGCCGAGCTTGGCGAGCTGGCTGATGGCCTCACGGGTTTGGGGGCGCAGCTGGTCCTGGAACGCAAACTGAGCCAGAGGCGCGCCCTCAAGAGATGCATAGAGCACCGAAACGGCATCCGTGCGCTCAGCCTCTTCGGTTCCGAAACACCATGGGTGAGAGCCAAGCTTCAGAACTTTGCCCTGATAGCGCGCCTGCATGCCGGCGCCCGGCACCTCTTTGACCTCCTCCAGGCTCTCCTCCAGGACCGCCACGGGCTTGGATCCGGCCACCAGGGCCTTGGCCAGCGGGTGCAGGCTTTCGCGGGCAAGGGCTAAGATCAAGGCGCGGGTGTTGCCTGACAGGTTCGGTGGGTCCAGAAGTTCCGGAGCCCCAGGGTGAGCGTGCCGGTCTTGTCCAGCACCACCACATCCACCTCTGCCAGACGTTCAAGCGCGCTGCCCTCTTTGACCATTATGCCTTTGCGGAACAAACGCCCACTTGCCACCATCTGCACGGCCGGCACCGCAAGGCCCAGGGCGCACGGACAGGTGATTATGAGAACCGCGATAGCGGTCACCAAAGAAAGGTGCCAGTCACCACTCCACCAGACCCAGCCGGCGAACGTGGCCGCAGCAGCCAGATGGACCAGGGGCGCATAGATCTGCGCGGCCCGGTCGGCCAGGCGCACGTAGCGGTCTTTGCTCTGCTCGGCGGTCTCCATAAGGCCGATCACCTGGGACAGAAAACTGTCATGTCCAGCTGCCGTCACCTCGATCTGCAAGGGGCCGGTGAGGTTGAGGATGCCGGCCTCAACGGATCCGTCCGGGCCCACAGCTTCAGGCGCGGCCTCGCCCGTCACGATGGAACGGTCCAGATCGCTTGTGCCGGTGAGGATGCGGCCATCCACCGGGACCCGCTCGCCCGGCGCCACAGCCACCACCATGCCCGTCTTAATGTCGGCCAGCGGGCAATAGCGCCGGGTGCCGTCAGGGGCGATCACCTGGGCACCGGTGGATGACAAAGACAAGAGCTGGGTCACCGCAGAGCGGGCTCTTGCCCGCATCATGTGGTCCAGATAGCGCCCGGCCAAAAGGAAGAAGCAGAGCATGAGCGAGGCATCAAAATAGACCCGTTCGCCGCCGCTTGCGGTTTCAAACAGGCTCAAGGCCACCGCCAGAATGATACCGAGCGAAATGGGCACATCCATGTTCAGCCGACGGTGCCTCAGGGCTCCGGCAGCCGAATGGAAGAACGGGCGCCCCGCATAGGCCGCAGCAGGCACGGCGATGAGAGCGGAGATCCAATGGAAGAGCTCGCGCGTGGCATCTTCCGCGCCGGACCAAACCGAAACCGACAGCAGCATCACATTGGCCGCTGCAAACCCCGCCACCGCCAAAGCCCGCAGGAGGCGGCGGTTCACCTCCTCCTCTTCACGTTCGCCGGACTGGCCCGCATCGAACGGGCGCGCGGCAAAGCCCAACCCTTCAACCGTGTCCAGAATGGTCTGTGGTTCTGCCTCTGCGTCAGCCCACTCCACGGCCACGCGTTTGGTGGACAGGTTTACCCGGGCGTTTGTGACACCGGGAACAGACTTCAATCCCCGCTCTACTTTGCCGATGCAGCCGGCGCAGTGCATGTCCGGCACCATCAGCTCCATGCGCCGCCTGCCGCCGCCCATATCGTGGGTCCAAGCCTTCAGGGCGCATGGGGTCATGGCCGCCGATCCCTCACGATGAAGCGGAAAATCTGCTGATAGTTCCGGTCGTCGCGCCCAGTGGCCATAATGGCCACTTCCCAGAGGCCGGGGTTGAGGTCGACGGTGGCGCCATAGAGCCCTGCACCGCTTTCGGTGAGCGCCACGTCATGGTCCTCAGCTTCAGCCACGGGCCGGTAAACCCGGGCCACAACGTTCAGGCCTGCAAGCGGGCGGGCCTGGTTGTCTTTCAACGTGAGCTTCAGATCCTTGCCCTCCAGCACCATGGTGCTGGTCCAGCCCAGAGCATCCTGCGCCCGGGCCTCGGCCAGCTTGGCGTTGAAGTCCTGGCTGGCCACATAGCTGTTTTTCACCATGAGCCCGGTCCACGTGGACGAGGCAAAGAAGGCCATGGTGAAGTTGACCGCAATGATGACCCCAAAAAAGGCGACCATTGTCAAAAGCATATGGCGGCCGGTGAATTCTGTTCGTTTCGTCATCGTCGTCATTGCTAGCGCTCCGCCGGTCCGTTGAATTTTGCGGTGTAGCTGGCGCGTTCCTCGTCCGTTTTGTTGATTACGGTGAACGTGATGTCGCTCACTTCGCCTTTGAGGCTGGCCGCAGCCGCGCTCACATAGACTTTCATGGACACCAGCTTATCGGGTTTCAGATCAACATCAATAGAGTTGGAGGGCGCCGCATCCGAGCCGGTTATGGTCATGGTGGCCCCTTCTATCCCAGCCATGGACAGCGTCACGGTTCTGGGTTCGGCTCTCATATTAAGAACCTTGATGGTGTAGCCGTTGCGAATGCCGCCATCGGACAGGCGCACATAGACCGGGTTGCGGTCGTGCAGCACATTCAAGTCCAGCCTGTCTCGGGTCAAGAGGAAGCCCAGCATGACGAGGCCGATGAGCGCCCAGACACCGGCATAGATGAAGGTGCGCGGCCGCACGAACGAGCGCCAGGTGGTGGGGCTTTCAACGCCGGCCACATTGGAGTTGTAGTTGCGCAGGGTGGCGTAGGAGATCAGATCCTT
Source organism: Pseudomonadota bacterium (assembly GCA_039180225.1). GTDB lineage: Bacteria > Pseudomonadota > Alphaproteobacteria > Rhizobiales > CAJQND01 > JAAEUE01. Next base: position 7,376 of record JBCDDQ010000175.1, read on the forward strand.
GGGCTTGCCGATCTTCTCCATCACCCCGTTGCAGGCGTCGATGCAGAGCGCGCAGGTGATGCACTCCAGTTGCTGGCCGTCGCGAATGTCGATGCCTTGCGGGCAGACGGCCACACATAGGTTGCAGTCGATGCAGTCACCGAAACTCTCTTCGCCCTGCGTGCGGCGCAGCTTCTGGCCGCCCCGGGTCTCGCCGCGCCAGCCATTGTAGGTGACCACCAGACTGTCTTCGTCCAGCATCGCGCCCTGAATGCGCGGCCAGGGGCACATATAGGTGCAGACCTGCTCGCGCATGAAACCTGCAAAGACGTATGTGGTTGCCGTGAGGATGGCCACGGTGGAATACGCCACAAACGGCGCCTGGAAAGTCAGGAAGTTCTTCAGAAGCGTCGGCGCATCGGCGAAATAGAAAATCCAGGCCCCGCCCGTGGCCACAGCAATGACGATCCAGATCGCGTGCTTCACCAGCCGCTTGCGCCACTTGTCCAAGGTCCAGGGGCCCTTGTCGAGCTTCATGCGGGCATTGCGATCGCCCTCCATCCACCGCTCCACCACCAGAAAGAGGTCCACCCACACGGTCTGCGGACAGGTGTAGCCGCACCAGGCCCGGCCTACGGTGGAGGTGATGAGAAAGAGCCCCACGCCCGCCATGATCAAGAGGCCGGCAATGTAAAACAGCTCTTGGGGCCAGATCTCAATGAAGAAGAAATAGAAGCGGCCATTGGCCAGGTCCACCAGCACTGCCTGGTCTGGGGCATGGGGTCCCCGGTCCCAGCGCAGCCATGGGGTCGCATAGTAGATGCCGAGCGTGACCAGCATGATCCACCACTTGAGTTGGCGGAACGTGCCCGCCACCCGCTTGGGGAAGATCTTTACGCGCGCAGCATAGCTCGACCGCTTCTCCTTGGAGTTGACGGCTTCCGCATCGACACGTTCAACACTGTTGTAGACCGTGACCATATGTGGCCCTAACTCCTACTCGCCCCCGCCCAGAGAATGCACATAGACAGTGAGCTTCTTTAAGGTTTCATCGTCCAGTCTGTTCACCCAGCCTGGCATCACGCCATGGCGCGGCTTATAGATCTGCTGTGCGATCTCAGCCTTGCTGGAGCCATAGTGCCAAATGGCGTCTCTCAGGTTTGGCGCACCCTGTTCGGGATCTCCTGCGCCGTTCTCTTTGTGACAGGCCGCACAGTTTTCCACGTAGGGTGCCGCGCCCCGGGTGGCGGCTTCGGCATCATGCTCCAAACCTGCCAACTGGCGCACATATTCAGCAACATCGTTGATCTGGGCTCTTTCCAGGATCTCATCAGCGCCAAAGGCTGGCATTTCGGAAAAGCGCGTATCGTCGTCCCACTGGAAGCGGATACCATGTTTGAGGGTGACATAGATGTCATTCAGCTTGCCGCCCCAGATCCAGTCATCATCATTGAGGTTGGGATAGCCGGGGCTGCCGGCGGCGCCGGAGCCGTGACACTGCACACAGTTCACCAGGAAGGCCGAGCGCCCACCGGAAACCGCGAACTGCAGCATTTCGGGGTCTTTGCGGATCTCTTCCAAGGACGAAGATTGGATTTTCCCCAGCATATCGGCCTGCGCGATCTTGGCGTTGGTGAGCTCATCGGCCACCTCCGCACGGCTGGAGTAGCCCAGAACCCCGGTGGTCGCGCTGGAGATCAGCGGGATCGCCGGATAGGCAATCACATACCCCAAAGCCCAGATGCACGTTGCATAGAAGGTCCACAGCCACCAGCGCGGCAGCGGGTTGTTCAGCTCCTTAATCCCGTCCCACTCGTGACCTGTGGTTTCGATACCGGAGAGTTTGTCGACTTCTTTATTGGCCACGGGATCAATCCTCCTTTAGCGGGATTTTGGCGGCGTCGTCGTAACGTTTGCGCGCCCAGGGGCGGAAGGTGAAAAGAACCACCCCAACGAACAAGATAACGAGATAGAGAAGGCCCCAACTGTCGGCCATCTGGCGCAGGAATTCGTAATCCATCAGATGTTCCCTCCTCAGCGCAGGTTGTCTTGAGCGCGGTACGAGTTGAAGTCCACCAGGGTCCCCAGCATCTGCAGGTAGGCCACCAGGGCATCCATCTCAGTGAGCTTCTGTGCATTGCCGTCGAAGTTGGAGACCTGCGCCTTGGGATAGCGCGCGGCCACGTCTTCAGCGCCGTCACTGTCCGGGTCGGCTTGGGCGAGAAGATCGGTCCGTGCATTCTCGATCATCTCATCGGTGTACGGCACACCCACCGCCCGGTTGGCTTTCAGGTGATCGGCAATGTCGTCGGTCCTCAGTTCAGTGGTCAGAAGCCAGCTGTACTTCGGCATGACGCTTTCCGGCACCACCGATTGCGGGTTGATCAGATGCTGCACGTGCCAGTCATCCGAATAGCGCCCGCCCACCCGGGCCAGATCCGGTCCGGTGCGTTTGGAGCCCCACTGAAACGGGTGGTCGTACATGCTTTCGGCCGCCAGGGAGTAGTGGCCGTAGCGCTCCACCTCATCGCGGAAGGGGCGGATCATCTGGGAGTGGCACACATAGCACCCCTCCCGGATGTAGATCTCCCGGCCCTGCAACTCCATCGGGGAGTAGGGTCGTACCCCGTCCACCTCCTCGATGGTGTTTTCCAG
>JBCDDQ010000176.1:0-9992 GCA_039180225.1 Pseudomonadota bacterium
GTTGGGTTGTCTGAGATCCGGCGGGCTGGCGTCGTGGGCACATGTGGAGGCCTACGAAAAGGCTTTCGCGCGAACGCACCGTACCCGGCACGCCATTGCGGTGGCCAACGGGACAGCAGCACTGCATCTGGCGCTGCTGGCTGCCGGCGTGGGCGCATCGCCGGAAGATGAAGTGATCCAACCGTCTCTCAACCTGGTGGGCACGGCGAACATGACCGTTGCTGCAGGGGCGCAGCCGGTGTTTGCCGATATTGTGGCGCTCAACGAACCAACCATCGATCCGCACGATGTGGCCCGCCTCATTGGGCCCAACACGCGGGCCGTGGTGGCTCTTCATTATGGCGGCTATCCGGCCCGCATTGCTGACCTCCAGGCGCTCTGCCGCGCGCACAAGGTGCTGCTGATTGAGGACGCAAGCCTCGGCCCCGGCTATGTGTCGCCGGATCTGGACCACCGGGCGCTCGGAACTTTCGGTGACATTGGCTGCTTCTCAGTGTGCACCAACAACACCTTGAACAGCGGTGAAGGCGGCATGGTGGTCACAGATAATGATGCCCTCGCAGCGCGCATGCGCGCTTTGCTTGAGGCGGACACAGGCACCTTGGGCGCGGACTGTGGCTCCGGGCGCATCCTGGCCAGCCACATCATGGCGCACGGCTTCACCTATCGCATGGATCCGCTGCGCGCAGCGCTCGGTCTGGCTCAATTGGAAACGGCACCCGGCGCCATGGAGATGCGCCAAAGGCGCGCGCAAGCCTATGCCAACGTGGTGGAGAGCTTTTGCGATGGCATGATCGATCATGTGTTCGGCTGGGCGCCGCGCGAAGGGGCGGCCCTGCTGGCGGGCATTCTGGTTGAACCTCAATTGCGCGACGGCTTGCGGACGTTTTTGGCGGAAAAGCGGATACAGACCAGCCTGCATTATCCGCCGGTTCACCGCTTTGAGGCGTTTGCTACGCGCCGTTCAGAGGGTTTGCCGCGAACGTGTGAGTTTGCCGACAGGGTCATCACGCTGCCCTTGCACGCGGAGTTGCCAGCCATGGCGCCAGAGCACATTATCCGGTTCTGCACCATGTATCTGAGCCGCCAGGCGGCTACGGCGGAGCAGCAACTGCCGGCCTAACCGGCGGTCCGCGCCTCATCCTGCGCGTCCAGCCATTCGGCGATCTTTTCTTTCAACATGGCGGGGCTGACCGGTTTGGCCAGATAGTCATCCATGCCCCCTTCAAGACATTTTTCCCGGTCGCCGCGCAGGGCATTGGCCGTTACGCCCACAATCGGCACATGTCCGCCGGCATGCTGTTCGAGCGTGCGAATGGCCTGGGTTGCGTCCATACCGTTCATGTGAGGCATGGACACATCCATCAAGATCAGTTTCGGCATGTGCGCCTTATAGGCTTCGACCGCCTCTCTACCATCGCCCACAATCTTGAATGTGTAAGACGTGTCCTGAAGGATCTGAGTGAAGACGATTTGATTGATGTCATTGTCTTCAGCCACCACAATGTCGATTGGCTCGCCTGCTGCGCTGGGCACTGGCTCCTTATCAGGGGCCGGCGCCGGGGATGGGGCGGCCTCTTGCAAGATCTCCTCGCTCTGCTCCTCAGGCTCAGGCTCCCGTTCAGGCTCCGGCAGAGCGGTTTGCGGTTCATCGGCTTCAGCGTCGGCCACCAGATCCGCAAGGGTCAGCACCGCCGGCAGTCCGTCCGGCATGGGCTCATGTAAAGGTGCGCGCACACGCTCATTGGACAAGACGTTAGACACCGTATCGAACAGCACGGCCGAGCGCACCGGCTTCACCAAGTGCCCCTCCAACTGCAAATGCCCGATTTCAGGATTGGAAACCGAACCGTCCGCGGAGCTCAGCATGATGATCTTCGTGCCCTTAAGACGCACATCATTGCGGATGCATTGCGCCACCATGGCGCCGTCCATCTGGGGCATGTGGTAGTCGAGGATCACCAGGTCAAACGGTGTCTCTTCCTGCACGCCCTCCCATAGAGCCATCATAGCGCTGGCACCGTCTGACACTGCGGTGACGTTGAGGTCCCACAAGCCGGCCTGTTCCTTCAAGATGGACAGGTTGACGTCATTGTCATCCACCAACAGCACGCGCGCGCCGGTAATGTCGGCAGGTTCTGCGGCGCGCTTGGGCAGCTCGCCATGGATCGGCAGGTTGACCGTGAACCAGAAGGTTGAGCCCTTGCCCTCTTCGCTTTCGACCCCGATCTTGCCGCCCATCAGGTCCACCAGCCGGCTGCAGATCGCAAGCCCAAGCCCTGTGCCCTCAAACTTCCGTGTGGCTGAGCTGTCCACCTGATTGAAGCTCTCAAAGATCTTGTCCAGGCTGTCTTCGGGAATGCCGATGCCGGTATCCTGGACCTTGAAGGTGACTTCGGCCACCTCGCCGTAGATGGGTCCGAACACCTCCACCAACACGTGCCCTTTCTTGGTGAACTTCACCGCGTTGCCAACAATGTTGATGAGAATCTGGCGGATGCGGCCGCCATCCGCCATCACCTGCTGAGGCAGGCCCGGATCAACCCGTGTAATCAGCTCCACCTGCTGCTCGGCGGCAGTTGCTGCCACCAGAGTGGCCACATCTTCCACGACCTCAGCCAGATGGGTTGGCTGTTCGTTGAGCTGCAATTGGCCGGCATCGATCTTTGAGAAATCGAGCACATCGTTGATGATGGTCAACAACGCATTGCCGGACTTCATAATGATATCGGTGAATTCACGCTGTTTCTCATCCAGCGTGGTGCGGCTCAGCAATTCGGCCATGCCCAGAACCCCGTTCATAGGGGTGCGGATTTCATGGCTCATATTGGCCAGGAACTCCGACTTCGCGCGTGTGGCGGATTCAGCGTCGGCGCGCGCCTCTTCCAGATCGAACTCGCGCATCTTGGCATCGGTAATGTCAGAGCGGATCCCCACCCGCTCTCCGTCCGGCGTCTTGGTTTCCAGGCGGCGCATCCACCGACCGTCCTGAAACTTGGCGATCGACTCAAAGGTGTCGTTCGCCCGGCGTTGGTTCATCAGGTTTTGTAGCCACTCTTCAGGGTCTTCGTCATCCAGGTCCCAGATATCTCTCTGGATACCGATCCTGACCAGACTTTCAAAACTCTCGCCGGGCTTCAGCACATCCGCCAGCTGAGGGTGCATCTCCACAAACTTGGAATTGAAAACCCGGAGCCGGTCGTTGGCATCATAAATGGCAAAGCCGTCCTCGAGAGATTCCAGGGCATTCTCGAGCCGGCGCCGTTCCTCGTCTGCCTTCTGCTGGGCTATCCCCACCGCTTCTTCGCGTTGCTTCAGCTCGTTAATGTTGATGGCAATGTCGGCAACGGCGCCGCTTGGCGTGGCCGATCTGTGGATCCGGTACCACCCGTGCTGCGGGTAGTGCCGCTCCAGGATGCGGCCTTGCTCAGCGCCGTGCTCGGCCACCCGCGTGGCCACAAGCTCTTCCAATTCGTCATCGGGAACGATGCCCTCATTTGTGGCCCGTACCACATCTTCATAGGTGACTTGGCGGGCCGCAAACTTGTCCCGCAGCTGGTCGACTGCCTTATCAAACAGGTTCTCAAAGGCGCTGTTCCAAACGATGATCCTGCCTTGATCGTCATAGATCGCAAGCGGCATTGTGCTGACTTGCAGACCTTCCACCAAGAACCGGTGCTCAGCCTGCAAACGCGCAAGATCAGGCGTACCGTCGCTGTTGACTGGAGGAGAATATGACGTGCCCACAGTGGTGGCCTCGGAAAAATGATCTTGCGGCAACAATCTTCACCGGAAAGCTAGGGTGTAAAAGTTAACGAGTTGTTTCAAAATTGGGCCAAGTCATACTTATTGGCCATCTTTCCCGGACCCGCAGGTATTGCCGGATTGTGATCAGGTTTGGCACGTTTACCCATCTAGCAAGCGTCCTCTTTAATGCGCGAATTCCTATGCTACATTAAGATTTGGAAAGACCGGAATGGGTTGGGGTTTCGCTGGTCAAATGACGGATTGGAATTCGCTCCACACGTTGCTTGCGGTTGTTTCGACCGGATCCTATGCGGAGGCCGCGCGCCGGCTCGGCATTGATGAAACGACAGTGAGCCGCAGGGTAAGGTCTTTGGAGCGCGACATTGGCCGCCGTTTGCTGGAACGCGGCGGGCGCCATCTTGAAACCACCCAAGTGTGCCGCGATGTGTTCGGCCATCTGAAAGATGCTGAGCGCTCGCTTGATCTTACCCTTGATAAGCTCACCGCCCCGCAAGACCGCCGGCCTATCCAGACGATCCGGATCACCTCGGTCGACTATATTTGCGACCATCTGCTGGCGCCTATGATCCTTGCCCTGACCGAGGAGCGCAACTACCGCATTGAGCTGGTTGGAGACGACAGGAACCTGAACCTCCGCCGGCGAGAGGCCGATATTGCGCTCCGTCTTGGCCCGCCCATGGGGGGCGGCACCCACTCACGCTTTCTGGGCGATATTGAATATGCCGTCTATTCGTCTGTCGAGCCGCAGCCGACCAGTGAAGCCTGGGCCGCCTTGGACAGCGGCCAGGCGCACCTGCAGGAGGTGAAATGGTCCGAGCTCGAAGGCAGCGAGGCTGGCGTGCGGTTCACCGCCACCAGCATTTCCGGGTTGCACACGATCATTGAATCGGGGATCGCCGTTGGATTTCTGCCCTGCTTTATCGCGGACCGCAACGATGACCTGCGCCAGCTTGAGCAGTATGAAACCAAAAGCCGGCCTTTATGGATGCTATGGCATCCGGAGTTCGAAGAAGCACCCTACTTTGATACGGTGACCGAACGCATGGCGAGCGGAATCCTAAAGCGGCTCTCGTCCACCTAAACGTATCTGAACACGAACACGATCCAGATGAGGGAGAGCACCAGCCCGCCCCACAGGGGCGTGCTCATGACCCAGAGCCAACCCAGGAAGATGAAGGCGCTGCCAAGCAGGGAGATGAACAGCCTATCGCCGCGGGTGGTTTCCAGCGTGAGTATGCCGCGTCGCGGACCGCCTCCCGGATCCTTCCATTCCCACACCATCATGGCGATCAGGCACGAGGCAACGAAGCCGAAAAAGGCGATCGTGGGCCATGTCCATGCCATCCAGGAAAAGTCCATAGCGCGTCCTCCTACACCCGGCCCAGGGCAAAACCCTTGGCGATATAGTTGCGGACAAAGTAAATCACAAAGGCGCCCGGAATAATCGTCAAACATCCCGCCGCCGCCAACAGGCCGAGCTCATAGCCCGACGTGCTGGCCGTTCGGGTCATGGTATCGGCGATCGGTTTTGCGGCCACCGAGGTGAGTGTCTTGGCAAGCAGCAGTTCCACCCAGGAGAACATGAAACAGAAAAACGCCGCCACGCCGATGCCCGCCGAGATCGTGGGCAGGAAGATCTTGATGAAGAACCGCCAGAACGGATAGCCGTCCACATAAGCGGTCTCATCCAGCTCGCGCGGCACGCTCGACATGAACCCCTCCAGGATCCAAACCGCCAGCGGAATGTTGAACAGGCAGTGGGCCAGCGCCACCGCAACATGGGTGTCGAACAGTCCGAATGCGGAGTAGAGCTGGAAGAAGGGCAGCGCAAAAACAGCCGGCGGGGCCATGCGGTTTGTCAGAAGCCAGAAGAACAGGTGCTTGTCGCCCAAGAACCGGTAGCGGGAAAACGCATAAGCGGCCGGCAGAGCGGCGGTCACCGAAATTACCGTGTTCATGACCACATAAATGATGGAGTTGAAATAGCCGTTGTACCAGGTGGGGTCGGTGAAGATCTTCCGGTAGTTGTCCAGCGTGAAGTCTTGGGGCCACAGCGTAAACGTGCCCAAGATCTCGTTCGTGGTTTTGAACGACATGTTGAGCAGCCAATAGATCGGCAACAGCAGGAAGATGATGTAAAGGGTCGGGGCAAGCCAGGTGAACCGTCTCATCACGCCTCCTCGTTGCGCATCATTAGGGTGTAGAACACCCAGCACACCAGCAGCACGATCAGGAAGTAGATCAGCGACATGGCCGCGGCGGGGCCAAGATCGAACTGCCCCAGCGCCACCTTCACCAAATCGATGGAGAGGAACGTGGTGGTGTTGCCCGGTCCCCCGCCGGTGAGTACGAAAGGTTCGGTGTAGATCATGAAACTGTCCATGAAGCGCAACAAGATGGCGATGGTCAAAACCCGCTTCATCTTGGGCAATTGGATATAGCGGAACACGGCCCAGGTGCCGGCACCGTCGATCTTGGCCGCCTGGTAATAGGCATCCGGAATGGCGCACAGGCCCGCATAGGCGAGCAGGACCACCAACGATGTCCAATGCCACACATCCATCAACACGGTCGTCAACCAGGCCGCCAGTGGCTGCTGGGTGAAGTTGTATTCAAGGCCTAAGGCGTTGATGGTCCGGCCAAGCAGGCCGATGTCCGGGAGGGCAAAAATGTTCCACATGGCGCCCACCACGTTCCACGGGATCAATAGGGGAAGCGCCATCAGCACCAGGCACACCGGGACCCAGGGCCCTTTGCGCGGCATGGTGAGCGCAATGGCGATGCCGAGGGGTATCTCGATGATCAGGATCGTAGCGGTGAAGGCCAGCTGGCGCAGGAGCGAGGCATGGAAGCGCTCTGAATTCAGCACCTGTTCGTACCACTTCACCCCCTCCCAGAAGAACACATTGTCTCCGAAGGTTTCCTGCACCGAATAGTTCACCACGGTCATCAGGGGGATCAACGCATTGAAGGCCACCAGCAGCACCACGGGCAGAACAAACAGCCAGGCCTTTTGATTTTCGGTCTTGCTTGCCATCATCCCCGCCTCAGCTCACCGCCCAACCGTCCACGTAAACCTGCGTATACTTTGGATCGAAGGCCACCTTGGCGTTCTCAGACGGCACAGGTTTTCCTTCGGGAACCAACAGGCGTATGGTGTTGTCCTCGTGCTGTGTTTCAACGATTTGGAAACGCCCCGCATCGCTCACTTTCGTGACCTGCACTGGCACGCCGCGGCTCGCAAAAGTCACAAACTCCGGCCTCACGCCAATTTCTATTTTGCCTGAAAATTCTGGAAGTTCGAGTGTTTTAGAAATCTTGCCTACTGCAGTAGAGCCGAGCAAGACCTTCGTGCCGTCAACTTGGCCAGGAAGCACGTTCATACCGGGTGACCCGATAAAGTGACCAACGAACGTGTGCTGGGGCCGTTCAAACAGATCCACCGGCGTTCCCACCTGAACCACCGAACCCTCATGCATGACCACCACTTGGTCAGCAAAGGTAAGCGCCTCGGTCTGGTCATGGGTCACATAGATCATCGTGGCCCCCACCCGCTGGTGCAGCTCTTTCAGTTTGGAGCGCAGCACCCATTTCAGGTGCGGATCGATCACCGTCAACGGCTCATCGAACATGATGACATTCACATCAGAGCGCACCAGGCCGCGGCCCAGGGAGATCTTTTGCTTGCCATCTGCCGTTAAACCTGCTGCCCGCTGCTCCAGAGTTGAGGTGAGATCGAGCATGGCCGCAATCTCGCGGACCCTGGCGTCCACCGCGCCCTCCTTCACCCCGCGATTGCGCAAGGGGAAGGCCAGATTGTCGTAAACTGTCATGGTGTCATAGACCACCGGGAACTGGAACACCTGGGCGATGTTGCGGTGGTCGGGCGGGATGGCGGTCACGTCCGCGCCATCAAAGGTGACGGAGCCTTCGCTCGGGGAAAGCAGGCCGGAGATGATGTTGAGTAAGGTTGTCTTGCCGCAGCCGGATGGCCCAAGCAGAGCATAGGCACCGCCATCCTGCCACTCCACATCCATATGTTTCAAGGCCCAGTCGGCGTCCGAGCCAGGCTTTGGCACATAGCTGTGCCGCACATTGTGGAGACCGATGCGCGCCATTAGAGCAGCTTTCCTTCCCGGTCAAAATACATGGACTTCGCAAGCTCCGCATAGAAGGCCACGCGCTCGCCCACTTCAAAGGGGTGGATACCGTGCGATTGAGAGATCCAGGTCTGTTGGCCGAGATCGAAATGGATGACGCTCTCAGAGCCGCTCAACTCGGTGATCAGCACATCCCCTTCGATTTTCACGGCAGATTTGCTGGTGCGCACCGGGCTGATCAAATGGGGCCGGGTGCCGATGGTGTAAGAGCCGTCGGCAAGGGCTTTCTGAGCTTTGGGCGCCGGCCAGCTGACCTGCTCGGTGAGATGGAAACGGGTACCGCGTTTTCTCACAGTGGCCACATTTATGGGGGGGTCGGAAAACACTTGCGCGCTCAACAGGTCGCCCGGCTGACGGTAGAGGCTGGCGGTGGGCCCGAACTGGGTGACGCGGCCTTCATGCAACGTGGCAGTATGGCCGCCCAGGAGCAGGGCCTCGCTGGGTTCGGTTGTGGCATAGACCACCGTGCACTTGCGTCCGGCAAATAGCTTGGGCAGCTCGTCGCGCAACTCTTCGCGCAGCTTGAAGTCGAGGTTGGCGAGGGGCTCATCCAACAGCACAAGATCGGCATCTTTCACCAAGGCCCGCGCAAGCGCTGTGCGCTGTTGCTGGCCGCCGGAGAGCTGGCTTGGCCGGCGCTCCAGCATGGGCGTCAGCTGCAGGAGATCGGCAATCTCGCGTACCTTTTTGTCGACCTCCGCACGCGCCATGTGTGTTACTCTCAAGGGTGAGGCGATGTTCTCATAAACGGAAAAGTTGGGATAGTTGATGAACTGCTGGTGCACCATGGAGACGTTGCGCTTCTGCACCGAAACCCCGGTCACGTCCTTACCTTCAAACCACACTTCCCCGGAGGTGGGGCGCTCAAGACCGGCCATGAGATGCATGAGGCTGGTCTTGCCGGACAGGGTGGTGCCCAGAAGAATGTTGAACCCTTGAGGCGCAAGGTCCAACGAACAGGGGTAGATATGCGTCTCCGCCCCTACCCGTTTCACAACGTCCTTTAAAATCAGAGACATTGACGCCGTCCGCCGCTCCCCACACTCAAGCTCCAAACAGACTACTTGAATTATGTCCTTAAAGAAAACTCAGCCGGGACGCTGTGAGCATCCCGGCTGAGCGATTTCGCGTGATGCCGGCGGCCTGCTCAGCCTTGTTTCCAGCGCTTGATCAGTTCGTCATAATCGACGGTTTCCCCTTTGGGCTTTTCATTGTCCAGCTTCGCCTTGGGCGAGCCTTCTTTGTTCAGCCACTCTGAGGGGTCTTTTTCTTCATTGAGCCGCGGGCCGCAGCCGCCATAGATCTTGGCACGCTCGTCCGCGGACTGCATGCGGGCCATGGTCTGGTCCATCTCTGCGGCTAGCCGGTCCATGGCCTGTTGCGGGGTAAACGCGCCGGAGTTCACATCCCCGATCTGCTGCCACCAGATTTGCGCCAGCTTGGGATAGTCCGGGACGTTGACACCGGTCGGAGTCCACAGCACCCGGTCAGGCGAGCGGTAGAACTCAACCAGCCCGCCAAGGTTCGGCGCGCGTTCGGTAAAGCTCTCATGGTTTACCGAGCTGTCGCGGATAAAGGTCAGGCCCACATGGCTCTTCTTCACGTCCACAGTCTTGGAGACCACGAACTGTGCGTAGAGCCAGGCAGCTTTGCGGCGATCAACCGGCGTCGACTTAAACAGCGTCCAGGACCCGGCGTCCTGATAGCCGAGCTTCTGGCCTTTTTGCCAATACGGACCGTGGGGTGATGGAGCCATGCGCCAGAGCGGCTTGCCTGCGTCGTCCACCGTGTTGTTGCCATCAGCTTTGGGTTTCACCATGGAGGCGGTGAAGGCGGTGTACCAGAATATCTGCTGGGCCACGTTGCCTTGGCTGAGGGCCGGCAGTGACTGATAGAAGTCATAGCTGGCCGCACCGGGAGGAGCATACTTGCGCAGCCACTCATCCCACTTGCGGATGGCGTAGACCGCAGCCGGGCCATTGGCTGCTCCGCCGCGCGAAACCGAAGCACCGACGGGATTGCACGTGCCGGGTTCCATGCGGATGCCCCATTCGTCCACCGGCA
>JBCDDQ010000177.1:0-9958 GCA_039180225.1 Pseudomonadota bacterium
ACCTTAAATCGGCTCGAAATCATTCGCGAAAAAACGGGGAGGGTTCCATCGGACCCCAGGCGTTGAAGTACTGAGTATAATCCTGGATAGTATATCGCCGGTGCCACAACCGAATTACGGCACCGCTGGTACAGCAAGCCCTGTCGCATGTCGGTTAATTCGCCGCGACGTTCCCGCGGCTGGTGACTTTGTACCACGGCGGCGCCGCTGGTGTCACGTGCCGAGGTAATGCCACCGTCGCCGCACGCTGACACTGACCAAACGACAGGAGGTGGGGCGGCGCCGGTTCGTTAGATGTCAGGGACTGTGTGATCAGTATAGCACGCAGACTGCCTTCCTGGGAAAACTGGACGTTGCTGGTGAAATGCATTTCTCATCATAAAGAAAACATCGGGCGAAGCTAGATGCTGAATGTCACTGAATATCTTAATATGACCACTGAATATCTCATCGTTCGGATCTAATGAAATTATGCCATGAAAAGGATAGCAGAACACAAGACACAAGTGCTGCCAAATATAGAAAAAGCTGATGACCTCGCCGTGCGTGAGCCCGAGGCCTTCAAGGCCCTGGTCGAGGCGGCAAAAGCCACCCTCTAGGCGGCCAGTGATCTGCGCCATGCCGCAGACGAACACAGCTCATGACAGCCGGACTTGCCGAGCCCTCCTAAAGAAGGAGCGCTCGCGTGAGCCGGCTATTGTCATTTTAAAGGGGTGAACTCCCGTGTCAGATCTTGAACAGTTACAAACAGAAATCACAAGCGCCATCGCCAATGCGTCCGATATGGGCGCCCTGGAAGAGGTTCGCGTGGCGAGCCTGGGCAAAAAAGGTTCGGTCTCCCAGCTGATGAAATCGCTCGGCGGCATGAGCCCCGATGAGCGCAAGGAGATGGGCCCGAAGCTGAACGGCCTGAAGCAGTCTATTGGCGAGGCCATTGCCGCGCGCTCGCAAGCCTTGCGCAATGCCGAGCTGGAAGCGCGTCTGGCCGAAGAGACCGTGGACGTCACCTTGCCGGTCCGCCCCGAGGCCCAAGGCACCATTCACCCGGTGAGCCAGGTGTGGGACGAAGTGGTGCAGATCTTCGCCGATCTCGGCTTCTCGGTTGCCGAGGGACCGCACATCGAAACCGATTTCTACAATTTCGAGGCGCTCAACATTCCGCCAGAACATCCTGCGCGCCAGGAGCACGACACGTTCTATTTCAAGCCGCGCGAAGACGGCGAGCGCATGGTGCTGCGCACCCACACCAGCCCGGTGCAGATCCGCACCATGGAGACCGCCGAGCCGCCCATCCGCATCATCGCGCCAGGGCGCACCTATCGCTGCGACAGTGACCAGACCCACACGCCCATGTTCCATCAGGTGGAGGGGCTGGTGATCGATGAGACCACCCATCTGGGTCATCTCAAATGGTGCCTGGAAGAGTTCTGCAAGGCGTTCTTCGAAGTGGATGAAGTGAAGATGCGCTTCCGCGCCTCCCACTTCCCGTTCACCGAACCCTCCATGGAGGTGGACATTGGCTGCGCCTTCGAAGGCGGCCAGGTGAAGATCGGCACCGGCGATGACTGGTTGGAAATTCTCGGCTCCGGCATGGTGCACCCGAAGGTGATTGCTGCCGGGGGCCTGGATCCTGAGAAGTATCAGGGCTTCGCCTTCGGTATGGGCATCGACCGGATCGCCATGCTGAAATACGGCATTCCCGACCTGCGCGCCTTCTTTGAGGCCGACCTCAGATGGTTGCGCCATTACGGGTTCTCCGCCTTCGATGTACCCGAGCTGGCCGGAGGGTTAAGCTGATGAAATTCACACTCTCCTGGTTGAAAGACTATCTGGACACCGACGCCACGCTGGAAGACATCACCGCGGCCCTGAACGATGTGGGCTTGGAGGTCGAGGAGGTTGAAGACCTGGCCGAGACCCTCGGTGCCTTCTCCGTGGCCAAGGTCAAGGAAGCCCGTCAGCATCCTGATGCGGATCGCCTGCGCGTGTGCGATGTGGAAACCAAGGACGGCCTGGTGCAGGTGGTCTGCGGCGCCCCCAATGCGCGCACCGGCATGACCGGCATCTTCGCCCCGCCCGGCACCCACATCCCCGGCACCGGGGTTGATCTGCAGGTGGGCGTGATCCGCGGCGTGGAATCGGCCGGCATGCTCTGTTCTGAGCGCGAAATGATGCTCTCAGATGAACATGACGGCATCATCGATCTGGATGGCGGCTGGGCCATTGGCACCCCGGCGGTCGAGGCCTTGGGCCTGAACGATCCGGTGATCGATATCGCAATCACCCCTAACCGCCCCGATGCGCTGGGGGTTTACGGGGTCGCGCGCGATCTTGCCGCCCGCGGCCTGGGCACGCTGAAGCCCTTGGACGCGACCCCTGTGCCCGGCACCTTCGCCTCGCCCATCGATGTGAAGCTCACCTTCGATGCGGGCACGGAAGATGCCTGCCCGCTGTTCTGCGGGCGCTACATCAGGGGTGTGAAGAACGGCCCGTCGCCGGAATGGCTGCAGCGCCGGCTCACGGCCATCGGCCTGCGCCCGATCTCCGCGCTGGTGGATGTCACCAACTACCTCACGTACGCCTATGCGCGGCCCGTGCACGTGTTTGATGCGGACAAGGTGGCCGGCAACATCCAGCCCCGGCTTGCCAGGACGGGCGAAAAGATGCAGGCGCTGGACGGCAAGGAGTATGAGCTGGACGACACCATGACGGTGATCGCCGACGACAATGGCCCGGACGCCATTGGCGGCATCATTGGCGGCGAGCTCTCCGGCTGCATCCTGGAGACCAAGAACGTCTTCGTGGAGGTGGCGTACTTCGACCCCATCCGCACCGCCACCACGGGCCGCAAGCTCGGCATCATCTCCGATGCGCGCTACCGCTTTGAGCGCGGCGTGGATCCGGCTTTTGCCCCTGACGGCATTGAGCTGGCCACCAGGATGATCCTGGACTTCTGCGGCGGCGAGCCGTCTGAGGTGGTCACCGCAGGCGCGGTTCCAGACACGGCCCGCAGCTACACCCTGAGGCCTGACCGGGTGGAAACCCTGGGCGGGGTGAAGGTTGAGCTCGCCGAGCAGAAGCGCATTCTGGAAGATCTCGGCTTCAGGGTTGCCCAAACCGGCGATGGCCTGGTGTGCGCGGTGCCTCCGTGGCGCCCGGACGTTCATGGCGAAGCGGATCTTGTGGAGGAGGTCACCCGCATCATCGGCCTGGACAATGTTCCCAACGCGCCCATGAGCCGGCCCAACGCGGTGGCCCGACCGGTGCTCACCCGCCTGCAGCGGCGCACCGGCGCGGCCCGGCGCACGCTCGCCGGACGCGGCCTCAACGAGGCCGTCACCTGGTCGTTCCTGCCCGAAGACCAAGCCAAGCTCTTCGGCGGCGGCGGGGCGGCGGTGAAGCTCGCCAACCCGATCTCGTCAGAGCTCTCCGACATGCGGCCCTCCTTGCTGCCAAACCTGATCACCGCAGTGGGGCGCAACAATGACCGCGGCTTTGCGGACCTCGCCCTGTTTGAAATCGGCCAGGCCTATTTGGGCGATGCGCCGGAAGACGAAACCGTGCGGGTCGCCGGTGTGCGCCGGGGCAATACCGGATCCCGCCATTGGGGCGGTCCTTTACGGCCGGTGGACGTGTTCGACGCCAAGGCAGATGTTCTGGCGGCGCTTCAGGCGGCCGGTGCGCCCATGCAGAGCCTGCAGGTTGTGGCGGGCGCGCCGGAGTGGTTCCACCCGGGCCGCTCGGGCACCTGTCAGTTGGGTCCGCAAAACCAGATGGCCCATTTCGGCGAGCTGCACCCCCGCGTGCTCAACGCCCTTGATGTGAAGGGCCCGCTGGTGGGCTTCGAGATCGTGCTCAACAAGATCCCCGAACCGAAAGGCAAGGGCGGCGCGGCCCGGGCAGCGATGGAGGTCTCGGACCTGCAGGCCGTCACCCGCGATTTCGCCTTTGTGGTGAATGGCGATGTGCTGGCCGACAAGCTGGTCCGCGCGGCAAAGGGCGCCGACAAGCAGCTGATCACCGGCGTTTCGGTGTTTGACCTGTTTGAGGGTGACGCCGCCGGCAAGGCGCTGGGCGAAGGCAAGAAGTCGCTGGCCATCGAGGTCACGCTTCAGCCCCGCGACAAGACCATGACCGACGAAGAGATCGACGCCGTGGCCGCGAAGGTGGTGGCCAATGTGGAGAAGGCAACAGGCGGCACGTTGCGGGGGTAGGCGGGATCTGATCCATGGTCAAACTGATCTGGCTGTCTGATCTTCACTTTCTGGCCGAAGGCATTGATCTCGGCCATGATTCCCGCGCGCGCCTTAAGGCAGCCATCGCCTTCATCAACCAGCATCATGCCGACAGCGCCTACTGTGTGCTGTCGGGTGATTTGGTCAACCGCGAAACGGCTGAAGACTATTCCGCTCTGGCTGAACATTTAGGCGAGCTGCGTGTGCCCCTGCTCCCCATGGTGGGCAATCATGATGACCGGCACATGTTGCGATCGGCCTTGCCTTTGCCTGAGGGCTGTATGGATGATTTCATCCAGTATGCGGTGCCGACCCCCGACGGCCTGCTCCTCTGCCTGGACACGCACAAGATCGGCTCGCCGGCCGGAGAGCTGTGCGCGGAGCGCCTGGCCTGGTTTGAACACAAGCTGAGCGCAGCTGGCGCTGGTCCGGTCTATGTGTTCATGCACCACCCGCCGATGCCCCTTGGGCTGCCCATGCAGGATATGGACCGGCTTGATGCGGGCGATGCGTTCCTTGAACTGGCAGCCGCTCATGGCAACGTGAAGTATCTCTTCATCGGCCATGTCCACCGGCCCATCACCGGCACGGCACGAGGCATCCCGTTTGCCACCATGCGCTCGGTTCTCTACCAGGCACCGGCGCCCGTACCTCAATGGGACTGGGACAGTTTTGCGCCCGCCGAAGAAGCGCCCAACCTTGGGGTGCTCAAACTCGACGGGCAGGGGGTAACCTTGGAGTACGTCCAGTTCTGCGCTTATGCAGACGGCACCTGACGGCTAGGGTTTGGGTTTTACACGGTGCCCGCGGGCGTGCATCAGAAGAAGCCGAAGTCATCAACGCCGAAGTCCCGTAACGAAAGATCCTGTGCATCGACGCCGACAAGGGTCAGAGTGATCGCGCCTTGGTTGTAGTACAGCACGGCATTGCCATCGCCGTCGTTTTCGATCAGCGCGTTATGCTCGAATTGTTCGCGCGATTGGATACCGCTTATTTGAACTTGATCGACCCCGAGCTCGAAGTCCATCCACGTCACGCTCGCCGTCAGATCTTCCGATGAACCCGGATCTGTCTGGCGGCTGAAACCAATCGAATTCTCGTCGGATTGAAAGATCATAAAGTCCGCGCCTTCACCGCCATACACCACATCGTCTCCCGAACCGGGTTCGAAAATGAAGAAGTCGAGGCCGGCACCGCCGATGAGCACATCATTGTCCGTTTCGCGATGGGAGGAACCGTTAGATCCGCCGCCGAAGGCGTCGTTCGCGCCCCATCCGAACAGAAAGTCCTGGCCGTCTCCTCCAATCAGCGTGTCATTGCCCAGACCGCCGTGGATCTGATCTGAACCCTCATTGCCGATCAAAACGTCGTCCCCGGAAGCGCCAAACAAGACATCATTGCCCTGATTGCCTTCGATGACATCATTGGCATCGGAGCCTAAGATCACGTCATCCGATGAGCTGCCTGTGGGCACGCGAAACTCGAACACGGGCACAGTGCTTACACTGTCCGGAGCAAGGTCTGAAAGAGACACGCCGTTTAAAACCACCCGGCTTTCACCGTAGGTGATGAGTGTTGAACCGGGGTCTTCGTCATAGGCTGTGATGGTGGGCTCAAGACCTGACCCAAGTTGGAGAAAGACAGTGTCGTATCCCGCCTGGAAATCAGTCCAATGCGTTGTGCCGGCCTCACCTGTCATAACCAATGAGTTAAAGCCATCGCCGGTCGTCAGGACGTCATTGCCCGCGCTGTGGTAGATGAGATCATTGCCCTCGCCCGCGTCAATGACGTCATTTCCGGCTCCGCCATCAATCACATCATCCCCATCGCCGCCGTAGAGCGTGTCGTTTCCGGCCCGCCCGTCCAGTCTATCTGCGCCCTCTCCGCCGTCCAGCCAGTCGTCTCCGACGCCGCCATCCAGCAGATCATTGCCTCCATCGCCGTCAAGCTCATCATTGCCGGCGCCGCCGGCCAAAATATCTGCGCCTTGGTTTCCGGCCAGGACATCGTCCCCGCGTTCACCGATCATCACATCATTGCCCTCAAGGCCGCGCACTTGATCGTCCCCGTCGCCGAGGATGACGAGGTCAGCCTCCTCGCTGGCCTCAAACGCATCGCGGCCGGAGGTGCCCACGAGGGGCATTTGGGGTCCGCCATGAGAGAAGAAGTTATGGTCACTGAGCTCAGACGGGGCGATCCCGGTGAGAATGATCTGGCTTTCGCCCACGGAGATCACAGCTGTGTTGGGGTCATCGAAAGATGCGCTGACCAGGTCGCGCCAATTCTCCAGGTCAATATTGGATGGCAGGCCGATGCGGTCCACACCGACCTCAAAATCCATCCAGGTGGTCATGCCCCTCTTTCCGGTTACCAACAAAGTGTCCGCGCCCGGACCTCCTTCCAGCGTGTCGATCCCTGAGCTCATGGTGATGACATCGTCGCCATGGCCGCCGTCGATGTGGTCGTCCCCGCCGCCGCCGTCCAGTTCATCGTTGCCGAAGCCGCCATCGAGGTCATCATCTCCCGCGCCTCCATACAGCAGGTCATGATCAAAGCCGCCGCCGATAATGTCGTCACCCTCGCCGCCATGAACGAAATCGTGGCCGTAGCCGCCGTCCATAATGTCGTTCCCCCGGCCGCCAGACATCATGTCGTCCCCAAACCCGCCCGCCAGCGCATCGTCGCCCGGCGTGCCTTTGAGAGTGGTCAATGTGAGCAGTTCTGGAAGTTTATGCATAGCGAGGTGTCCTTTGTCCCGGTGGCTCTGCCACTGCAGAGCAGCGCTTGATTTCACCTCCTGGTTGTAAGAAGAGGGCAGAAAGATCGGCTTAAGAAAATGTGCAAAAAGCGCATAGGTCGCCTGGCGTGAACCGGATATCCAATGATGTACAAGGCCAGCTTGTGATGAGCGCTCCTTCGTCAGCCACCCACTGCCGCGCCGCGCTGTTCCTGGGACAATCTAGGGCTTCCGGGTCAGCTTCGCCGGTTCATCATGCGGAAAGGTGACGGTCAGGCTGGCGGCTCGTGCGTCTCCGTCACCGTCAAAGGACAGGCGGAACTGCATGTCTTCAATCACATAGGCCCGCGGCCCGCGCTTTAGGAGTTGGAATGTGCCGTGTGAGCCCACCACGCCCTTCAGCCCACCGGCCCGCCGCTTGATCTGCATCTGGAAGCGAGGGCTTTCGTAGCGGCCAAGAAGCGCTTTCATTTCCGCCTCGGACGGCGGGATATCCTCAGCACCCGGGCTTTGCACCCTATCAGCAATCTTCGCGTTGGGGCGCACTGGTCCGGTGCGGGCGCGCACGATGGCCTTCAGCAGGCGCCGGACCCTGCCCCCGCTCACCCGCTTGCCCGCATAGGTGTTGACCCGGTGGACCACCACCAGGCGCGCGCCGGGCAGGACGATAATCCGGTGGCCGCCGGCGCCGGAGGCTTCATAGGCACCGAGGTCCGCCAGTTCCCCCAAATAGCGCCACCACATATATCCATAGCCGCGCCAGACGCGCTCAGAGCGCGAGTATGACGCGGTGCTCTCGCGCACCCATCCTGCGGGAACGATGGGCGTGTCCTTCCAGGTTCCTTCGTTCAGGTACAACAGGCCAAACCGCGCCAGATCGCGCGCCGACATGCGGAACGGATAGGCAGGATGGCGCGAATGCTGGGCTTCCAGATGGTAGTGGGTGTGGCGCAGGTCGAAATCCTGCATCCCAATGGGATCTGCGATCTGAGCCTTAAAGGCTTTGAACAGATTGCCGTCTGTCTTCCGGTTGTAGATCGTGCCCAGGGCATTGAAGTCCCAGTTGTTGTAGAACCAGAAGCGCCCCGGTTTGTGGCTGCCGCGCTGAGGCCGCCTCGCCCTCATATCTTCGGTTTCGTAAGCGGCCGGAAGGAACACGCCCGAACGGGACTTCAGAAGATCGGCAACCGTTGCGGTTTTCTCTTCAGCCGTCAGGGGCGTGTCCTCATCAATCTGGAGGTCTGCAAGACGTTCGCTAAGGCTCAGCTCGCCGCGCTCAACGGCAATCCCAATCAGCGCGCTGAGCAGGCTCTTGCGGATGGAATGGTTCAGGAAGCGGCGTTCCACCTCTCCCCACTCGGCAACAATGACACCGTCTTGAACGATCATGACGGCGGACGAGCCGAGGCGGTCGGAAAGTGCACGCACCTTTGCAAGCTCTTTGCTCGACCATCCGGCGTCTTCAGGCGTTGCGAATTGCTGCCAGGTCTTGCCGGGAAAACGGGGCGCAAAACCGGCGTTCCAGGCGGCCCATGTGGACCGTTTTAGGGCGTGCTCGCCAGACAGCGCGCCTGCGCCCTGGAGGCACCACACGATGAGAGCGGCTGAAAGAACTTTGAACACCTGCACCATGCGCCCTGTCCTATTCGGCAAAGATGATAACAGCGTGACCCCCAACCTAGTCAAATTCAATCCAGGGCGCGTGCTCGGCGGCGGCACGCAGGTGTTGAAGGGCGGCCTCAATGCGCTCTGGTCCGCTGCCCGGCGCCCACACGGCATAGGCCGGGAACGGAAATCTTGGAGCGCCCTGGATGAAGGACAGCTCTCCGCGCGCGATGTAATCGTCCGCAATCCGGTAAGGCATGAAGGCTGACTTTCCACTTTCAATCAGAAAGCGGGGCAACAAGGTGCCAAGACGTAAGCTCAACTGCGGCGGTTTGAGCCCCGGAAACCAGCGGCTGTGGGCGATGGCGAATTCCGGTCCCCAATCGCAGTAGATGTAGTTTTCGGCCTGTTGATCGGTCTGGCTGGCGTCCGCCGTCACCAAAACCAGCAGGTCGTCCAGAATGTGCTCCACCTGAAGACCCGGGCGGATTTCCGGGCTGTAGAGCACGGCAATGTCGATGTTCCCCCGGATCAGGCCGCGGGTGAGCGCATCGGGAGCCAAGATATTGAAATTGACCGCGGTGCTGGGCATTTGGTCTTCGATCGCGCGCACCCAGGCGGCGGACAGTTCCGGCCACAGGCTGTCTTCGCAGGCCAGGGCCAGGCTGCCGTCAAAGCCGTCCGGCAAGGAGGTCTGATAACGGGCTTCATCCCAGAGCTGCACAAAGGCGCGGGCATATTCTTCGAACTGCTCGCCATATACTGTGGGTTCCACCCCGCCTTTCGAACGGATCAGCAGTTCTTTTCCGATCAGCTCTTCCAGCTTCTGGATCCTGAGGCTGATCGCCGATTGGGAAACGAACAGGGTCTCAGACGCTTTGACAAAGCTCTTGGTGGCCAGAACCGTCAGGAATGTGCGGGCAAGTTGCAGGTCCATTGGGGTACAGAGTTTTTCTCATAGTAACTATATTTTTTATTCGTTTGTCATATTTGTTCGAACCTGTCATCCAAATAGTTGCAGCGGGCTGCCGTTGGGAGAAGCGGACGGTTGTGGTGGATCTCTAGCCTCGACACATCATGACCGTCCGCTGACCTGCCCGGCCGGGATGGTCTGCTCAAAACCCAACGACTGAGACTGAGGAAGTGCAATGTCCCGACGCGACGAACTGATTGAAAAGTATGCGGCCGATCTGACCGACAAGATCGGCATTACCCCCAACATGGAACTGTTGAAGCAGGTCACCATCGGCTGTGGACCGGCGATCTACAATGCCGATGCAGCCACGGTCTCAAGCTCTGATCCCGATGAGCTGAAAACCGTGAAAGAGAGCTTCCTGATGAACAAGCTTGGCCTGTCTGATGGTCTGGATCTGGATCAGGC
>JBCDDQ010000178.1:0-9950 GCA_039180225.1 Pseudomonadota bacterium
CGATCGTCGCACTGAACGCGGAAACCGGCGAATATGTCTGCCACTATCAGGAAGTCCCCGGTGACAACTGGGACTACACAGCAACCCAGCACATCATCCTGGCTGACCTTGTGATCGACGGCAAAATGCGCAAAACCATGCTGCACGCGCCGAAATCCGGGTTCTTCTATGTGGTCGACCGAACAGATTGCGGTTTCATCTCCGCTGAGCCGTTCGTCAAGACCACATGGGCCACGGCCTATGACGCCAACGGACGGCCGGTCGAGGATCCTCGCGCCCGCAATGCAAAGGTCAAGTTCGAGGTGACGCCTTCTCCTTACGGCGCACACAACTGGCATCCGATGAGCTACTCGCCTCAGACTGGGCTCGTCTATATTCCAGCGCAAGGCGTTCCGTTGCTTCTGGAGCAGGACAGCCGTGAGGCCTGGTCGTTCAACGCAAACCTGCCCGGCCGGCCACATTCAAACCTCGGTTGGAACCTCGGTTGGCTGGTCTCCGCAACACCGCCGGGCGAACGGCCCTTCGGCACGCTGATCGCCTGGGATCCGGTGAAGCAAAAGGAAGTTTGGCGCCAGCAATATGTCTCGCCCTGGAACGGCGGAACCCTTGCGACAGCGGGCAACCTTGTGTTCCAAGGCTCCGCGGACGGGCGCTTCATCGCATATGATGCGACCACCGGTGCAACCATATGGCAAACTCCGGTGGGTTCAGGCGTGGTCGCGGCCCCGTCGACCTACGAGGTTGACGGCCAGCAATATGTAACAGTTCTGGCAGGCTGGGGCGGTGTCTATGGCATCACCCAACGCCACACAGATCGGGTCGGGCCCGGCACTGTCTATACGTTCAAGGTGGGCGGCGAAGCCAAGATGCCCTCTTTTGTGAATGCGGATGCGGGCGCGTTGGTCAAAGGGGTCTCATACAACAAAGAGGACTACCCAACGGGCGCGGCGCTTTACATCGCCAACTGCGTGTTCTGTCACGGCGTTCCCGCCGTTAATAATGGCGGCAACGTGCCCAATCTCGGCTACTCCGACAAAGAGACCATCGAAAAGTTGGAAGATATCTTGTTGTCTAACGCGTTTGTTGAGGCCGGAATGCCAAGTTTCAAGGGCAAACTCTCTGACGCCGAGATCAGGAAAATCAGCGCCTTCATCCAGGGCACGGCCGATGCCGTGGCCGGAGCGAAATAGCTGATCGCACGGAAGTGGAAGCCGGGGCGGCAGACCTTCGCCGCCCCCACCGCCTAAGCGGCTTGTGAAGCGAACTTGGCCATGGCCGCGTGCAGGGCGGTCACACAGTCACCATCAAACGCGGTGCCTGTATCTTTGCGCAAGATGGCGAAAGCCTGCTCTTGCGCCATTGCGGGCCGGTAGGGCCGTTCGGCCGTCAGCGCGTCAAACACATCCGCAACGGTGAGAATGCGCACCTCCAGGCCAATCTCCTCGCCTTTGAGGCCATGCGGATAGCCCTTGCCGTCCAGCCGTTCGTGATGCGCACCGGCCAGGGGCGCGATGTCTTTGAACGCGGCCACACGCTCCAAGATCTTCTCGCTGTGCAGCGGATGGCTCTTGATGGACGCCCATTCGGCCTCATCGGGCCGCCCGGGCTTATCGAGGATCTGATTGCTCACCGCCAGCTTGCCCAGATCGTGCAGCAAAGCGGCCCGGCGCAGCCAGCGGCGATGGGGCTCGGTGAGGCCCAATTCAGCGGCGATCATGTCGGCATAAAGCATCACCCGGTGGCTATGGTCGGCCGTGAACGGGCTCTTGGCGTCCACCACATCGGAAAAGGCCGCAGCGATCTCATCCAGATAGTCTTCGTCCACCACATCAGCCGCAGACGCCGGTGCGAGACTGAAGAGGGCCTGCTCAAGGCGGTCATCGCTGAGTGTGTCCCAGAACGCGGACGCCTCCTGGGCCCTCAAGGCCGCCTCGACGATCTCAGGATTAAACCAGGTGCCGGCCCGGCCTTGCGCCTCGCTGAGGGCCGCTTCACGGCCCTGCTCGGTGTGGAAAATGTCGAGCACCTGAGCCAGCAGGGCAATGTTGGCGGCAACAGGCACTTCATCGCCCAAGAGGCCGTCGGGCTTTCCTGAGCCGTCCCAATGTTCGTCCAGGGCGCGAATGCCCTCCTGCACCGGCCTTGAAAAGCGCATCTTGCGGGCAATCTCTGCTCCGCGCTGGCAACGGGTCTCAATCAGCTCATTGGAGATCTGGCCGCCATTCTTCAGAACGTTGACCAGCGCCTGGATACGCTCCGACAGGCCGGACTCCAACCCGGTCTTGGCCATCACAAAGCGCAGGGCGGCGCCCAGGGACCCATCGACGGTTTTGAAGTCCCGTTTAAAGCTCAAGTCATCGGTGAGATAAAGCTCGCAGATCCGCGCGGCATTGCTGCTGCAACCGAGGTCCTTGAGGAGGATGGTATAGAAAAGGTCCGACAGAGCGCCGGCGTCCAGCCCCAACTCAAGGCCGATGTGGAAGCCGATCCAGCAGCTGCGCTGGCAATGGCCCACGGGCTGGCCTTCGGTCAAATCGAGGGCATGGCTTAGCGAGCCCAGCAGCTCAGCGCGCGTAACCTTGGCGTCAACCATTGGGGCGCGGCTGGGTGTATACAGGGTTTTCACCATTCATGTGTCTCCCGATCCTCCGCGGGAGCGTAGCTGATATGGCTTAAGCGAGCCTTATCGGCAGATTAGCGGAACCGGGCGATTCGGGGGATGGCGGAGCTGCCGTGCCGGAATGTCCGGCGGGCCCGGTTTCTGCGCGGAGCAGCTCTGCAGCATCGGCGGCGTTGTGGCGAACAGCTTCGTCCAAGGGCGTGTTGCCCCAGCGGTCCTTGGGATTGACCGTTGCGCCATGCGCCAAAAGGTAGTGCAGAACGTCGGACTTTCCTTCAGCTGCCGCGAGGTGCATCGCCGTTCGCAGATCATAATCGGCCGCCTCCAGAGAAACGCCTTGCGCGACCAGTTTTGAGATTGCCGTCAGGTTGCCTTGGCTTGCTGCCCAGATGAGCTCGCCGGTCTTCAACGGGTCATTGACCACCGACGTGGGATGGTTGATGCGCTGGGCAGGCGTTCGCTCGCGGGCATCACCGCGCACAGCACCGGCCTGCTCGAGCAACTCAATCATTTCCGCATGCGACTGCAGATAGGCATCGTCCAACGGTGTCCCACCCCACCTGTCGCGAGCGTTGAGGTCGACGCTGCCCGGATCGCGCTGCTGGCGCTCAATGTAGAACGTGACCACATTCAGCTGGTTTTCTGCGGCGGCCAGGTGCAACGGGGTGCGAAGATCGTAATCTTTGCACTGCAGGTCCGAGCCGCGCCTGAGCTGCTCCTGGATGGCGCCCAGATCACCCTTGCTCGCCGCCAGTATCATTTCGTTGACCGACTGCGCTTTCTGATGGATTGGGTCCATCCGCGGATCGCGCTTGCCGGACAAGCCATTCAGACTGTCAAAATTATGAAAGTTGTAGGTGTCCACAAGACGCTGGCAAAACTCCAGTCCGCGCACACTATTGCCGATGGCGTCCAGCCGTGGCGACCAGGTGCACAGGCCCATAACATTGGGAACCACAACCATGACCACACCGGACACGCTGCTTTTCGCAGGCAAACCCACCTTGAAGGCGAACTCGCCGGAATAATCGTACATCCCGCAGCTCGACATCATCGACAGGCAATAGCGGACGATTTCAGAACTGAACACACGCGCGCCGGTGACCGGACAAATTCCCCCGTTTGCCAGAGTGCCGGCCACGACAGACATCATCTGCGCGGTCACTTCGATGGAACAGCATTGGATGTAGAAGTCCAGCACATCATGAAGGCAGGCCTCCGGAGGAAAGGCCCGTTTTTCCCGCATAAAGTAAGCCAGCGCATGATTGCGATCCGCCGTTTCCCGCTCAGAAAGATACACCGACGTGGAGAATGTGGGCTCTTCCTCACCGCACAGCGCCCGCCAGGTTTGAACCACTTTCGCAAAGCGCTCGCCCGCCCAGGCCCTCGGATCGGTCTGGTCCACACCTGCCGTGCGCCCGCTCAGGCCGATCAGCGCGCTGCTCATCAACGCCCCGGCATTGATCATGGGATTGTGCGGTTTGTTCCGTTTGTTGAGCGTCAGTTCGTTGAATGAGGAACCGCTTGGCTCCTGGCCGATATAGTCGTGCACAAACCCAGGACCATGCTCCGCGAGGGCCATGCAGTAACTCACCGGCTTTGACGCAGACTGGACCGTAAACCGCCGGTCACAATCTCCCGTCGCATATTGCTGACCATCCACCGTGCACAGCGCCACGGCGAAGCGATCAACATCGGGCTCTTGGAGGTTCAGCTGCGGAATGTAATCGGCCGGAGCGCCCTGACGGTTCGCCCGTGTGCGTTCAACCAGCCCGTCGATTTCATCACAGAAAGTGCGAAAGTCAGGGATGACCATGCGACCTTGAAGGGCACGTTCAATAAGGACGATGTTGCTGCGCACCGCATCTATGAAGACCTGCCGGGGAATGTGGCGGGACGCATCCTTTTGCTCCGGCAGACGTTTCTGCTCCACAAATGCCGCCAAAGCCCGCATGCTCTCTTTCAGCCGCTGATCGTTTGCCCCCAAACCGATGTTCGAAAGCGCACGCTGCAAGCTGCTGGTGAGCACATATCCCTCATTGCCGTAATCAAGAGACTTGAAGAGCCGCTCCTCGCGTTCATCCATGAGCCCCGAGACGGGCGCCGCGCAGGGCTGCGCAGGGGTGCGTGTCGGTGCGGACGCGCCGCGATCCATCCCGGTGCGTTTCTGGGGCCGATTGTGATCGGATGTGCAGCCGGTATCGGTGTAACTCATGATCAATTCTCACGATGCGTTGAGTGGTCCGAGCGATGACGGTGGCACGCACCGTTGCATCTCATGTGAGCGCTAGATACCCAATCGTTGTTTCAGTTGGATGTCCGAGATCGGGGAAATGCGTTTCGTTTGTTTCAATGGCACGGGCGCGGCGACGAGGATCGCCTTAAGGGGGGCTGGGCGTCCAAACCGGTGCGCCGCAAAGCTCATCGCTCCACATCCCCACCTTGTCTCAACAAGTCAGCATAAGCCCCCTCAACAAGGTCAGCCTTCTCAACCCGCAATCGCGCCATCACCTCAAGCGCGATCACCCGCCCCCTCATCGCCCCAATCGGGCGCCTCATTGATCGCCCGCGCCGGAGTGCCCACGACAATCGCGTTCGCTTTCACATCCTTCACCACGACCGCCCCGGCCCCCACAATCGCGCCCGGGCCCACAACCGTGTCCGGCCGCACAACCGCCCCTGCCCCCAGCGTTGCCCCTTCGCAAATTCGGCAGTTTGAGCCCACCACGGCCCCCGGCCCCAGCATGGCAAATTCCTCCGCAACCGAATGATGTCCCAAGCTCGCCCCCCGGTTCACGATGGCATAAGCGCCCAGCACGGCCTGTCCGCCCAAAACCGAAAGTGCGTTCACGTAGGCCCCGTCGGCCAGCCGTGCGCTGGAGGCCACCACCGCGGTGGGATCCACAATCGCGGGAAACTGAGAAAAGCCCACGCGGACCGCAAAGCGTTGCACGCGCCGCCGGTTGCGTGGGGCGTTGCTGCCCAAAACGGCCTTGTGGACCGCCAGCAGATCGCAGACCTCCTCATCCTGAAGCACAACGGCCAGCGGCGCCAGGTTCCAGCCGGGCGGCGCGGTCATCACCCCGGCCGCCACCTCTGTGTTGAGCCGTCCCAGGGTTTCCAGAACGTCGCTTGTAAAGGGATCATCCGCCCCCACAACCACAACCGGCTCCACCTTGCCTGCCCCTTTGCGCCTGATTGACTTGGCCGCGACAAAACCGCAAAGCTGGCGGAATGTCCAGCATCCCGGAACCCTATGAGCTGGCCCATCGCTTCTATCAGTCGCTCAAGGCCGCCGAAACGATCAGCCCAAGCCAACTGGTCAGCCACCAGCGGGAGGTGGCCACCACGTTTCTTGAGCATGTGGACGCCAACCTGCCGTTCTACCGCGAGCGCCTGGCCCCCATCCGGCGGGCCAACGGCACGTATGATTTTGAACGCTGGCCCGAAATTCCCATGCTCACCAAAAAAGATATCATCGCTGAGGCCGAGGCCCTGCGCGCGCCCGTCGTGCCCGAAGCCCACGGGAAGATCGTCTATGCCCAAAGCTCGGCCAGCACCGGCGTTCCCTTGCGCATTCCCAACACGCAATTGTGCGGCATGGCGGTGGCCTGCGCCTCCTGGCGCCATCTGGAGAACCACCGGGTCGACTGGTCGAACGACCTTGCCATGATCAGAGCCCAGGCCACGAGCCCGCCCCGCTACGGCCGGCAGGACGGCGCAAACGCGCGCTGGGGACCGGACTGGCTGGCCCCTGAGGAGAGAGGCCGGCGCCATCATCTGTCCATCCTCCACAATCCCAAGTTCCAGCTGAAATGGCTGGCAGAGCTTGGCCCGGTCTATGTGAACACACTGCCCTCAAACATTGTCCGCCTCGCCCGGGCTGCCGCCTCGGCATCCGGGCCGCTGCCGGAGATCAAGGGTTTTCTCAGCGTCGGAGAGCGCGTCGACGAGGCTGTGCGCCACCAGGCCCGCACGCACCTGAAGGCCGAGATCACTGACGTTCTGGCCACCTCCGAATGCGGCACTCTGGCCAACCAGAGCCCCCTTTCATCCGGCTATCACGTGCTCTCAGAGCTCGCAATCGTTGAGGTTGTTGGCGAAGACGGCACGCCGGTCGCCCCGGGCGAGATCGGACGCGT
Source organism: Pseudomonadota bacterium (assembly GCA_039180225.1). Lineage (GTDB taxonomy): Bacteria > Pseudomonadota > Alphaproteobacteria > Rhizobiales > CAJQND01 > JAAEUE01. Next base: position 6,763 of record JBCDDQ010000178.1, read on the forward strand.
TGTGGCAACGCCCTTGTTCAATCTGGCCATGCCGCTCGTGCGCTACCGGTTCGACGACTATGTGTGCCTGGCACCGCAGCCGTGCAGCAGCGGACACCCTGCCCCGCTGATCGACACCATTCTGGGCCGGCGCGCAGAGCTTTACACCTTCAAGGACGGGAGCTTTGCACCGCTGGCGCTGTCGTTTGAGGAAATGGCCAGGCATTTGGGCCCGTGCCGCTGGCAGGTTGTGCAAACCGCCAAGGCCACGGTGGAGGTCCGCTACATGCCCTGCCCCGGCGAAACGCCCCCGGCGCCGGACGGTGCGGCGGATTACGTTCGCGCGGTGGTGGCCGAAGAGATCGCCGTCACCTGCCGCCCCGTGCCCGCGCTCGGGCCTGGCTTCGGCGGCAAGTTTCCTGCGTTCCGCACGGAAGTGCTGTGAGGCGCTTCGCGTTTCCCTCTAATCAACCGCGTCCAAGCCGTCGGCGGACACCGAAGACGAGCCGACGCTGTTCCCGCAGGTGTCCGTATAGGGAGAGCTGACGGGGATCTTGGTTGCGCCGTGCGTGCCATCGTCGATGACACCGTCCGTCGACGACGAAGAGGCCGGGAACATCCCCGTGCACGTGGTCGCCAGAAGGTTCATCAGCAGGTTGCCCGGATCATCTTCGCGGTGGCGCCGCTTCAGGCTCTTGTCGCCGGCGCCGAAGTGGAACCGGAAGCCGCCAAAAACGGACGCATAGCTGTTGCTGCCCACCTGGCCTTCCACAAACAAGGAGACCGGCACGCCCAAGCCCTGGGGCTGCCACTCAACGGAAGCCACGCCCGCATCCACCGACAAAAAATGCCTGTAGCCGGCCGAAACGCGAACGTTGTCGGTGGCATAGAAGGCCGCGGTGAACTGGCCAAACCAGTCTTTAGACCCGAAATCGGCGTCCTCATACCCGGCCACGCCCTCAAAAGAGAACTGCTCCAGATAGAACTCGCCCTCCGCGCCCACGCGGAAGATATCGTTGGTCGTGGTGAAATTGTCGATCGCCGAGTAGGACGCGTAGGCCCCAAACAGATAGCGCGACGGATCGCGGGTAAACAAATGTGCGCCCACCCCGCCGGCCTCTCGGCCGCCCAAGGTGCCGAAGGCCGTGTCGAGCTGGAAACCCAACTCACAGCCCAGCGGCATGGTGAACGACAAAGCGCCATGGCCGCGCCCGTCCGCGCCTGAGCCATCATCTTCAAAATAGCCGCCGGCGCCCTCAAATTTGCCATTGAAGGTCGAGACAGCACACGCGTGTGGAAGACTACCTTCGTCCGCGGCGAGAGCCGGAACGGAGAGCACGACCGCACAGACCATTCCCCCTGCGAATGGTGCAAGCCGATTCATTTATGACGTCCCTGTACTTTTTTGTACTCAACAAACAGATCCCCAACACCTTTTTGAAGTATAAATTCAACCTAAAGTCAATGCATCACTACTTCTGGTTATAGTTAAAATCTTCAGGCGCGGTATCGAATACACGCCACAGCTAGCTGTCGGTAACGGCCAATCTGCAATTGGCCAATCACGCGAACTGGCCTACGGTGATCTGGAATCGGCACGGCAAAGCGGCAACAAGACCAGGTCATGGGACCCCAAATCAAAGTTCAAATACGCAACCTCTCCAAGTCGTTCGGGAACAAGCGCGTCCTGAACGATGTGAGCATTGATATTCTGTCCGGCAAGAAGACCGTGCTGATCGGCCCGGCCGCTTCGGGAAAGACCGTTTTGTTCAAGTGCCTTATGGGGATCACGCAACCTGAACACGGCACAATCACGGTGGATGGCCAGCCGGTGCCGGCCTCCGGCAGCGCCGGCCATTCCAAATACATGATGGATGTGGGCGTATGTTTCCAGCAAGGCGGGCTGTTGGACAGCCTCACCGTTTGGGAAAACATCAGCTTCAAGCTGACCCAGGCCCAGGGTCTGTCGCGCACAGCCGCCCGGGAGCTGGCGATTGACAAGCTGGCCAAGGTGGACCTGCCGGCCACGACGGCCGATCTGTTGCCCTCAGAGCTTTCCGGTGGCATGCAGAAGCGTGTGGGCATTGCCCGGGCGCTGGCCGGCTCGCCCACCCTGTTGCTGCTCGATGAGCCCACGGCCGGGCTTGATCCCATCACCACCAACACCATCAACAAGCTGATCACCCGCTCCATGAGCGAGATCGGCGCCACCGTTCTGGCCATCACCTCCGATATGGCGTCTGCGCGCGGGGAGTATGACCAGCTGTTGATGCTGCACCAGGGCGAGCTGATGTGGAGCGGGCCCACATCCCTGTTGGACACCTGCGAGAGCCCGCATGTGAACCAGCTGATCAACGGGAAAGCGGTGGGGCCCATCAAGATGCGGCTTGAAGCCCGCGGTGGCTGAAAACAGCCTTAACAAGTGGCAAGTCCGCCCGTTAAACTTTGTCTCAAATCCGCAGCTAAATTTAGCAGATTGGATATCTGTTTCGCCTAGGTTACCCCAAACCCGGGGTAACAATATGGGTATATAACAAGACAGGGCGAAGGCTGTGCGGTTACTGAGGAGCCTGTGTGACAGGCTGATTGCGGATGACCGGGGGACTATCGCGTTAATATTCGGGCTGGCATCACCAGTCCTGCTTGTAGCAGCCGCGAGTGCGATCGAAGTTGCAATCCAAGTAAAAGCAAACACTGAACTGCAGTCGGTGGCCGACGCAGCAGCCCTTGCGGCTGCGCGCGAAATCGCGCTCGCCAACACCAGCAAGGCGCAGGTTCAGAAGTCGGCCGAGACCCACGCAAAGGTCAGCCTGGCCAACTCCAAGTCCTTAGGCAGCTCAGCCAGCAGACTGGCCGTGAAGGCAACCGTCGTGGACAGCTTCACCGGCGTGCGGGTGGATCTGACAAAGACCTGGAAACCGTTTTTCTCCGGCCTCTTGGGCGTGTCAGACCAGCGCGCATCGGCCTCCGCCACGGCCCACGTGGTGGGCAGCACCAAGATCTGTGTCCTCGGCCTGATGGACAGAGGTATTCTGGCCGGCGTCCATCTGGACAACAATGCCCGCCTGACCGCGGAAGACTGCGGGGTTTACAGCAACTCAACCAGCTTTGCCTCCATCCGCACCGACAGCAACTCTGAGCTCAGTGCAGGTCTCATTTGCGCTGCGGGTGGCACCATGGCGTCGCGCTCGGTGAACTTCACGCCGGAG
>JBCDDQ010000179.1:0-9942 GCA_039180225.1 Pseudomonadota bacterium
ATCATGGCTTCAATGTCACTGGCACTCATCGGCATATGCGTGGTCTCCCGTTTTGTTGCGCCTAAATGGCCAGTTCGCCGGCCATGTACGCCGGCAGCCAACGCTGGTGACGGTCCTTCAGGCTTTCAACAGATATGGAGGCGCTGGCGCCAAAGGTCAATTCCGAGCCGCCTGTTGTGCCAATCCGGCATGCGAAAAGACCCTTTTCCCGGGAGGTTGTGATGAGTTCATCAGAGTTTGAGTCAGCTGTGGTCATAATGTAAACGCCCTGGTCTTCGCCAAACAGTGCGGCGTGGTCCGGTGACTGGGCGAACTCCAGGGAGATCGCTGCGCCAAGCCCAGAGGCCATGGCCATTTCAGCCAAAGCGACCGCAAGGCCTCCGTCGGAAATGTCATGGACGGCGCTCACAGTGCTTTCGGTGATCAGCCCGCGGACAAAATCCCCCGTTTTTCGCTCGCCCTCCAAATCCACGGGCGGGGGCGGGCCTTCTTCGCGGCCCAAGATTTCGCGCAGATAGAGCGATTGACCAAGATGTCCGGCAGGTGCTTTTGCGGCGATCAGCACAATCGCCTCTCCTGGCTGCTTGAACGCCAATGTGGTCATCTTGGAAAGGTCAGGCAGCAACCCAACGCCCGCAATTGCCGGCGTGGGCAGGATCGCCTCACCGTTGGTCTCGTTGTAAAGAGATACATTCCCTGACACCACGGGGAAGTTCAGGGCGCTGCACGCCTCACCGATGCCTTGGATGGCCCGAACGAGCGTGCCCATGATTTCGGGGCGCTCTGGGTTGCCGAAGTTGAGGTTGTCGGTGATGGCCACCGGCTCTGCTCCGACACAGGTCAGATTGCGCCAGACTTCAGCCACCGCCTGCTTGCCGCCTTCGAACGGGTCGGCTTCCACATAGCGTGGGGTGACGTCGGCACAGACGGCAAGGCCTTTGTGCGGGGCACCATCTACGCGCAGCACGGCGGCATCGCCCCCTGGGATTTGAGCCGTGTTTGACTGAATGAGGTGGTCATACTGCTCCCACACCCAGCGCCTGGAGCAGAGGTCCGGCGAGCCGATCAGGGTGAGAAGGGCATCGGCCGCATCATTTGGCGGCGGCACATCAGTATGGCTGAGGGGCGCGGGCTGAGGTGGGGCGACCCAGGGGCGGTCATACTCGGGCGCTTCGTCGCCAAGCTCCTTGATAGGCAGGTCAGCCACTTTGTCGCCCTGGAAGAAGATGCGGAACCTGAGGGTGTCCGTGGTCTTGCCCACAATGGCAAAATCCAGGCCCCATTTGGTGAAGATTGCCTCAGCCTCTTTCTCCAGTTCTGGATTAAGCACCATGAGCATGCGCTCTTGGCTTTCAGAGAGCATCATCTCATAGGCGCTCATGGCCTCTTCGCGGCAGGGCACCTGATCCAGATCCAGATCGATGCCGAGCGAGCCTTTTGCACCCATTTCCACGGCAGAACAGGTGAGGCCCGCAGCTCCCATATCCTGGATGGCTATGACCGCGCCTGAGGCCATCAGTTCCAGGCAGGCCTCCAGCAGGCACTTTTCGGTGAACGGGTCTCCCACCTGGACCGTGGGGCGCTTTTCTTCAGAATCGTCGGCAAACTCCTGGCTTGCCATGGAAGCGCCATGGATACCGTCCCGTCCGGTTTTTGCGCCCAGATAGACCACAGGCAGCCCGACGCCTTTGGCTTCTGACAAGAAGATTTTGTCCGCATCGGCCAGGCCAAGCGCGAAGGCGTTGACCAAGATGTTGCCATTGTATCGAGGGTGGAAGTTAACCTCACCGCCCACCGTCGGCACCCCGAACGAGTTGCCGTAACCGCCAATGCCGGCCACCACGCCGGACACCAGATGGCGGGTCTTGGGATGATCGGGGGCGCCGAACCTCAGGGCATTCATAGCGGCAATGGGCCTGGCGCCCATGGTGAACACATCGCGCAAAATGCCGCCAACGCCGGTGGCCGCACCCTGGTAAGGTTCAATGAAAGAGGGATGGTTGTGGCTCTCCATCTTGAAGATGGCGGCCTGGCCGTCGCCGATATCGATCACCCCGGCATTCTCGCCTGGCCCCAAGATCACCCGCTCGCCTGTGGTGGGCAGAGTGCGCAGCCACTTCTTTGATGATTTATAGGAGCAGTGCTCGTTCCACATGGCTGAAAAGATGCCCAGCTCCGTGAGTGTGGGCGTGCGGCCGATCAGGTCGAGAATGCGCTGATATTCATCCGGTTTCAGGCCATGTTCGGCCACCAGTTCGTCGGTGATTTCAATATCGTTTGGAATGGACATGGGCGGCGCTGCGCATCGTTTAAGAGGGGAGGGACCAAGCGCGGGCAAACTGCACTGAGTCCTCGTCTACCACAAGCACTTGAGCGTCATCTTGTGTTGAAAAACCCTCGATAAACGCGTTCAATACGTCAACCAAAAAGGCGGGAGGGAACGGCCATGGCGGGAGCATGCGGATTTGCGCGGCATTTGTGGGTTCATGCAAGCGCACTGCTCGCGGTATTGCTGATCGGCGTATTGGCCTTTGCCACCACGCCTGTTTTGGCTCAAACCACCCAGGACGCCCCGGCCGTTAAGGCTCTTGAGCCGTTCCTGGAGCAGGCCCGCAAATCGGGCGCCACGGTCATTGTGGTGGATCCAAAGAGCGCGACCCAGGCGGCTGCGGATCAGGAAGCGGCCAAGTTTGATCCGGCCGCCACACTCAATCGGGCCCAGTTCCGCTTTCGTCTCGTATTGCAAAGCGCTGGGCGGTTCATCGACAATATCGGCGAGGCCCTCACCAAAGTCTCAACCGACGGCAACCTGTATTGGTTGCTCTGGGCTTTGGGCGTCAGCGTTTTGTCTTTGGTTGTGGGCAGGTTCTTAGGATCCAGGCTAAATCTCTGGGCACGCGATGCGTTTGCCGACACGTTCATTGCCGATCCCAAGGACCGGTCCACGAAGATCAGATACTTGCTCTTCCGGGCGTTCATGATGGCTCTGACGGCTTTGGTGGCCAGCGCGTTCGCGGCCTTTGTGGTCTGGGTGATTGCCTACAACTACCGCGAGACGCTCGTCACCGGGTTCACTGTCGTTGCCGTCTTCTTCGCTGTCAGGCTGTCGCGTGCGGTTATGTTCAACATCATCGTGCCCGACATTCCCAATTACCGTCTCCTGCATTTTGAAGATGACACGGCCCAATCCTTCTACACATCCTTCATTGCCATCATGTCCGTGGCAGCCACCATGTTGGGGATTTGCTTGTGGATGGAAGCTCTGGGACTGGATCTCAACTCCCACAAACTGGCATTGATCATCGCGGGCGTGGTCATTGTGATCATGTTCATTGGCCATGCGTTCAGCTACCGCAAGGCCATCACCCAAGCGATTTTGGGTCCCGGAGTGCATGGCTATTTTCCGTTTTGGCGCCGGGCGCTGTCAAAGATCTGGCAGCCCCTGGTGGTGATCTATCTCATCAGTGCCTATTGCGTGGCCGCCGTTCGGCTTTTGCTTGATCTTCCAAGCGCCAATGGACTGGTGTTCGGTCCCTTGCTGGTGGGCGTTGTGGCGCTGGCGCTTTACGGCGTGGGCCTGATTGTTATCGATTGGTACTTTGACCCACGGCCGTCTCATGAAGCGCCTCCGGAAGAGGCCACGGCGGTGCTGGAAGAGGGGGGCAGTGAGGAGGTCCAACAGGATGAGGCCTATAATCTGGGTTTGCGGCCCATCTTCAAGGGGCTGATCGAGCAGGGGTATGCCATCTTGCTGGCCCTGTTGGGATTTGCGGTGATCCTGGATTTGTGGGGCTTTGATTTTGAGAATGAGGCCAATCCATTCCTGAACTTCCTGGACATCATCCTGGTCAGCTTTACCGGCTATATGGCCTATCAGGCGGTGCGCATTTGGACAGACTATCAGATCGCCCTGGAAGAACCGGCCCCTGATCATGGGGATGGCGAAGCGGAGATGGGGGCCGGTCAATCCCGTTTGGCAACCTTGCTGCCGATTTTCCGCAATTTCCTGCTCATAACCGTTGTCGCATTGGCCGGCATGATTGTTTTGGCTGAGCTCGGCGTTGACATTGCGCCGCTGTTTGCCGGTGCCGGGGTGGTGGGCCTTGCCGTTGGGTTTGGGGCGCAGACCCTGATCCGGGACGTGTTTTCCGGTGCCTTCTTCCTGATGGATGATGCATTCCGCAAGGGCGAATACATCGACCTTGGAGAGGTGAAGGGGACCGTGGAGAAGATCTCCATTCGCTCCTTCCAGCTGCGCCATCACAATGGACCGCTCAACACTGTGCCGTTTGGCGAAATCCGCTTTCTGAAGAACTTTTCGCGCGACTGGGTGATGATGAAGCTGAAGCTGCGCGTGACTTATGACACGGATGTGGAGAAGGTGAGGAAATTGGTGAAGAAGCTCGGCCAAGAGCTTCTGGAACATCCGGAAATCGGGCCTATGTTCCTGCAGCCCCTGAAGTCGCAAGGGGTTTACGCTATGGAAGACAGCGCCATGATCATCCGGGTGAAATTCATGACCAAACCGGGCGATCAGTTTGTCACCCGCAAATTCGTGTACGCGCGCATCCAAGAGCTGTTTGAGGCCAACGATATCAAGTTTGCCCACCGTCAGGTGACGGTGCGGATTGCCGATGAGGACATGGACCGACCGGAGGAAGACAGACGCAAAGCGGCCACGGGGGCCGTCCAGGCAGCGATTGATGAAGGTCAGGCGGCGCCGACGGGCGATGGCCGCTAGGCTGCGGCCAGGCCTTCAAAAAGAGGCCAGCAATCGGTGCGCCCATGCAGCGCTTCGATCATGTTTTCCGGGTGCGGCATAAGACCGACCACGTTGCCTTGGCGGTTTACCACGCCGGCAATGTCATTGACCGCGCCGTTGGGATTGGTGCCCTCAACATAGCGGAACACCACACGGCCCTCATCCTCAAGCTGCCTGAGCTTGTCGTCGCTGGCAAAGTAGTTGCCATCGCCATGGGCCACGGGGCAGGAGACCACATCGCCTTTGTTCATGGCGGAAGTGAAGAAAGTGTCTGTGTTTTCAACGCGTAGGCGCACCTCGCGGCAAACGAACTTCAAGTGGGCATTGCGCATGAGCGCGCCCGGCAGAAGCTCTGTTTCCACCAGAATCTGGAAGCCGTTGCAAACGCCGAGCACCTTCACGCCCCGCTTGGCGGCGCGGATGATTTCGGCCATCACGGGGGAACGCCCGGCAATGGCACCGCATCTGAGGTAATCGCCATAGGAAAAGCCGCCCGGAATGACGATCAGGTCCACGTCCGGCAATTCAGTTTCCGTGTGCCAGATCGATACCGGTGCTATGCCGGTGCCCGCTTCCAGCGCCTTCATCATGTCGCGTTCGCGGTTGATGCCGGGGAAAAGGACCACAGCCGATTTCATCTAGGAAACCTCAATCTCGTAGTTCTCAATCACCGTATTGGCCAACAGCTTGTCGCACATGGCGGTAACGGACGCCTCCGCTGCCGTCTTGTCCGCGGCCTCCACATCGAGCTCAAAATAGCGCCCTTGGCGAACACCGCTGACGCCGTCAAAGCCCAGACCATCCAGCGCATGTTCGATGGCTTTGCCTTGAGGATCCAAAACACCATTTTTCAGGGTCACTTTTACCCTGGCTTTCATCGTCGGCATCTCGCGCAGTGTCCTACTTTTTCTCGCCTGAGCTTGCAGCTTCGGCGCGGTCTGATTTCACAAGTACAGGTTTTGCGCCCTTTTGCGGTTCGCTCTTGTTGAGGATACCTAACCGGCTGGCCACCTCCTGATAGGCCTCCACCAGCCCGCCCAGATCACGGCGGAACCGGTCTTTGTCGAGCTTATCATCGGTCTTCATGTCCCACAGACGGCAAGTGTCCGGGCTCACCTCGTCGGCCAGCACCGTGCGCACCAGATCGTTTTCGTAATGGCGGCCAAATTCCAGCTTAAAGTCGACAAGACGAATGCCCACCGCGGCGAACATGCCGGACAGGAAGTCATTGGTCCGAAGGGCCATGGCCATCATGTCGTCGAGTTCTTGGGGGCCTGCCCAGTTGAAGGCAGCGATATGCTCTTCGGTGATCAATGGATCGCCCAACTCGTCGGATTTGTAGCAGAACTCTACAATGGCGCGGGGCAACTGGGTGCCTTCATCAATGCCGAGCCGTTTCGCCATGGTTCCAGCAGCGATGTTGCGCACGATCACCTCAACCGGGATAATCTCCACCTGACGCACCAACTGCTCGCGCATGTTGAGCCGTTTGATGAAATGGGTTGGGATGCCGATGGCGCCAAGCCGTTCAAAGATGAATTCGGAAATCCTGTTGTTGAGTACCCCTTTGCCATCGATCACATCGCGTTTTTGCGCGTTGAAGGCGGTGGCGTCATCCTTGAAATATTGGATCACTGTGCCGGGCTCAGGGCCCTCATAGAGAATCTTGGCTTTGCCTTCATAGATTTGGCGGCGTCTTCGGGACATTGTTGATGCCTTTTCCTGGTGCGGGGGGCTGACGCGCGGAAAGAAAATGGATGGTCACGATGCAGCATAGGGCTCCAGACCGTGGTGCTGATTCGTGTTCAGCCCTGGAGTGAACCCTAGCTGAAAGCCACATTTCACACAATCAAACCGCGGTTTATGAGGCCAACTATCAACAATCCAGTCCCAAAGCAACTCCAGGGCATCCCAGATTAGGGGCGGGCGTGTACCCAAACGGGTATGGAGACGGCCGGTTCGCCTCAAACGGGTCAGTGGCAAGGAGTTGTAAGGTTTTAGGCCGTATCTTTGGCACCAACCGTACGCCACCGGGGCGGCGATGGATTTGCTGGAGTGCGCTGTGATTGACCGGATCTTCCAAGATGGCCCAGTCTGTGTGTTTATGTGGGAGGACGCCGAGGGGCGTCCCATCATTCGAACCACACCAAGTTTCCGATTTTTAAGCGGGCAGTGCCCCGACGAGGCGGCCAGCACGAATGCCAGCTTTTGCGCGTTGGTGCATCCTGAAGACCTGGATGCGCTCAAGGCCGCCTGGGAAAACTGGAAGGCCTCAGGGGCACCAGAGGGGTTTACGTCGACCTACCGCTTGTTGCGGCAGGATGGGGAAGAACGCTGGGTGACCGAATACAGCCATCAGGGCAGTTCTGACGACGGCACGGCGGCCTATATCGTGGGCTATCTGGTGGATATCAGCGCGCACAAGGCCCAGAGCGAAGCGGCGGAGGCCGCAGAGCTTGCGGTGCGCACGAAGTCGGAGTTTGTGGCCAATATGAGCCACGAAATCCGCACACCCCTCAATGGCATTTTGGGCATGGCTGAGTTGTTGAGCAAAACCGATCTGGACAAGCGCCAACTGTCCTACACCAACACCATTGCCAACTCAGGCAATGCACTATTGACGATCATCAACGACATTCTGGACATCGCCAAGATCGACAGCGGCACGCTGGAGCTTGATCTTGCTCCGTTTGGCTTGCGCGACTGCATTGAAGATATCGGCGCGCTTCTGTCGGGAGCCGCCGCGGACAAGAACCTAGAGCTTGCCGTGCGCATCCAGCCCGATCTGCCGGAAGTTCTCGTGGGTGATGTGGGCCGGATCCGTCAGATCGTCACGAACCTGGTGGGCAACGGCATTAAGTTTACCGAGCAAGGCCATGTGCTTGCCAACCTGTCTGGGGACAGACAGGGCGACGTCTTGTGTTTGCGCTTTGAGGTGCAGGACACCGGGATCGGTATTCCTGAAGACAAGTTCGACACGATCTTCGACAAGTTCTCACAAGTGGATGGCAGCAACACGCGCCAGCACGAGGGTACCGGCCTGGGCCTGTCCATCACCAAGCTGCTGATCAATCAGATGGGCGGCGAAATCGGTTTTGAGAGCACGCTGGGCGAGGGCTCCACATTCTGGTGTGAAATCCCGCTGGCGATCCATGAGCAGGGCCTCACCGCGCGCCAGGCACCGGTGGATGTCTCCGGCGCCCGGGTTCTTGTGGTGGACGACAACAAGGTCAACCGGTCTATTCTTGAAGAGCAACTTTCATCCTGGAGCTTTGAGCCACAGTCCTGCGCAAATGGTTGGGATGCCTTGAGCGCGGCCACGCAGGCGGCCAGCGAAGGCCGGGCGTTTGATCTGATCATCCTGGACCACCAGATGCCGAACATGTCCGGCGAGGATGTGATCAAGATCCTGCGCAATCAACAGGGCATTCTGGAAACGCCTGTTATTGTGCTGACTTCCGTGGGCCAGCAGGGCGATGGCAAGGCCTGGCGCGATTTGGGGGCAGATGGATATCTTCTGAAACCTGCCCGGTCCACGGTGCTTCTGGAAACGATCGTGGATTGCCTTGAAAAGGCCAAGGACCAGGCGCCGATAGCCGAAGAGCATGGCCCGGAGACCGTGGCCATCGAGGCAGATGTTCTGGAGATGCCGCTTGAGGAACAGTCGGTTCCGCCTATCCGTACCCAGCCGCTGGAGGCCTCGTCTCCGCCGAAACAGGATCCCTCATCCTGGCCGCTGGCTGCGCCCAGGATTGAGACGCAGTCCCCGTCGCTCTCCCCATCCTATCTGACCACTGGTGCGGACGCTGATGAAGAGGGGCCCGAAATTCTCCTGGCGGAGGACAACAAGATCAACCAAACGTACTTCGAGTTTGTTTTGCTTGATCTGGGCCATGATTTTGAGATCTGTTTTGATGGTCTTGAAGTGGTTAAAGCCTACAAGCAGTGTCCGCCAAAGCTCATTCTCATGGATATTTCGATGCCGAACCTTGGTGGCGTGGAGGCAACCCTGGAAATCCGCAAGTATGAAGAGGAGAACAACCTCCCGAAGGTGCCGATCGTTGCGCTGACGGCCCATGCTCTGCGCGGAGACCGGGAATCGCTCCTTGAACAGGGTTTGGACGACTATCTGGCCAAGCCGGCCTCACCAGAACATCTGAACACCATGATCAACAAGTGGCTGCCGAAAGAGGGCGCAGCTGGCAAAGACGTGGCCTGAATCCACATTGGCGGCTTTTGGGTGGTTGATTTAGGGGTGCGTCAAAGCTAAGGCTTGCTCCGAACGGCCACCCACACCATATCTAATTCAACAAAACACCCAGTGTCTGCGCATTTGCGCCACCAATTGGAGAGAGCCACCGCGATGAATACTTTCGATCAGCGCAAGGACGGATTTGAGAAGAAATTCGCTCACGACGAAGAGTTGCAGTTCAAGGCGCAAGCCCGCCGCAACAAGCTTCTTGGCCTTTGGGCTGCCGAACTGATGGGCATCACCGGCGATGATGCCGACGCCTACGCCAAGGAAGTGATTAAAGCAGACTTTGAAGAGGCCGGCGACGATGACGTGTTCCGTAAGGTTCGTGCGGATTTCGACGCCAAGAACGTTGATCAGTCCGACCATCAGCTTCGGCGTACCATGGATGAGCTGATGGACACGGCCATGGAGCAGATCCAGAACGAGGCCTAGGCGCGTTTTCGCGCTCCGATTCTGCATTTGACCTGCCCGGTGTGACAGGCGACACTCAAGGCGTCCTTGGGCAATTGTCACACCGCAGGCCGGGAGAGATGCTGTGGATCAGAAGGTTTCCAACGAAATGGGCTTCGATGCCGCGATCGATCGTTTGGTCGATCTGACCTTGTCCGCCGGGCCGGCTGAGGCGCTTACCGACAAGTATTTCAGCCACACCAAGCGCATTGCTGAGGCCAACGGGGACTGTCAGGTCACCTATGCCATCTTTATGCGGCGGCGCGTTATTGCTGCTTTGAGCCCTGCCTGCCGCATGATTGAGCGTTTGGCGCCAGACGCAACGGTGAGGCGTTTCTTCGCAGATGGACAGGTGGTGCTGACCGAGCAAAAGCTGATGGAGGTGACCGGCCCGTTCTCACAGCTTTCCGAGCTGGAAACCCTGCTTTTGCAGAAGGTGGGACTGCCCTGTGTTGCCGCCAGCAATGCGTATGAG